>CAYPCC010000104.1:0-8441 GCA_964409095.1 uncultured Phycisphaera sp. | reverse complement strand
GGCGCAAGGTCGCGTGGATGTACTCGGCGGTCACCAGCACGCTGGCGTTCTGCATGACCATCATCGTGTTCATCGCCTTCGACTGGAGCCGGCCCGGCGAGATGCAACTCATGGCCGAGGTGCCTTGGCTGCCGCAGTTCGGCATGACCTTTCAATTCGGCGTGGACGGCATCAGCATCTGGCTGATCGCGCTCACCACGTTCCTGATGCCCGTCGTCGTCATCGGCTCGCTGCTGGAAGTCAACCACAGCATGCGGGCGTTTCACTTCTGGCTGCACATCCTCGAGGCCTGCCTGATCGGCACGTTCATCGCCCGGGACGTGCTGATGTTCTACGCCTGCTTCGAGTTCAGCCTGATCCCGCTCTTGTTCCTCATCGGGATGTTCGGCCACAAAAACAAACTCAAAGCCGCCAAGGTGTATTTCTACTACGCCTTCACCGGCTCGGTGTTTTTGCTCGCCGGGATCATCTACGTCGCATGGTTCCACTTCAACCAAGAAGGCTACTGGGACTTTGAAATCGTCACGCTGATTGATGCCGCCAAGACCATGAGCCTGACCGAGCAGTGCTGGGTGCTCGCGGCGTTCCTCGCTGGCTTTGCGATCAAGACGCCGTTGTGGCCGTTTCACACCTGGCTGCCCCTGGCCCACACCGAAGCGCCCACCGCGGGCAGCGTCGACCTCGCCGGGCTGGTGCTCAAACTCGGGCCGTACGGCCTGATCCGCATCGCCATCCCGATGGCCCCCGCGGCGGCGGTGTTGTTTGCGCCGTACCTGGGCGTCTTCGCCGTGCTGGGCGTCATCGTCACGGCCCTGATCTGCTGGGTCCAGACCGACGCGAAAAAACTCATCGCCTATTCCTCAGTGTCTCACATGGGCTTCGTCATGCTCGGGTTGTTTGCCTTCGACGACGGCGATATCGCCGCGACCGGCGCCATGTACTACTTGATTGCTCATGGCTTGGCTTCCGGGGGCCTGTTCCTCTGCCTCGGCATGCTCTACGACCGCTACCACACCCGCGACCTCCGCGAGATGTCGGGGTTAGCGAAAGAGCTTCCGATGTGGTCGTTCTTCTTCATCTTGTTTGCGTTGGCGGCCGTGGGCCTGCCGGGGCTGAACGGGTTTGTTGGCGAGTTCCTGACGATGATGGGTACGGCCCAATCGCCCGACGGCGTGCTGGGCTGGACCTTTGCCGTGGCCGCAGCGACGGGGGTGATCCTCGCGGCGATCTATATGCTGTTCTGCGTCGGCAAGCTCTGCTTCGGCCCGCTGAAGGTTCCCGAGTATGTCAATCAAGATGAAGACGTTTTCGAGGCGGCCATCAGCAAACGCACCTTCCACGGCATGTCCCGCCGCGAAGTCATGACCGTCGGCCCGCTCGCGGTCGCCTGCGTCGTGCTGGGCCTCTACCCCACCCCGATGCTCCGCAGCATGGAGCCCGCCGTGGCGACCAAAACCGCGGATGTGAAGGTGGAGATCGAGAAGCGCTTTGGGAGTCCGGCGGATCAACTCGAAGTGGCCGAATCGTTCGCGTTTCCAATGGAGGTGACGCCATGAACCCTTTCCTCGAAAAGCTACTCACGCTCTGGCCCGAGATGATCATGTTGACCGGTGCGGTCGCGTGTCTGGCGACGGGGTTGGCTCCGCAGGCGGCGATCCGTAAGGCAACGCCTTGGGTCGCGGCGGCGACGATGGCGTTGGCGTGGATCGTGACGCTGGTGTCGCCGGTGGAAAACCATCCGTTGGGCTTCGGCGGGATCGTGCCGTATGTGAAATGCCTGGCGTTGGCGATGGGGCTAATTCTGCTGATGATCAACGTCGGGCTGCCGGATAAGCTGCGGCAGAGCATCTCGGCCGAGTCGTCCAAAACATTCGACCCGGGCAACTGCATCCGCGGCGAGTTTTACTGCTTCTTCCTGCTGTCGATCACCGGCGTCATGCTGACGGCCGGGGCGACCGACCTCGTGTGGCTGTTCCTCGCGCTCGAACTGACCAGCCTGCCGACGTACGTCATGATCGCCACCAGCCGGGATCGGCTCGTGGCTCAAGAATCGGCGATCAAGTATTTCTTCCTCGGGGCGTTGTCGGCTGCGGTGTTCCTGTACGGGTTCGCCATGATCTACGGCGCGACCGGCTTCACCGAGTTCGGCCAGATCGCTGCGGCGGTCGAGACTATGCCCAACGGCGAGCCATCGTCACTGATGATCCTCGGCTTGGTGCTGGCGATCCTGGGCTTGTGTTTCAAGATCGCGGCGGTGCCGATGCACGCGTACGCGGCGGACGTGTACGAAGGCGCGGCGACGCCGATGACCGCGTTCCTCGCCATCGTGCCCAAGACGGCGGGTTTTGCGGCGCTGATCCTCGTGATCGGGCTTGTCGGGTGGAATCCATTACCTGAGCCGATCGCGTACCTGTTGGTCGGCATCGCGGTCCTGACCATGACCGTCGGCAACGTGTTGGCCCTCATCCAGACCAACCTCAAGCGCGTCTTGGCTTATAGCTCGATCGCTCACTCGGGCTACCTGCTCACCGGCCTGGTCGCGGGCTTTACCGCCGAGAACGTCGCCCACAGTTCCGAAGCGATCCAAGGCGGCGCGATGGGCAACGGCGTCGCGGCGGTGCTGTTCTACCTGCTGGCCTACGGCATGGCGACGGCCGGCTCATTCGCGGTCCTCGCCTGTATCCACCCCCGGAAGGCCACGGCAACCTCTGAAACAGACATATCTTTCGGGCTAACTTCCGGGGGACTTTCCGGGGGCGACACCGTGACCTACGACGACCTCTCGGGCATCTGGTGGAAGAACCCGGTGCTGGCGGGGATCATGCTGGTGGCGATGCTGTCGCTGGTGGGCATGCCGCCCTTGGCGGGCTTCGTGGGCAAGGTCTACCTCATCGGCAGCACGTTCACGGCGGGCTATACCGTCCTGGCGATCGTCATCGTCCTCAACTCGGCGATCAGCGCGGGCTACTACCTCCGCATCGCCATGACCTGCTTCTTCGGCAAGCCCAGCGATAAAATCAGCTACGCCAAAGCCCCCACGCTCATCGCGGGCGCGGCCATCACCACCGTCGCCGCGTTCGCCCTTGGCGGGTTCGCCGCCAACGGGATCATCGTCAAATCCCACGACGCGGTCGTCCCGACCCGCGACGTGCCGGCCGAAGCTCAAATCACGCCTTCGCCCAAGACCCTCACCCCGCCCCTCTCAAATAGTCCCGACTCCGCCTCCGTCCCCCCAGCGTGAGTGGTACCTTCCTGCCTCTTGGGTGAATGGCGAGATCTTTGGAGGTATATTTTTGCCGTATCCTTCAAACCACCTCGCTCGGTAAACACGGCGTTCGGAAGCTATCGCAAGACCAGAAGAAGCTCAAGGCCCTCGCTAGCGAGCACGGCGGTCTGCTCGGCGCGTCGCCCTTGCTCGTCGGTGGCGATGATCTGGTAATCGCCCAGGTGGCCCCGGACCGCGTATTGCCCCCGGTCATCGGACACGCCTTGTGCGCGCGTTTGCCACTGGCCCTGAATCAGTGATTGGATCATCTCGACCGCGGGTTTGGGCGACCAATCCTCGCGCCACCACGCGGCGTTAGGCCGCCAATGCCGTTTCTCCCAGAAGCCCCACATCACCACCGCATCCACGGCGGGGTGGGAATACATCACGGTCAAAAAATCCCGCGCATACGCGGCCTGCATCTCGGGGTCGTCCGTTGAGATATCAAACTCGGTGACTTTGATGGATAGGCCAAGCGCGGCAAAACGGTCCAGCACTTCTAGGAGTTTGGCTGGCGGGGTCAGGGTTTGGCCGAAGTGCCCCTGCATCCCGATGCCGTGGATAGGGGCGCCGTTGTCCCGCAGATAGCGGATGGTGGCTTCGTAAGCCGCTTGGTGGGTTTGGTCTGACCCACCCGCGGTCAGAATGCCGTAGTCGTTGATGTAGAGCCTGGCCTGGGGATCAGCGGCGTGGGCCAGCTTAAACCAATCGACCATGGAAGACTCGCCCAAGACATCCACTACGTCGTGGTTCATGTACACCTCGTTGATCACGTCCCAGTCGATCAGCCGGCCGGCATATCTCCCGGCATGAGTCTCGATGTGCTCGGCGATCAGCGCCCGCATCGCGTCGTGGTCGCCCGCGTCGCTGAGCGCTTTGAGTTCCGCGGGCACGCGACGCCACGACGGCCAAACCAAACAATGCCCCCGTACCGCAATGCCTCGCTCTTCCAGCCAAACCATCGCGAGGTCTACGTTGCTGAAGTCGCCTTGATTGAACCCCCACTTCAAATCATTTTCAAAAACCACCTCGTTGAAATGGTCGGCGATCACTTGCCGATACTTTTCTGAATCTGCGGAGTCCGAAGCGATTTGACTCGCCACCACCGCCGAGCCGAAGCCGAAATCACTGCGCGTCATTTCAACCGAAATCTTTGCCCCCGGCACCGCGTTGCCTTCCGGATCGACCACGCGGAGGTTGAGGTTCGCCACGCGGTGTTTCTCGATCCGCTTTTGCGCCGCGGCTCTCCACGGCGCGTCGGCTTCCATGCCGTCATAGGTTCGGGCCGTCATCGGCAACGACTTGAGGTCATATTCTGCGCCCAGGTTGACGACTTGAATCTCCGCGATCTCGATCGCCTGACCGCCGTAACCTAACCGAAATGACACGTGTCCTTCGCCGGCGGCGAGATCGGTCGCGGCGCGAAACGGCACGTGGACTTGAGTCCACTGCAGGCCGACGGTGCTGGTGAAGGACGCCGACTTTTCCCAGTCCGGCGATGCCCGCTCGAAGATGAATTCCGTTGTTGCGTCGCCCACCATCGACCCGCCGCTGCGGGCTTTGAATGTCGCGTAGACGACATCGCCCCGGCGGACCGGGGCGTGGGTGAGCGCACGGAGTTGAACCGCCCACTTGGCCGAGGGCTGGCCGTCGGTTTGGACGCGATACACCGGCCCTTGAACCCCGTCGGCGTTCGGCAAGCGGGTCAAATCGCCAAGGGTCGCCGCATCATTCCCGTAGAGTTGGAAGTGCTGCGCATCCACGAGATCAACGCGCGTCGATCCCTCCGCCCGCAAGTCCGGGGTCCAAAATATCAAGGCGGCCGCAAAAGCGAACACCGTGACCCAACAACGCGAAGCGTGGATCGGAAAAGACGGCGAGGCGGAATAGGTCATGGCGCTCTCGATAAAGGGATGCTAGGGAATGGGATGAGTCGGTATCGAACCCAGCCGAAAGCCCGCCGATCGGGTTACATCCAAACGGTTGGCTTACGTTTTGGTTCGGAAAACAGAATAATTGAAGAATCGCATTGCTCAGGTTTCCCCGAGCAACGCGGAAGAGGTCAGATTACCCCGCCACAGTGGCGCGTCGGCGTAAGAATGCCAATAGCCCAAGGCCGATCAACGTGATGGATCCGGGCTCGGGAATCACCGTGCCGTTGACCGTGAGGTTGTCTAGTTCAACGGTGTTGTCTTTAGCGCTGCTGTAGACATAAAAGCGGAACTCGATCGGGGCTGCTACCGCATCGAAAGCGATGTCGCTGAGATCGATGGTGTAATTGGTCAGCGTGGGGCGTTGGGTGGCGATCGTTTCGGTCGCGGCGTCGTTCAGTGCCGCGGTGAAGCCGTCGAGGCTGGACTTCACGCGGAAGCCTCGGTCGCTGCCGCCGCCCCGCGCGCCTTGGACGGTGATGCTGGTCAGGTCGAGGGTGTTGCCCACGTCCGGGGTGAGAGTCAAGCTAAAGTAGTCGGAGTCGGAGAAGGCGTTGCTCCCGGTGGTGCCGACCAGCAGGACGGCGTCCTGAAGCGGCTGGGGGTAAGTCAATTTGTTGTTGCCTAAACGGACGCCGGTGGTGGTCCCGCCGCCGGTGGCGGAAAGATTGGTGGCGGTGAGACCGGCCACCACGTCGGCCCCAAAAACCGCAAGACTCCCGTCGTTGGTCGTGGTGGTGTTGAAGTTATTCTCGATACCGTTGAAGGTGTAAGTCGCCAAGGGCGCGGCAAGGGCGGGTGAAGCGGCGAGCGTAAAACCAAGGGTCAGTGAAGCAAGAGATCGAATCGACATTATGAGGTCCTCCTAAAGGTAAACAGAAGTATCAATTTTTGGAAGGGTCCAAAATTGCGGTTTAGTCAGAAATGACGTTACGGCGAAGGATGTCTCCCTGGCTGTAACTCGACGCGTGGCCGTCGGGGTGGACGCCGTTGGCGGCGGTTTCGCTGCCGTGGCGGTAGCGGATGTAACCGTTATTTGCCGCGAGGTCGGCGTTGCGGCCGTCGTCGGCGATCGGGTCGTTGTTATTCGTGCGGCTGCTATCGAAGGGCTGGAAGGCGGCCCCCGGGATTGCGAAGTAGCGAGTCGCCGCGGTGCCGGTTGTGGGATTTTGCACGGCGTCGGCGAGCATCAACACCTCGGTGGTGCGGACGAGCCGAGCGACGTTGTATTGTTTGGCCGGGTTAGGCGTACTGAGGTTGATTTCGGGCATCATGAACGGCTGGGCCGAGTAGTGACGCGTGCCCTGAGGGATACCCGCTGAGGGGCATTGGAAGATTTCGCTGCGATTCACCGAATCCGCAAACGTCATCCCCTGCGCGCTCATCCAGCCGGTAAGCAGCGTATCCCACCCGCTCACATCCGCGCCCGACGTATCGAAGAGGTAGCCGTGAGGCAGCAGCCCGTTGTTTTCATCGGCATACGCCAGCGCGGCAAACCCCATCTGCTTCAAACCCGACAGGCACTTGACGCCACGGGCACTATCCCGAGCGGCGCTCAAAGCCGGCAGAAGAATGCCAATCAACAGGGCGATAATGGATATCACCACGAGGAGCTCGATGAGCGTAAATGCCCGGCGACCGATCGCATTGAGCGTTTCGGGTGGCCGATGGTCTTGGCGTGTGTTGAAGTGATCCATGGTGTCGACTCGACGGGGGTTCGGATTGTTGAAAGAAGAGAAAAATGAATCGTTTCGCAAGAGGTTTGGGAAATCAGGAACTCGCCGGGGCGGCTACCGAGTGACGCTCGACTAAAGTCATCGGGATGGTCACGACGTCTGCTTCCCCCGAAACGGTCTCCGCAATCCGCCGTAGCATCGCGTTGGCCCCGGCGGCGGCCACCTCCGCGACGGGGAAGCCCATCGTGGTCAACGGAGGGATCATGTATTTGCTAGAGATTTCGTCGTTGAATCCCATCAGGCTCAAATCACGCGGCAGAACCATCCCCCGGCTCCACAACTCAAGCATCAAATCCATGACGCGGACATCGTCATATCCCAGCACCGCGGTGGGGCGGTTGCCCGGCCCGAGTTTGAGCAAATGGTCGGCGTATTCATCCTGCTCCGCGACGACGGTTTTGATGAAGTCGGAAAGGCCAGCCTCACGCATCGCTTGCCTGTAGCCCTCGAGGCGTTCGGCGACCGAGCAGTGCCCGGTATCGCGCAAGAGGTCATTATAAAAAGTGATCCGCCGGTGCCCGCGACCGATCAAATAGGCCGTGGCCTCGCGGGCCGCGCGGACGTCGTCGATGTGGACGCACGACGCATGGGGGTACGGGCTGCCGTTGATGAGGATCGATGGGACCGTGCGGGTATCTACCAATTTGATCAACTCGGCCCGGTAGGCGATGAAGAAACATCCATCGATCCGCCGCTCGGCCAGCTTCTTCTGTAACGCTTCGCCGCCCGTACCCGCCTTGATGTGCATCAGATCAAAACCTTTTGAGGCCAGACGATTCATCAGTTCGCTCACGAGCATGCCGTAGTAGTTAGACATGTAGGGCGAGTTGCCCGCGTAAACCAAGCCGATCGCCCCGCTTTGGCGAGTTGAAAGCGCTCGGCCGTGCCAGTTGGGCCGATAGTTCACGTCGGAGGCGGTTTTCAGGATCGCCTCTCGGGTCTTCACGGCCAAAGGGCACTGGTCGGGCGACTTGAACGCCAGGCTGGCCGTAGACTTCGACACGCCGCACAAATCGGCGAACTGACGGATGGTCATCGGTTTGTTTGGACGGGGAGTCATGCAATGAACTCAAGAAGATCAATACGAATACGGAGTGGATGGCGAGCGGTTGAAATTTGGACCGGTCCAATTATAACTCACAAATATTGCTCATGCAAGACCGGCAATCAAAAAATTTCGAGAACCGACTGATTTGTGCAACCCAGCCAAAAATTTTTATAAACACATCTATAGAATCGACTTAGATGAAATGATACGCGAGTTGTGTACAAGAGCATTTCCTACGCAAATCTGATGCTGGCAATGCAGGCGCTCTCGATATCAATGAAAAACTCATGGAAAAAGCCCGCGTTCATTGAGCGCGGGCTTTGGGGTTGTAGGTGTGATTATAACGGCGGGGGTTTAGCTTTTGGTCCACGTCGTGCCGCCGTAGACGGCGTTGTCGCCGAGTTCTTCGGCGATGCGGATGAGCTGGTTGTACTTGGCGTTGCGGTCGCTGCGGCAGGGGG
>CAYPCC010000103.1:0-10234 GCA_964409095.1 uncultured Phycisphaera sp. | reverse complement strand
AGCATGGCCCAGCCGGCGGCGGCGGCGTCGGCGGTGGCGAGTCGGCCGTGGATGACCAAGAGCGGATTCGCCAGCACCACCAGCGACGCCAGCACCGCCGTTCGCAGCCCGCCCAGCGAGAGCCCGGCCCAGAACACGGCCCCGAGCGTGACCAGCGACATCGTGACGCTGACCAGCCGGGCACGGAACCTTTGGCTTTCCACCGTCGCGGTGGCGGGGTCCAGCGGCGCGAACGCCAGCACGGTGAGCCACGTCATGCCCGGCGGCTGGTCGAGCAGCGGGGTGTTGTCCAGCATCGGCACCAGCCGTTCGACCGTCAGTCCGTCGACCTCAAACTGGGCCTGGTGACGCCAGGTTTCGTCGGCGATCGCTAAGGCACGCAGTTCGCGTGGCTGGTCGCTGGCTTGCTGAGACAACCCGGTCAAGAGCGGCAAGGCCCCGAACGCCAGAAAGAGCAAAAGCAGCGCCGCCGTGGCCCGCCGACGTAACGCCGGGCGGGGCAGGGGTGGCAAATGAGCCGGACGGTTTTTCGACCTCGGGGGGAGTATCGCGGCGCGCGGCCGGATCGTGGGGGTGGGCTCGGAAGACGCCGACCCGGCGGCAACGGGACCCGACGGCCCCACCTCGACCACGACCGGCTCCGACGGGATCGGGGCCCGGCGGCGACGAGGGTCGGGATGGGTGGATGCAGTGGATTGCGTGGAATCACGCATGATGCCGGTTTCCTCATCGTGGCCCGGCCATTCGTGACGCGGTGAGCCTAAACCCCATTATAAACCGCCCCCCCGCCGCGAGCGAACCGTGTTTGCGCCTCATCTCCGGCTGTCGACAAGGCCCCTGTCCCCCTCGTCACGCCGATTCGTCGGCCATCGACTGCTCGAGGTGCTTCAGATGGGCGCGGATGCGGTCTTTACGGGCCGGGTCCAGCGGCCGATGGCCGAAACGGATTTCGTAAAATTGCTCGGTGAGGGCGACCACGGGATCGAATCGCATGGGGTTGGCCTCGGCCAACTCGCGGGCAAAGCTCGACGGGGACTGCCACACCGGCCGGCGATATCCCTTGCGTTCGAGCATGTCGAGCATGGTCAGGTAGAACTTTAGTCGACGGCTCAGCCCCCGCCGTTGGTCCGGCGGCAGCACCCCGAGTTGCAACCGCGCCACCCTTCGTCGGCGGACGAGAACCAGCCGAACGAACATCCCCGCCGCCAGCGTGAGGGCCGCGATGCTCAGCAGCACCAGGGCGGTTTCGAGCCAGCCCATCCGCAGCTTTCCCGCGAGCCCCCCGATGCGGCCGATGAGCTTGTCCGCCGCGCTTTGGGCGTCATTGATCTCGCTGTCGACGGTCGACCCCACGTTGTCGATCAGGGCTTCTTGGGTCTGGCGGTCGAACGCGACGACACTCTTGATCCAAGCGAATTCGATGTGCTCGTAGAACTCGCGGATCGAAGCGATCAGGCCGTCGGGCACCGAGTGCTCCGCCTCGACCATCTCGGGAGGCGTCGCGTCAAACGTCTGCCAGCCCACGCCGGGCCCGCCATCGACTTCGGTCCACGCATGGGCATTGGATTGGCGGACGACGTAGTACCGCCCCAGCGTATTGAACTCGCTGGCGCGGAAGCCCGTGACCACGCGGGCGGGGATGCCGATGGAACGGCACAACGCGGTGAGCCCCGCGGCAAAAAGCTCGCAATGCCCTCGACGGGTTTCAAAAAGAAAGACGATCAGCGGGTCTTCCCCTCGGCCGGCGGGCGGGTTGGCTAGGTCGTAGCGGTACTGCTGGCGGAGGTGTTCGACCAGCGCCGCGGTGATCTTCAGGTCGTCGGGGGTGTGTCGGGCGTCGGGGTCGCGGTCGTAGCCGGCGTCGCGGATGATCTCGAGCGCTAGGCGGCGGACCCGCTCGGGCTCGACCAGCCACCGCCGGGCGTAGTTGTCGCGGGTGATGGGGTATTGGGTGTCCGACAGATCGCTGCGCGAGTTGCCGTAGAGCAGCCGGCCGCCGCCCTGCGGCCGCGTGATCGAAGTGGGTAACGCTTCTTCGGGCAGTTCGTCGATCCCCGGCGGTGTGCCGACATGCGCAGGGGCTTCGGGGTCGTCGGTCGCCAACCGCCGCAGGGCAAGGGTCGGCCACGTCAGGCGGTAAGTCGTCGCGCCGACGATCGATTCGGTGGTGCTCAGCTGTTGATCCAGTGGGCTGAAAGCGACATCGCGGAGGTTGTCGGACTCGAAGTGCGAGAGGAAGAAGCTCGGCGAGCCGTAGCGGGTGGGCAGGGGGACGACGCTAAAAATCGTGCGCTGCCGCGCATCCCGCAACGCGATCTCGGCGGTGTATTGACCGGTGCGGCGGCCCCCGTCGCGGGCCAGATTGGCTTGGTAATTCAGCGTGCGGATCTCGGTGATGCGGTCGGTGGCGAGGGCGAAATGGGAGCGAAACCAGGTATGGTTCTCGGGGTTGTAGGCGTCCAGCGCCGCCCCGCGGACCAGCCAGGGGTCGTTTTCCCAGCCGATGGATTGGCCGTAGGTTTCGAGCTTGAGGTTGAGGATCGGCTCGCGGGAGCCGGTGCCGATCGGCCCGGCCCCGAGGCGGATCGTGTTGCTAAAACCCGTCTGCGCCGGGGCTTTAGGGCCGCTATTGCCAAAGTCGATCGCGGACTTGCCGGTGCGGGGCATGGCGACAAAGACCGCCGAGGCCACCACGCCGCAAACCAGCCCCACGCAGATCGAAAAATAGCGCAGCTGCCGCCGGGTGGCGGGCATCGCCAGCATACTCGGGCGGATCGGCGGCGGGCCGTCCGTCACCGCCCGCAGGTTCGCCTGATGCACACGGTCCGCGGTCGAGGTCAGATGGAACAGCAACACGGTCGCCAGCGCCACCGCGCAATAGACCCCCAAAAAGATGCCGTAGATCATCGAGACCGACAACACACTCGCCCCGATCATTTGCAACAAACTCAGCACCAGCAGCTGCGAATACTCGCGGTCGGTCTTGCGGGCGTAGAGCATCAACAGCTGCAACGCCATGGTGAAATGGCCCATCGCCGCCACGACGTACGCCCGCAACGCGACCAGCTCGATCGCCAGCCAGGCCACCGCGAGCATCGCCCCGACGTTCACCAGCCACCGCGGGATGGTCTTCCCTCGCGGCCCCTCGGTGACGTACCACGACATCGCCCCGATCGCCCCGGCCACCAACAGCAGCCCCGGGTTACGCTCGGCCATGCACGACGCGATGATCCCCAAAATCACCTGCGTAAACACCAACCGGCGAAACAACAGAATCGTATTCATCGCACCCCCCCAGATCGCATCACATCGCGCTGCGGGGCGTTCGCGGTCGGTTCATCCGGCTGGGGCGAGGAACCCGAGCGCGGCCGATCGTCGTTGAGCTCGGACAAGGCCGCGACGTTCGTGACATAACGATCGAAATCCGCCGCCCCCAACACCGTCGCCCCTAAGGAAGCCGAAGCCGCACCGCTCGCCTGCCCCAACAACACCCCGCTGCCGCGCCCCGCCCACACCACAACGTCCGCTCGCTGTAAGCGGTCTGCCCCTGCTGCCCCGAGTGTCTTGTGGTTCAAGTCGATGTCCACCAGCGCTTCGAGCAAGCGGGTGCGGTGCAGCAGGCTGTGCCGTGGCGCAAACGCCGGGCTCTTCGGGCCGATCACCCGCAACCCCACCCGAAACCCCCGCAGGTACGCATCGCAGATCAGCGAAGCGGCCAGGCTGATCGCGCGCTCTTCGAGCTGTTGGCCGGTCGCCGCCGCTTTGACCACGCCGGGCTTGGCCCGTCGTTGTCTGCCCACACTCATCGGCGGGGTTTCGCGCAGGTCCAGCACCAACGACAGGCTCGGCGGGCGGGGCGTGGTCATCTCCCGCGCGACCAATTTGCCCGCTCGGGCGGTGCGTTTCCAATCGATCATCCGCGGGCTGTCACCGGGGCGATAGTCCCGCAGCCCATAGAACTCGTCGGTCCCGCCGGGACGTTCTTGCACCTGCCGACCCTCGCCCTCGGCCGTCGATAGGCGATTGATCAACTGCCGCCGCACCCGGTAAAGGTAAGGAAACACCCGCACCTCGTTGGGCTGCTCGAAGACCACGGTTTTGTGCAGCACGCCAAACGGAAACGACGTCGAGGCTTCGATGCGTTCAAACCTCAGTCGGCCCCGCCGTCGCGGCCGACAGGGGGCTTGGGTTTGCGTGGTTTGGCCTGCGCCCAGGTGCAGCAGCCAGGCGTGCGGCGGCCCGCCGAGCATGGCCGAGGTCAGCGAACCCGACGCCGGGCCTTCGCGCTTCCATCCATGATCGCCTTTGCCCCAGCCCTCGCGCAGCACCACCCCGAACGCGGGCAGCCACGAGCGGTTGCGGATCTCATACCGCAGCGGCAGCGGCTCACCCGCCGCGCAATGCGTCGACACCGTCCGCGTCACCTCCAACCCCCGCAGCGCCACCGCCGCCAACCCCACCGACATCACCACCCCGCCGACCATCAACCCGAATCCCCAGAACAACAGATTCGCCTGCGTGTAAAACGCCGAGGCAAGGATCACCCCCGACACCAGCAGGTACAGCACCCCGCCCGAGCCGATGCGTAACCGAGTCTGACCTATCGCCATGCCCGGCATTATCCACGGTTGAGCCGTTGGGCGATACCTCGGGGTTGGGGTTTTTTATTAGCACGCGACATCTCCGCCACCAATCCGCGACGCTTCGACACGACCGCCTCAATCCCGCAGGTAAGGCTCGGCATCCCGCAGCGTGTCTTCCAGCACGTTGTCCGCCTCGAACCGCGGCCGATCCTCTCCCCGCTTGAGCGTCACGATCACCCGCTGATTCCCGCCGGGCAACACCAAGCGGTCGCTGACCGACGCATAGCCTTGCCGGGCCGCTTGCAACTCAATATCCAGCAGCAGCAAACCCGCGCCCGGCTCATCAATGGTCAACGCAAACCCGCCTTGGGCATCAGTCGAGCCCTCGCCGATCGGCTTGGGGGCCAAGCGTTCGGGGTCCAAGAGCACCTTCAATGTGACGCCCGGCACCCCCGTAAGCCCGGCCCCAACCTCGTCCAGCCGCGGATCGTTCTTCTTGACCACTTCCACGCCCGGCTGATCCCCCGCGACCACCACGCCCTGCAGCCGATACGGCGAGCAACCCGCCAAGATGAAAACCAAAACCCCCGCTAAGATCGCGGCGGGCTGGCTTGCGAAATCCAACGTGCGGCACCGGTCAAACTTCATCACGCCCCCCCCTGCCGGAGTTCTTCGACCTTGGGCAAATCTTTGAGCGACGCGAGGCCGAAGATTTCGAGGAACTGTTTGGTCGTGCCGTAGAGCATCGGTCGGCCGATCTCCTCGGCCCGGCCGACGATCTTCACCAAATGCCGTTCCATCAGCGATCGCAGCGTCTCGCCACACGCCACCCCGCGGATCGCTTCGAGCTCGGCCCGCAGCACCGGCTGCTTGTACGCCACGATCGCCAGCGTCTCCATCGCCGCCGGGCTCAGCTTCGATTGGGCCTTGGTCTTGTGCAACGCCGCGAGGACATCCGCATACTCGGGCAGCGTCATCACCTGCCAGCCGCCGGCGACCTGCTCGATGCGGAACGCCCGGCCGGTGGATTCGTACTCGCCGTTGAGGCGAGCGATCGCGTCGTTGACCGGCTTACTGCCGCCGGGGAAGTTCAACCCCAGCGCCTCGGCGATCTTGCCCGACGTCATCACCCGCTCGCTGGTGAGCAAGGCCGCCTCGACCTTCGGGGCGATCTCCGCCAGATCGATTTCGGGGAGGTCCACTTGGGCTTCAAGGTCTTGCGTGGCGGTCTGGTCAGGGTTTTCGGGCTGCTCGTCGCTCATTTTTCCAATTGTACGTCACCGCGTGGAACCTGTGCCCTAGGCCTGGAACGGCCGATGGCCGGTAAGCCCGATTCCTAGCGTAGGTCACAACGGAATGAGGATTATCCCCAAGAGGGTTTATCGGACACCCTGCGCTTTTCTTTGGGTTTTGCGTGAGGCCGTGCTATGCTTATTTCAGAGAAAAATTAAAGTTTTTGGGGAAAGATGGTTTTATGTCGATGGTGCCCCCGGCCTGGCCGGACAACAAGATGAACTCGAGTCACTCCGACGCCGCGCGACAAGCCGGTGCCGGGCACGCCGCCCACGCGCCCCGCCCTGTCGGGTTCACCGGCCCCAAGCCGCGCCTCGCCGGCGAAGGTCCACTGCCCGCCAGCGACTCGCCGCACTTAGGCCGATCCCACGCCGACGGCCAACCTCGCCTCCGCCTCGTCGGAGCCGGGGCGATCGTCAAGCCCGACCTCACCCCCACCGAAGGCACCGCGATCGCCGGCACCAACGACCCCCGCTGGGTCTTGGCGGTCCGCGTGGCCGAGCAACTCCAAGGCACCGTCCTCTCGCCCGACAAACGCGACCGCCTCGTGAAGATCGGCAAGATGTTCGGCCTCACCGCGTTCGACGCCAACCTCATCATCGCCATCGTCCAGGACCAGGCCCGCCGCGGCTACGCCCCGGCCTACTGCCCCACCGCCGGCGAACCCCAACTCCGCATGGTCCCCCCGCCGCAAAAGGTCATGTGGATGACCCCGCAGCGCACCTTCCTGATCGCCGGCATCATCGCCGGGTTCATCGCGCTGGAGCTGATTGTCTTGTCTTGGGTCTTTTAATCCTCTAGGTCCCGCCATTAAATGAAAAATCATTTCGATGTTTGGCCTAGCGGCCTGACCCAAATGTTTCTGAAGTGCACGACCGAATCACGATGGTCTTGTAGCATCAACGGAAGTCGATCGGCGTGGGGGGTGTACGCGGCTTCTCGTTTGTGGGTCGTTTGCCCTAGGAATTCGGCTTCGTGGTGAATGAGCACGCCGTTGTGAAACGCCGTGATTCTCGCCGGCCGAACCACCTTTCCTTCCGTATCGAATTCGGGGCGTGTGAAAACGATGTCGTAGGTTTGCCAGTGTCCGAGCCCCCGGCCCGCGTTGATCAAGGGCGGGTGTTGGCCGTACAACGCGCCGGCCATTCCGTCGGCGTAGGTTCGGTTTTCTCGGGTCTCCAGAATCTGAATCTCATAGCGCTTCATTAAAAACAAGCCGGAGTTGCCTCGACTCTGACCGCTATCGTCGGCTTCTGTATCGGCGGGCGTTCGCCACTCCAAGTGCATCTGGATACTGCCAAAGGCTTGCTTGGTTTGCAGGGAACCGGATTGAGGCAAAATAATCAGCACGCCATCTTGAATCTCCCAGCGCGGCTCCGAGCCGTCCGGATGCGTCCAAGCGTCTAGGTTCTCACCGTCGAACAAGACGATCGCATCGGAAGGTGCGGGGCTTGGCTTAGTGTTTCCCGCATCGATCGTCTCGACAAAATCGGGCAAGGGCCGATTCACATCATGCACTTCCCAAGGTGTTTCGGCCGAGACGGAAACATGGCCAAGGCCGATGACCACCGCGAACCATAAACAGATATTCCTTGGCCTCATGAAATTGCTCATTGGGGTATCTCGTTGATGGTGTACCAGGCCTGCGTCGACCAGATAACCTGGCCGTCCGTACTCTTGGGGTCGAGGCGAAAGGCCACGACGTACCCCGGCCGCAGGCCCGCGATTTGCAACGCGACCTCTTGCCCGTCGTCGCTGGGGGTGGCCGCGATGACTTCCAAGGGGTGTTCGTCCACCTTGGGTCCCCCATACGCCGCGGTCGGTTTGTAGGTAAACGTCGATACTTCGTAATGACTTGCCTCTGTCAACCAGTCGAGGGCGACGGGCTGGGTAAACCGGATCACGAATCCGTCGGGCTTGATCGACAGCGACTGGATTTCGAAAGTCGTCTGGCCGGTCGGCACCAGCTTTTGAAGCCCAAAGGTCGTGCCCCGCCAATTCCAGTTGCCCCCCGGCCCCCTCCCGATCATGCCGACGTAAAGCGATCCTTCCGGACCCCAGCACAATCGGTTGACGCCGCCCTCGAGCCCTTGGGTAAAGCGAAACGCTGCCCCCTGATAGACCCCGTTCACTTTCTCCAAAAAAACGCGGCGGATCCCTCCCAGCGTCAACTCACCCACCAACATCTGCCCGGCGTAAGGACCGTCTTCGATAAACAACGGCTGCGTCGGTGAATTGGCGAGTTCGGTTTGAGGAAGCCACACCGCGGGCGGCGTGGGCGGCTGATCTTGGAAAGGGCTGGGGTGACCGCCGTGTGGTTCGTTCTTGTAAGCCAAATCCGGCAGGTAGTGGCCGTAGAACCGGCCGGGTTGGAGGTGATTGATTTTGTTCGCGGGCAACCAAGCCCCCTGATTGTCCGTTCCAAAAAGTTCACCATCCGGCCCGACCGTTAAGCCATTGGGGGTACGCAAGCCTCCCGCGATAAATGTCACGCTGCCCAACACCGGGTCAATTTCGGCAAGCGAACCGCGATGCGGCGGATTTGGGCCGTTGAGCCCGACTATTTTCTCCGGCTCGACCACTCCAAAAGCGTTCGCCATCGGGGTATTCATAATCGATGTCGATAATGAGGTGTACAGCCGGCCCTCTTTGGCGATCAGCCCAAAGGTCAGTTGATGAAAATTGTCGGTCTCCCACACGCCGCGGACGACCGATTCGTGGGTCTCAAAAAACCCGTCGCCGTCCTGATCAACCAGACGCGCCACGCCATCGCGTGTGGTAATGAGCAATCGGCCTTCTATCTCAGCAATGCCGGCACAGTCATACAACCCGTCAGCGATCAGACGCCGCGTAATCCGGGCGGTCTGATCGTTTGAAGTTACCTCATCGGCGTTGTCGTAAATCCACACCGAAGAATTAGGCGTGGGGCTAGGACTACCGGGCTTCTCACTTACTCCTGAGGGCGGGGCCATTTCGACCACGACCAAATCACCGTTTTCACGATATAGCAGCGCACCGACCTGGGGCTCCGCCCCCTCGGGACGCAGATTGACCACGCGATACGACGGATGCACGGCCTCCAACGCCCGCCCATCGCCTGGCCTCGGCATCCCCGGCCGATCAAGCCACTTCAACCCCGGCGATACCACCGGAATGATCGAAGCGTCAACGCCCACGGCCTCACCCCCAAGCACGGCGTAGGCTTCATCGCCCGGTCGCTTCCACCACAGCTTCAATTGCGCGTCGGTAAGGTTTTGGAAGTGCTCAACAACCAGCCGATACTTCCCGGGCGTGAGGTTTAATTGACCTTCTTGGGTCACATGCTGCATAAACGGGCTGGTCTGCGACACCACACGTTGGCCGTTAATTGTCAAGTAGGCCCCATCGTCTGCTCTCAAACGAAACAAATAGTCACCCGCTCGCTCCACGCGCAGCGTGGCCGAAAGCCTCGCGCGGTAGTAACTTTCACGACCACCGAACGACTTATCGCCGTTTAAATCTGCGGCAGACACAATGGTTTCGTAGTTCGGAGTTTGATCCGGCAAAATAGGCCAAAGGCGTTCCATGCCTTCACCGATCTCATAGACCTGCAAGCGAAGCCCCGGCTCGGTCATGTTTTCTAAGACCAGACTGTCGTCAGTATTTATTTCCGCGAAGGCCGTACCCGCGCATGTAAAAACATACCCTAAAATAATCAGCAAGCATCGCTTTGTCCCAAAAACCATCATTCACCTCACCGAAAGATTCTGGCTAGGCCAATAACAGTCAAAATGACTTTGCACAGGAAAATATACACTATTTTCATGCGAGAGCACACGGAAAATTCACTTTTAGACTAGTCTTTGGTCGATCAGCTGCGTGTTGATCCCAGATCATAGCAGCAGTGCCATCGGCTCTGAGTATGGGGTATTCAAGCAAATAAAGAATCCACCGCGGCATTCAAAACCAAGGTTATCTGGTCTTATAAGAATGAAGACCGCAAGATGTGAATGGCGGGAATTACTTCATCCCGACAAACGCGCCCATCGTCTTGGCGATGATGTAGAAGTCCAGCTTCCACGACCAGTTTTCGACGTAGTGGATGTCGTAGCGGATCCATTCCTGGAAGTCTTTGCCTTGGTCGCGGCTGCGTTTGACTTGCCAGAGGCCCGTCACGCCGGGGCGGACGCTGAGGCGGGCTTCGCGCCACGGCGGGCAGTACTGGTTTTCTTTGTAAGGGCTGGGCCGGGGGCCGACGATGGCCATGTGGCCGACGATGACGTTGAGGAACTGCGGCAGTTCGTCGATGTTGGTCCTACGCAGGATTTTGCCGACGCGGGAGATGCGGGGGTCGTTTTCGATGAAGAACTGCGGGCCCT
>CAYPCC010000102.1:0-10237 GCA_964409095.1 uncultured Phycisphaera sp. | reverse complement strand
TAGCACTGGTGGCCGACGTCGAAGAGTAGGCGGTCGTGGCTGAAGTCGAAAACGTAGTGCAGGGCGATGGTGAGTTCGACGACGCCGAGGTTGGGCGCGAGGTGGCCGCCGGTTTTGGAAACCTGATCGCAGATGGCGTGGCGGATTTCCTCGGCCAGCTGGGGCAACTGGTCGGGGGCGAGCTTTTTGAGGTCGCGGGGGCCGTGGATCGTGGGAAGCAGAGGCTGGGGCATGGTCGGCGGTCTCGTGGCGGGCGCGGTCCGTGCCCAATGCATCATCCGTATTTAATCTTACGCCTCCCGACCCGTGGCGGTTGGGCTTTCTTCAAAACCCTTCACCCAACGCGCGTCGGCCCCAAGATTCATCGGCCAACAGTCTACTTCCGCCGCACCGCGAGGTCATCCGCGAACTGGCGTAGCGTCTGTACGCCCCCGGAACGATCGCCCAGCGGGTCCAGGGCCGAGTGCGCCGCGGCCCGCAGACGCTGGACTTCCGCCTCGGCCCCGTCCACGCCCATCAGCCCCGGATACGTCAGCTTGCCCGCCGCCGCGTCCTTTTGCGTGGCCTTACCCAACGCGGCGGCGTCCGACGTGACATCCAGCAGATCGTCGACGACCTGAAACATCAGCCCGATCGCGTCGGCGTAGTCGCTCAGCGCGTCGAGCTGGTCGATGTTGGCGTTCGCGCAGTGCCCGCCCATCCGGGCTGCGGCGCGTAAGAGCGCCGCGGTCTTGTGGCGATGCACCCGCACCAGCCGATCGATTTCCGGAATATGGTCGTCCCGGTCGGGGAACGTGTCGTAGACCTGCCCGGCGATCATGTCGTTGGTGCCCACCGTCAACTCGCGGATCAGCCGACCCGACAACGCCGAGTCGGCAACCCCCGTGGCGATCATCTCGACGCTCACCGCCAAGAGCGTATCGCCCGCCAGGATCGCCATCGCTTCGCTGGTGTGTTTGTGCAGCGTCGGCCGACCGCGGCGCAGGTCGTCGTCGTCCATCGCCGGCAAATCATCGTGCACCAAACTAAACGCATGAACCATCTCGATCGCCGCCGCCGCCGGAAGCAACCCCTCCGCATCCGATAGCGTCGAAACCGGCCCCGCCACCGCCTCGAAACTCCGCACCACCAGCGTCGGCCGTACCCGCTTGCCCGGCCCCAGCGCCGCGTATAACACCGCATCCGCTAAATCCCGCGGCAAATCCCGCTCCCGCACCGTATCCCGGATGCAAGCGTCCACCTCGGCAACAAGTTGGTCCTGCGGCAAGCTGGGGGCTTGGGTTGAAGTGGTCGGCGTGTTCGTCATGGGGGTTCCGGGATTCCGGGGGGGGGGCTAATTCATGCTAGGCGGAGAGCTGAGCCGCGACCCAATCCGCGAGCCTTTGCGCCCCGTCTTGCGGCGGGTGGTCGAGCATGGCATCGCGCATCGTTTCACGTTTCGCATCGTTTGCAAAAACGGATGCAAACACTTCGCCAAGTTGCATCGCATTCCGGGGGGCGTCGATTAAATCCTTGACCACCACCGCCCCGCCCAGCTCGACCAACGGCACCGCGTTGTGCTTCTGATGCTCATCCTTATGAAATGGATACGGCAGCATCACGCTCGGCACCGCGTTCGCCCACGCTTCGGCCACCGTCCCCGCCCCGCACCGCGTCACCGCGCCCCCGGAACTCGCCGCCCGCCACGCCAGGTCCATTCGGTCACAGAACGGGATCGCCTTGCCGATCGACTCGGGGACGTGAGTGTCAGCGTCCCCCGGCCCAGTCACATGCAAGACCTGCCAATCATCGGGCCACGGCGTGTCCGTCGATTCGTACCACAACGCCATCGCCTGATTGATGGTGCGTGCCCCTTGCGAACCCGCGAAGATCAGCAGCGTCTGACGCTCGGGGTCGAGGCCGAAGTGTTGCCGGGCCTCAGCGGGCGAGACTTCCGGGGGGGCGACCGCCGCGCGACGCAGCGGGAACCCGATCACTTCGACATTCGGCAACGGCTTGGCCCCCGCGTGCGTCGGAAAGGCGCTGAACACCGCCGTCGCCTGCTTCGCCGCCCACCGGTTCGCCCGGCCCGGCACGGCGTCCAGACTCACTAACGCCACCAGCAACCTTCCGGGGCCGGGGGCCGCCTTCCGCGCCGCCGCGACCGCCGGGCCGCTGACGAACCCGCCGGTAGCGATCATGGCGACGGCGTTCGTGTCGCGGATGAGTTTGGCCGTGGCGGCTTGGCCTTGGCGGTACTCGCGTAAGCATTTCAATCCCGCCTTCGGCCGAACGCTCAGCGGCGCAGCGGGGATCGCGGTGAAGTCCAACCCCGACGCCTCGGCGATCTGCGTGTCCAGCGGCCGCTGCGACACCACGAGATGCCCCCGGAAGTCAGGCCCCAATCTCTCGGCCACGGCGAGGTTGGGGTAGATGTGTCCGCCGCTGCCGCCGCCGACGAAGAGAATCGTTCGAGTTGGAGGGGAAACAGCCTTCACCACAGATTACGCAGATTACACCGATTCCGAGTCGAGGTCACCGCGTTTAGCGGGCGATCGCAGATCGCCGTGGGTTTGGCAGACCGGCGATCTACGATCGCCCGCTAAACATCAACGCGTCTTTGAGGTGCCCATCGGCGAAATCCGCGAAATCGGCGGTTCCGGCTGCTGCGCTTTTTCGTCTTGCATCGCCTTGGCATTGTCCAGCGACGCGACGAGGCCCAGCGCGAAGGCCGTGAAAATCCACCCCGTGCCGCCCGCCGAGATCAGCGGCAACGCGATGCCCTTGGTCGGCACGACCACCGTCACCACCGCGAGGTTGATCACCGCCTGCAAGCCCACCGTCAGCAGCACGCCCAGCGCGACCAGTCGGCCAAACGTGTCTTGCGTGTCTTTTGCGATCCCGAGGCCGACCCACAAGATCGCCAGAAACAAACCCACCACCAGCACCGCCCCGCCAAAACCGAGTTCCTCGGCGATGATCGGGAACACGAAGTCGGTCGTGTCTTCGGGGATGTAATACTTCTGCACCGATTGGCCCAGCCCGCTGCCCGACACGCCGCCCTGAGCGAACGCGACCATCGACTGGATGGGGTGATACCCCGTGCCTCGGCTGTCGGCCCAGGGGTCCATGAACGCGGTCAATCGCTTGACGCGGTACGGGCTCTCGAGGATCGCCGCGACGATGCCAGCGACCGCGATCGGCAGCATCAACGCCAACTGCCACAGCCGCGCCCCGCCCGCGACGAGCACGCACAACGCCACCGCCCCGATCAGCGCCGCCGTGCCCAGGTCTTCGATCACGATCAACCCGCACGCCAAACCCACCAAGAGCAGCCCCGGCAGCAACCCCCACCAAAAACGATGCATCACACCCCGCCGCCGGGCGCAATACCACGCCAAGCCCACGACCAGCGTCCACTTCATCAGTTCACTGGGTTGAAAACTGACCCCGCTCCCCGCCGGCCCGATGACCAGCCAACGCGACGCCCCGTTCACGTTTTTGCCCACCCCCGGAATCAGCGTCATCGCGCAGAGCACCAGCGAGATCACCACCGCAAACCACACCGGGTTCCACCACCCCCGGCCCCGGAAGATGCCGTGGAGGTCCACCCGCGAGCCCACCAGCATCGCCCCGATCGCCATCAGGGCGTAGATAAAGTTGTTATTGAAGAGCGGCGACAACACGCCCAGCACAGAGGTGTCGGGGTTGAACGTGTTGGCGTCGAGGTCCGCCGCGGTCACGCTCAGGCTGGCCGAGTGAACCATGACCACCCCGATACCCAAGAGGGCCACAACGCAGGTCATCAGCAGGTGGGCGGGTCGTGGCATAAGCGAAACTGTAAACGACGACCCTCACGCTAGACCGCAGCATCCACCGTGGTCCATCGGCCAACCCGCCCCCGCCGCATCGATTTTGACAACCGGGCAAGTCCGCCGCCAAATCCGCGGCACACCCCACCCAACTCCAAAATGAATCCCCGAAGTGAACCGGGTTCGACGTTGGCCCGCTTAAAGCTTGGCGGTATACTCAAGTGTGCTGTGCGAGGGCGGAGCGGTCATCATCGCCATTCTTGGGCCAGCAAACGCTAATGCTAGATAAACCATTGATTAAACATATTTAATGAAACGATGTTTCTTCATCTTCGGCTCGGTCGCAACGCCTTGGACATCTGCAGCAGTCTTGACCCTGACGGTCGCGTCTGGCGGCACCTCGGCGTTGGGCAGTGATTTGGCGTTCGAGTCGCTGGTCGAGCGTGGCCGGGCGCTCGCGGCCGAGCCGTTTGCCGACCCTGACCACCCGTTGCCCCCGGCTTTGGCGGCATTGGACTACGACGGCCACCGCGACATCCGCTGCTTACCTGAAAATTTCCTTTGGCACGGCAGCGAAAAACCCTTCCGCGTCCAGTTCCGCCACCGCGGTTGGCTCTTTAAAGAAGACGTCCGCCTCTCCAGCGTAGACGCCGACGGAGCGCAGGTCCGCCCGCTGCCGTTTTCCGCCGACCGGTTCACCTACGGCGAAATCGCCTCGGAAAAACTCGACCCCGCCGCGTTGCCCGACGACATCGGCTACGCCGGCCTCGCCCTCCACAAAGTCGGCTTCGAGACGCTCGACGGCGTGACCTCCGAAACCTTCAACGAATTCATGTCCATCCAGGGCGGCAGCTACTTCCGGGCCATCGGCTTCGGGCAACACTGGGGGTCATCCGCTCGCGGCATCGCGGTCAACACCGGCCTGCCCGAACCCGAAGAATTCCCCCGCTGGATCGAACTCTGGGTCAAACAACCCGCCCCCGGCGACACCACGCTCACCCTCTACGGCCTGCTCGACGGGCCCAGCGTCAGCGGGGCTTACCGCTTCGCCATCACCCCCGGCGAAACCACCTCCATCGACGTTACCGCCCGGGTCTTCTTCCGACAATCGGTCCGCAAGCTCGGGCTCGCGCCGATCACCGGGATGTTCCTCTTCGGCGAAGAATCGCCCGCCCGGTTCGGCGACTACCGGCCCGAAGTCCATGACGCCGACGGCCTGCTCATCCAGCACGCCGACGGACAACTCAACTGGCGGCCCCTGCGCAACCCCGACCAAACCCGCGTCAGCCGATTCAAGATGACCGACCCCGCGGGCTTCGGCCTCATCCAACGCGACCGCAACTTCAACCACTACGAAGACCTCGAAACCGAAATGCAGATCCGCCCGTCGGTCTGGGTTTCGCCGCAAGGCGGCTGGGGCGACGGCTGGGTCGAGTTGTTTGAGATCGCTTCGGACGATGAAGGGATCGACAACATCGGGGCGTATTGGGTGCCCGCCAACGAAGCCGACCTCTCGGCCGGGGACGAGATCGATCTCGCCTACCGCCTGGACTTCACGCAAGACGCCCGGCCCGTCGAGCGATCCGTCATGTCGTGGGCCGCGACCCGCGCCATGCTCGGCGACGGCGGCGACGAAGAAGCCAACGCCAAAAGCCTGGTCCGCACCGCCGTCGGCGACGGGGCCGAGGGCCGAGCCGTGGCCCGGTTTATCCTCGATACCGCCCCGAACACCGCGCTGCCCAACGGCACCATCGTCCGCAGCGACGTCGGCCTGACCAACGGCCAACTCGCTGGCGACCCGATCGTTCAATACAACAAATTCAACCACGCCTACCGCCTGTTTTTCGATGTCATCGCCGACGGCCACCAGCCCGTCGAACTGCGCGCCACGCTCCGCGGCGCGACCGAACTCGACCGCAAAAAAGAGGCCGCCCCCGAGGGCACCTACGACGGCGTGATCGATCCCGACACCGGCCCGCCGCTGAGCGAGACTTGGCTCTACCGATGGGACCCCCAGCCGTGAACGAGCCGAATCTACCCCCCATGCCGCCCTCCGCGCCGACGCCGCCGCGACCCCTGCGGTCGGAGATCCTGACTCGGCCGAGCGCGACACCCGAGCTACCCGAGCTACCCGAGATGCCGGATTTGCCCGAGATGCCGCCGCCCATCGACCGCAGAGCGGCCGACGTGGCCGATCCGCGGACCGCGATCGAGCGGGTCGTGGCCTACTTTGCGCAGCTGGGTGTCGGCAGCGACGCAGCGCTGCGCCTGGCCAACACGCTCGATGCCCGCGTCGATCCCGACGAGATCGACCCCGCCCGGCGGACCGTGACCATGCTCGACGCCTTTGACCGTTGGCACGACGAACTACCCGCACTCTTGGGCATGACGCCTCACGCCGACCGCGTGGCGTTTGTCGCGGCGATGCACTTGGGGCGATTGCTCAACCAACACCCCGAAGCGCTCGACGACCCGGCCGGGTTGGCCCAATCGATGCGTCCCCTCCTAGACGAGCGGCCCCACGGCGTCCTGCCCCATCTGCCCCGCCAAGAGATGCACCGCCAACCGCTCGGCGAGCTGCCGGCCGTGTTGCAGGGAGAATTCTGGAGCGGCACCTACCGCTGGGTCGTACCCGTCGGTTCGAGCACCAAGCGGATGCTGCGGCGATCAAACAAATTGCTTTCCCCAAACGAGCCCCCCGTCGCCGTCGAGGGCCACGCTGCCGGTGAGTGAACGCATCCCCAACAGCCCCGTCCCCCGGATGCTGCGCACCTCCAGCGGCGCATTGTTCTCGCGGTTGAGCCTGCTGATCGCCACGGTCGCCAGCACCTACCTCGCGTCCTACGCCTTCGGCCACGTCGTCTTCGGCGACGCTGTTCCGGGAGAGGGCAACGGCGTCAACCCGATCACCGTCGCGCTGTGGCTGCTGTTTTGCGTCCTGTTCCTCTGGGTCGCTCAGGGCTTCTGGACCGCGACCATCGGGCTTTTGCAGATGCTCCGCCGGTCGCCCAACGCGGTGTTCAAAGTCAAGGTCGAAACCTCGGATTGGTTGCCTCCCGAAGCGCTGCCCCGCACCGCCGTGCTCATGCCGATCTACAACGAAGACTGCGTCCGCGTCTTCGCCGGCGTCGAAGCCATCATCCGCTCCATCGACAACCACGGCTACACCGCCGCCTTCGACCACTACATCCTCTCGGACACCACCGACCCCACCGTCTGGCTCCACGAAGAAACTCAGCTGGCCGCGATCCTCGACCAGTTCGCCGACGAAGGCCTCGACGTCAACATCTACTACCGCCGCCGCCACAAAAACAAAGCCCGCAAGTCCGGCAACATCGAAGACTGGTGCGAACGCTTCGGCAGCGCCTACACCTTCATGCTCACCCTCGACGCCGACTCGGTCATGGCCGGCGGCACCATCATCGAGATGGTCCACCGCGCCGCCGCCCAAGACGACATCGGCATCCTCCAGGTCCCGCCCCAACCCGTCAACCGCAACTCGCTCTTCGCCCGCTGTCAGCAATACGCCGCATCCGTCTACGGCGAAGTGTTCAACGTCGGCTTCGGCCACTGGACCCACCTCGACGGCAACTACTACGGCCACAACGCACTCATCCGCGTCCAACCCTTCATCGACCACTGCGGCCTGCCGCTCTTACCGGGCAAAGCACCGCTCGGCGGCGAGATCCTCTCCCACGACTTCGTCGAAGCCGCCCTCATCCGCAAGGCCGGCTACAAAGTCCAGATCGCCTTCGACCTCGACGGCAGCTACGAAGAATGCCCGACCACCCTCGTCGATTACGCCATCCGCGACCAACGCTGGTGCCAAGGCAACATGCAGCACATCCGCCTCGTCTTTACCCGCGGCTACAAATGGATGTCGCGCGTCCACCTGGGCATGGGCGTGATGTCCTATCTTGCCTCGCCGTTGTGGTTGGCGTTTATGTTGCTGGGGCTGGTGGCCGTGGTCATCAGCGGGGAGACCACGCCCGACCCCTACCGCCCGTTTGGCCCGTTTCTCATCGGCGTCTGCCTCTTCGCGGTCGTGATGGCGATGCTGCTGATCCCTAAGTTTTATGCGGTGTGTCTGGTGCTTCAGCGCCCCGACGTCATGCGGGCCCACGGCGGCGAGCTTCAGGCCGTGCTCGGCGCGATCCTCGAAGTGGGCATCTCCATCCTCATCGCCCCGCTGATGATGGTCTATCACACGACCTTCGTCATCAACACCCTGCTTGGCCGAAGCATCAAGTGGAACGCCCAGCAGCGCGACGAAGCCGCCGTCGGTTGGCCCGATGCGTTTCGCAACCACTGGAAGAACACGCTCGGCGGCCTCGTCGCCGGGGGCATCGTCCTTTGGCTCGCCCCGTCGATGATCTTCTGGGCGTTGCCGGTGTTGGTCGGCTTGATCGTGTCGATCCCGGTGTCGGTGTTGCTGTCGAGCGTGAAGGTCGGCGCCTGGCTACGCGAACACCGGCTGCTGATGATCCCCGAGGAACACGACACGCCCAAAGTGCTGCGGCTGCACGCCCAAGCCCTGCGCCGCACCCAAGCCGTCGCCGACGCCGTCGCCGACCAACACCCCATGGACCGCGTCGTCAAAGACCCCGCGTTCCACCGCTTCCACCTCGCCGCGCTGGCCAGCAACCACGAACCCTTCGAGTCCACCGTCAACGTCGCCGCCGCCCTCGCCCAGGCCCAGCAAACCGGCCTCCCCAGCCTCCCCCGCCCCGAACAAATCGCCCTGCTTTCCAACCCCCACGCCCTCCGCCGCCTGCATCACGCGGCCTGGTCGAGCTGAACACGCCATCCCCATGTTCAATACCCTCGACGCCAAGGACATCTTCTACGTCGTTGCCGGCCTCGCCTTTCTGGGGTTCACCGCTCTGCCGATGCTTTCGTCGCTGCGGCTGCTGAGCGTGCCGACGATTTATGTCTTTGCCGGGGCGTTACTCGCGTGGGTGGGGCTTCCGGTGATCAACCCCTTGGGCGGCGGATTGGCGTTGGCCGTGGTCGAACACGCGACCGAACTCATCGTCATCGTCTCCATCGCCGGGGCGGGCCTCGCGGTCGATCGAAAGATGAGTCGTCGGGGTTGGCATCACACCTGGGCGCTACTCATCGTCACCATGCCCTTGACCGTCTTGGCGTTGGCCGCGGCGGGGGTTTGGCTGGCGGGATTGCCGTGGGCCACGGCCGTGCTGCTGGGGGCTTGCCTGGCCCCGACCGACCCGTGCTCGCCCGCTCGGTGCAGGTCGAAGGCCCCAACCAAGGCGAGGAAGACGACGTCCGCGTGTCACTCACCACCGAGGCGGGCCTCAACGATGGGCTGGCGTTTCCGTTGGTTTATTTCGCCCTTGCCCTCGCCGCCGTCGCCCAAGGGTCTGCGGGCGACGGCTGGTTCGTGTCGTGGCTGGGATTCGACGTGGCTTACCGCGTGGCCGTGGCGATCGGGGTTGGTGGTGGGTTCGGGTACCTGTTGTCCCGCTTCGTTTTTTCACGCTTGGGCGACGCCCGGCGCGGCGGCGAAAACGCCGGCCTCGTCCTCTTGGCCGGCACCTTCCTGGCCTACGGCCTCACCGAAGCCATCGACGGCTACGGCTTCCTCGCCGTCTTCGTCAGCGCCCGCGCCAGCCGCGCCTTTGCCCGCGGCACCGACGACGAAGCCTACATCCAGAAACCCCACCACTTCTCCGACCAATTCGAGAAAGTCCTACTCGCCCTGCTGCTGATCTGGCTCGGCGGCCTAGCCGCGTCGGGCCTGCTCGAAGGGTTCCGGTGGATCGAACTGGGTATCGCCTTGGGCTTGGTGCTGATCATCCGCCCGCTCGCCGGCTACGCCGCCCTCTGGCCCACCGCCGGCAGCCGACTCGACCACCTCTGCATCGCCACCCTCGGCATCCGCGGCCTGGGCACCATCTTCTACATCGCCTACGCCCAGTCCCACGGCACCTTCGACCAGATCGACGCCGTCTGGCGCATCGGCACCCTCACCATACTCGCCTCCATCATCATCCACGGCCTCGCCACCCGCCTACTCATGGACCGCCTCGCCCAACAAACCCGAATGCCGACCAACGCCTGAAAAAAAGAATCTGGCTTATTCTGGGTTCGCTCTCTTTCGAAAACACCAATAGCGGCAACCATACGCATCCGGAGCGAACATGATTTCTATCCCTCAGGCCTTCGACGGCCGGCCGGGCGGTCTCATCGTCGATTCCAACCCGTACCGCTTCACCATCCGCTCCACCCAGTCCGCTCGGCCATACGGCCGCCCCCGCTGCGCCGCGGTCCGCAGCTTCTCCAACTCCGCTTCACTAATCGGCGTGTTCACCGTCCGCAGCCACTGCTTGGGACGGTTGAATCGTGCCGCATCCTCCACCCCGCTCGCCAACACCGGCCACGGCCGGAGGATCGACTTGGCCTCCTCATCCCCGAACCGCCACCGG
>CAYPCC010000101.1:304-10246 GCA_964409095.1 uncultured Phycisphaera sp. | reverse complement strand
CGTCGCAACCGTCGCGGGCGGCGGCGTTGCGTTCTACCTTCGGCTGAGCCGGCTCTACCGCGAGGTCGCCGCGCGACAAAGCGAAACCCATCGTCAAAACCTCGAACTCGAAACCGTCCACCTCCAAGAACTCGAACTGCGCAAATCGCTCGACCGCGAGCGGGCCATGCTCGAACTCGTCCTCGCCACGGTGCCCCAAGGGGTGTTCTGGAAAAACCGCGACAGCGTCATCCTCGGCTGCAACCACGCGCTGGCCGAGATACTCGGGCTCGGCCACCCCGACCAACTCATCGGCACCGGCGGGCCGGGCGACGGCGACTCGTTCACCGAACAACAGCTCAACGACTTCCGCCGCGACGACCTCCAAGTCATGACCACCGGCAAGCCGATGCTCGACTACGAAGAACACATCAACCGCGCCGACGGCGTGACCCTCACCCTGCTCACCAGCAAAGTCCCCCTCCGCGACGCCGACGGCACGATCATCGGCGTCCTGGGCGCCTCCATCGACATCACCCAACGCAAACAACTCGAACACCAACTCGCCCACGCCCAGAAAATGGAGTCCGTCGGCCAAATCGCCGCGGGCATCGCCCACGAGATCAACACGCCCACCCAGTTCGTCTCGGAAAACATGCACTTCCTCGGCGAAGTCGTCGAAAAATTCCAACGCCTCATCGCCCAGCAACAACAGTTTGCCGACCCCGACGCCCAGCCGGTCGCCTGGGCCCAGCGGCACGATCTGCTGCAAGACCTCAAAGACGAGATCGACTACGACTTCATCAACGACGAAGCCCCCCGGGCGGTCCAGGAATCCCTCGAAGGCCTCGCACGCATCCGAGACATCATCACCGCCATGCGCGAGTTCTCTCACCCCGGCGAACACGCCGCCCAAACCTTCGACCTCAACCGCGTCATCCGCACCTCCGCCACCGTCTGCCGCAACCGCTGGAAGTACATCGCCGAGCTCGAATTCGACCTCGACCCCGACCTGCCCACCGCCTACGGCCATGTCGGGGAGCTCGGCCAAGTCCTGGTCAACCTCATCGTCAACGCCGCCGACGCGCTCGAAATCAACCACCCCCGCGAAGCCGGCCGAGAAGCCACCGGCCGCATCCGACTCGCCACCCGACTCGCCCCCCGGTGGATCGAGATCGTCGTCAGCGACAACGGCCCGGGCATCCCCGAGCACATCCAACAGTACATCTTCGACCCGTTCTTCACCACCAAAGACGTCGGCCAAGGCACCGGCCAAGGCCTGTCGATCACCCACCACGTCGTCGCCGTCAAACACCAAGGCGAGATCCACGTCCATAACAACCCCGACGGCGGCGCCACGTTTATCCTCCGCCTACCCCTCGAACCCCCGCAAATCAATGCCGCAGTTGCCGACGCCGCTTGACCCAAGCGACCCGCATTGATGGATTGGCCAATTGACTTGCCTATTCCTCAACCCCTTGTTTCCGGAAGACTCGCCATGCCCCACATCCTCCTTGTCGACGACGAAATCAACGTGCTCAACGGCTTCCGCCGAACGCTCGGGTCGCAGTACAAAATCATTTTTGCCCAAGGCGCCGCCGAGGCGTTGTCCGAGCTTTGCCAGTGCTCCGATATCGCCGTGATCGTCACCGACATGCGTATGCCCGGCATTGACGGCATCACGTTCATCAAACAAGCCCGGCAGGTCGCCCCCCAAGCGATCTACATGATGCTCACCGGCAACGCCGACCTAGACACCGCCGCCGACGCCGTCAACCAGGGCCAGGTCTTCCGCTTCCTCAACAAGCCCTGCCCCCCCGACGTGCTCCAGCCCGCGCTCGACGCGGCGCTGCGGCAACACCAACTCGTCACCGCCGAGCAAGAGCTGCTGCGCAAAACCCTCACCGGCTCGGTCCGGCTGCTCACCGAGATGCTCGGCCTCGCCCGGCCGGGGCTTGCCGAACACAACGGCCGAGTCCGCCGCACCGTGCGCCAACTCGTCCAAAACCTGGGCCTGCCCGACCTCTGGGCCCACGAAGTCGCCGCCCTGCTCAGCCAGATCGGCCGGTTTACGCTCCCGACCGACCTCGCCGGGGCCGACCCCAAAACCCTCGAAGACCCCAAAGACCTCCAGCTCCTGCGTAGCCATCCCCGACGCGCCGCCCAGATGCTCCGCCACATCCCCCGGCTGGAACTGCCCGGCCAAATCATCGAGCACCAACTCGACGCCACCGAACCCCCCATCCCGCCCGACGAGGCCCGCGATGAACACGCCTTACGCTGGGGCGCGTGTGTCCTGCGTGTCGCCCTGGCGTTTGACAACGTCTACGGCAAAGCTGAAAACGAGATGCAGGCCCGCAAGACCGTGGTCGAACTGCTGGGCCATGCCTGCCCGGTCGTGACCCACGCCCTAATGGACATGCCCACCACCGAATGCGAAAACAGCGCCGCGCCGCTGCGCGTGCTCAACGCCGACCAACTGCGTCCGGGCATGTTCACCGCAGCGCCGATCTTGCTATGCGACGCCCGCCCGCTTCTGGGCCGGGGCCGTGAACTTAGCGAGCCGCTGATCGCGCAGCTGCGCGCCCACGTCGACCGCGGCCTGCTCGCCGAGCCGTTGGATGTGCTGGTGCCCGAGGGTCTCGACCGCGACGAGCTATGCGGAGACACGTTCGAGGCCGCCGCGGCGTAACTCACTCTTTTTCTCGATTCACCACACTTCTCCTGCGAACCCCACGGATGGCTTCCGTCGGGTTGTCGCGTTTATCCCGTACCCGAAAGTTTGCGCACCGTCGTGTCGAACCCCTTGACCATGCCGGTGATCAGGGCGTAGACGATCAGGCTGTAGCCCGCGGCGGCGATCACCGCCGCCACGCCCAGCGACACCCGGCCAAACAACTCGCCGTCGCCGGTGAACCCGTCCACCCGTTCCCACGGGTTGACGAGCATCGCCGTGTTCGTCGCCGGGCTGAACCCGTTGACGATCGGCCCGACCAACGCCGTCGTCCCAAAGCCCGACCAGCCGCACAAGCCCATCACCAGCACCACCGCGCCGATGATCCCCACCGTCGGCACCACCGCGCCCAAGACGCCCTTGGCCTTCAGACTCCACGCCATCCCCGACGCCACGCACACCGCGACGAACGGCGTCAACATCAGCGCCAACCACAACCCCGCCTCGGGCAACACCAACGCGTTGCCCGGAAACGAGCCGCCGTTGATCACGTCGTGGTAGGTGAACGTCGCGGGCGACCAATTCAGCATCCCGCCGACCAGGGCGTAAACGCTCACGCCCACCACCGTGAACACCGGCACCGCGATCATCACGCCCAAGAACCGCACCAAGCCCCTCAGCTTGCCCCAGATGTATTGCCGGGGCGTGACGGGCGTGGTGAGCATGATGTCCAGCGTGCCGTCCTCGCGCTCTCGGCTAACGCAGCCCGCGCTCATGTAGATCGCCACCAGCGTGACCACCGCGACTTCGAGGACCAAGAGAATAATCAGCAGGCGGTGGAACACCGCGTGGGCGGGCATGATGCCCCCGCCGGTCGCTTGCGAGGCGGGGAGTTGCGGCAATTTGCCGGTGTGGTACAGCCAGACCAAAACCGCCGCGACGGACCAGCCGACCAGCGCGAAGCCGTAGCGGCCGAGGATGCCGCCGAACATCTTGCCGCGGGTGTTGGCTTCGCGCCAGGCGATCGGGTTGCCCACGACCTCGCGGGCGGGGTGGGAGCGTTCGCCGCGGTTGAGCCGGAGGGTGCGTTTGACGGCGATCAGCCACTTGGCTTCGCCTTGGCCGATCTGCCGCAGGCCCAGGGCGCAGCCGAGCACCATGAGCAGGCTCCCACCGAGCGTCCAAGCCACAAACGCCCCGAACGGCGACCCCCGGAAAGCCGCCAAGAGCGCCGGAAGGTTCGCCAAGTCTTGCGGGGGCGGCGGGCGATAGTTCGTCAGTAGCGACGACTCGAGCACGAGGATCGGGTGCAACGCCGTGAGCCAGGTCGTGTACGGCTCGGGGTCGAGCACCCGCAAAAGCCCGCGGTCCAAGGCGTACAACCCCACGAGGTACGCCGCGATGGCGATCACGAACACGAAGACCGCTTTGCGTCCGCCCGCCCGCAGCACGCTCAGCGTCACCGCGACGCTGCCGACGAAGATCGCTGTGCACGCCGCGACCGCAAACGCCATCAGCACCGACCCCGTCCGCACCCCGCCGAACACCAACACCACCGCGAACAACGGCAACCCGCTGAGCAGCAACGCCAACACAAAAAACAACCGCCCCACCAACGACCCCAGCACGATCTGCAGGTTCGACAACGGCGTGGTCAGCAAAATGTTGTAGGTCTTGCCCGACTGCTCCGACGCGATCGCCCCGGCCATAAACAGCGGCGCGAGCAAACACACGCCCAAGACCTGCCCGTAAGCGATCAACCGAAACACCTGCGACCCCGCGATGGCGAGGTTGCCCAGGCTGACGTTTTCTCCGAGCCCGCCCCCGGACAGCAAGCCGATGACGACCAGCATGACCAGCAAGCCGAGGTAGCCCATGCGGACAAACAGGTGCTGGGTCCGCCGCGACCCGCCCTCAACGATCCGCACCACCATCGGGTTCCCCGGCCCCAACCGCCAGACATATCGACCGATCGCTTGCATCACGACATCGTAACGTCCGCTAGCGCGGAGTGTGACGGGGGTTGCAAACGGTCAAGACAAAACTAACGACGGGTCGGATCACACCGCGGGCTTGACCACCTTGGCGACGACCGCGGCGGCGGCATCCGACGTCAGCGGCGGCTTGGCCATCGCGTAAGCCTTAGTCAAGGCAGGAACCGAGGCTTTGGACTTCGCTTTTACCGCGCCGGGCATCTGCTCGGGTTTGGGCAGGTTCATGTCGCGGGCGAGGCCGACCCAGGACATGACCCGGATCATCCACCAGGTCAGGTCGATCTCGAACCAGCGCAGCCCGTGCGAAGCGGAGCGGGGGTGGGCGTGGTGGTTGTTGTGCCAGCCTTCGCCCCAGGACAAGATGGCGACCCACCAGAGGTTGGTGGATTTTTCGCCGGTGTGTTTGTAGTTTTGGTAGCCCCAGGTGTGCGCGGCCGAGTTCACAAACCATGTGGAGTGGAACACGAAGATGCAGCGTAGCGCGACGCCCCAGACGACCCACGACACGCCCAGCGACCAGCCGCCGATGGCCCAGCCGATGCCCAGCAGCACCGCGGCGAGGACGATCTGGGGCAACCAGAAATAGCGCTCGGCCAAGACCATCCACTGGTCGCGTTGGAGGTCGCGGGCGGCGTCTTCGGGCGTGAGCCCGTCGGTGGTTTTTTGGAGCATCCAGAGGATGTGCGCCCAGCTGAAGCCGTGCTGCGGCGAGTGGGGGTCGTGATCGGTATCGGAGTGTTTGTGGTGCAATCGGTGCATCCCGACCCAGGTGATCGGGCCGCCCTGCCAAGCCAGGCTCGCACAAATGGTCAGCACTTTTTCAAACCATTTGGGCGTGCGGAACGAGCGGTGGGTGAGCAGCCGGTGGTAGCAGAGCGTGATCCCCGCGCAGGCCGTCAGCCAACTGAAGACGCCAAACAGGATCAGCCCCGTCCACGAGAACAGCGTCGGCCAAACGGCCATGATCGCAATCAAGTGCATCACGGCCAACGCCGAGATGATCTTGAAGTTGAGGTTGGACCACGAGAGGCCGCCCCGGTGAGGCGCGGGGACGTTAGGTTGGGCTTTAGGCACGGGGGTAGGCTCGGAGAGGAAGGGGGTCGGTGCGATAGTATACGCCGTCTGCCGTCAGGACACCCGGATAATCCCGTAATCGGCGATCCCGGCCTCCGAGCATCGGTTTTATCGTGTGGGGTGCCGTGACGCGCCGGCCGTCAATGCTCTTGTGCGCCCCAACCGCCCCGCCCTTTCCGGGGGCCGCTACACTTCCGCCCTATGGCCACCTTGCTCTCCGCCCGCAACCTCTCCAAGACCTACGGCACCCACACGCTGTTCACCGACGTCGCCCTGTCCATCCACGACGGCGAGCGACTCGCGCTCATCGGCCCCAACGGCTCGGGTAAATCCACCCTCCTCAAAATCATGGCCGAGCTCGAACCCGGCGACTCCGGCGAGTTCACCCGCAAAAAAAACCTCAAACTCGCCTACATCGCCCAGTCCGACACCTTCGGCGAAGACGCCACCCCCATGACCGCCGTCATGGACCGCCTCGCCGCCGAGTCGGGCCGCGGGGCCGTCGGCGAAGATCAGACCTTCCGCGGGGCCATGGTCCTCTCCAAGCTCGGCTTCGCCGACCACCACCAACCCGTTAAATCCCTCTCGGGCGGCTGGAAAAAGCGCCTGTCCATCGCCTGCGCCCTGGCCAGCGATCCCGACGTGCTTATGCTCGACGAACCCACCAACCACCTCGACCTCGAAGGCGTGCTCTGGCTGGAATCGTTCGTCAAGCAAACCACCCAGACCGCGATGGTCTTCATCACCCACGACCGGACATTCCTCGAATCGACGGCGACCCGCATCGTGGAGCTGTCGCGGGCCTATCCGGGGGGCACGTTCGAGGCCAAGGGCAACTACTCCGAATTTGTCCGCCGTAAGAACGATTTCCTAGACGCCCAAGCGGCGCAGCAGTCCGCCCTCGCCGGCAAAGTCCGCCGCGATAACGCTTGGCTGAAGCAGGGTGTCCAGGGCCGACAAACCCGCAACAAGTCCCAAGTCGATGCCGCGGGCGACCGCCGCAGCGAACTCAAAGACCTCGCCGGCCGCAACAACGCCCCCAAGCAAACCGCCACCATCGACTTCCAAGCCACCGCCCGCAAGACCAAAAAACTCCTCGCCGCCCACAACGTCTCCAAGAGCATGGGAGACAAGTTGTTGTTCCGGGGGCTCGAACTCGAACTCGGCCCCGGCGACCGCCTGGGCCTCCTAGGCCCCAACGGCTCGGGCAAAACCACGCTGTTGCGCCTCCTTACGGGCGCACTCGAACCCGACGTCGGCACCATCAAACCCGCCGCCGAGCTGCGCATCGTCAACTTCACCCAGCACCGCGAAGCCCTCAACCCCACCCAAAAACTCCGCGAAGCCCTCTGCCCCATCGGCGATACCGTCGAGTACTGCGGCAAAGCCATCCACGTCGCCTCATGGGCGAAAAAGTTTTTGTTTGATCCGGGCAAGTTCAACACCTCCGTCGGCGACCTCTCCGGCGGCGAACAGGCCCGCGTGCTCATCGCCAACCTGATGCTCAAGCCCGCCGACCTGCTCATCCTCGACGAGCCCACCAACGACCTGGACATCCCCTCGCTCGAAGTCCTCGAACAAGCCCTCACCGAATTCCCCGGGGCGATCGTGCTGGTCACCCACGACCGGTTCATGCTCGACCGCCTCAGCACCGAACTCCTCGCCCTCGACGGAAACGGGCAAGCCAAGCCCTACGCCTCTTACCCCCAGTGGATCAAAGACCAAGCGAAAAACGACGCCGCCGATCAAGCCACCGCCATCAAAAAAACCTCGACCTCGTCTTCGTCCGCCCCTGCGGGCAACGCCGCAAAAAATACCGGGGGTAAGAAACTCACGTTCAAACTCCAGCACGAACTCGACGGCATGGAGGCCGCCATCCTCAAAGCCGAGGACCACCTCACCCGCCTCGAAGGCGAAGCCGCCGACCCCAACATCATGGCCGACCGCGACCGCTACGCCCAGGTTTGCAAGGACTTGGGCGAAGCCCACACCCAAGTCGAAACCCTCTACGCCCGCTGGGCCGAGCTCGAAGCCATCGCCGCGGGTTAGAACTTACGCAACACATCCGCAAAGCCGAGGGATCGCCATCCCTCGGCCTTCAACGCCCGCAAACCCCTTCCGCTAAACTGTCCCGCTGCGATGTACATCCTCAAGTCCACCAACCTCGTCAAATCCTACAACGGCCGAACCGTCGTCAACGAAGTGTCCTACGACGTCGCCGAGGGCGAAATCGTCGGCCTCCTGGGCCGCAACGGCGCGGGCAAAACCACCAGCTTCCGTATGACCGTCGGCATGATCTCCCCCGACGCCGGCCAAGTCGTCTTCAACGGCCAAGACGTCACCAAACTGCCCATGTACCAACGCGCCCAGCGCGGCATGGGCTACCTCGCTCAGGAATCCTCGGTCTTCCGTCGGCTCAGCGTCGAGGACAACCTCAAAGCCATCCTCGAAACCCGCCCGCTCAAAAGAGCCGAGCGCCAAGCCCGCGCCGAGGAACTGATGCAGCAGTTCAGCCTGACCAAAAATCGCAAGCAATCCGCCAGCACCCTCTCCGGCGGCGAACGCCGTAAACTCGAAATCGCCCGCGCCCTGATCTCCGAGCCGTCGCTGATTCTTCTCGACGAGCCGTTCGCGGGCGTCGACCCCGTGGCCGTCGAAGAATTCCAAGACGAAATCCGCAAGCTCCGTGATGAGCACGAAATCTCGATGCTCATCACCGACCACAACGTGCATAACGTCTTGGCCGTCTGCGACCGCGTGTACGTCATCAGCGAAGGCAAAGTCTTCGCCGAGGGCACGCCCAAAGAAATCATCAACGACGAGAACGTCCGCAAAACTTACCTCGGCAGCACGTTCAAAGGCGACGAATTTGATTAAGTAGCCGTTAGGCGCTAGCCGTTGGCCGTTAGCAAGAAGTGTTTTCACTAACGGCCAACGGCTAGCGCCTAACGGCTCATCCCCTCCCCCCACCGTCGAGACGACGTTAGGAACCCCCCCATGGCTCGAAAACCCACCCCCGGCAAACCCACCCACAACTACACCGACAACGCCCGCGGCATCCGCCTGCAAAAAGCGATGGCCAACGCCGGCATCGCTTCTCGACGCGAGTGCGAAACCATCATCGAAGACGGCCGAGTCACGATCAACGGCGAACGCATCCACCAACTCCCCGCCTGGGTCGATCCCTTCAACGACCGCGTTGAAGTCGACGGCGAACCGTTGATCAAACCCAAAACCTCGACCAAAAAATTCGCCTCCTCCGGCAAAGTGTACATCATGGTGCACAAGCCCCGCGGCGTGTTGTCCACCAACGACGACCCCGAGGGCCGACGCCGTCTGATCGACCTGATCGACCCGTCGGCGATCCCCCCCGGCGTTCGGCTGTTCCCCGTCGGAAGGCTCGATGCCGACTCCACCGGGCTGATCCTCATGACCAACGACGGCGAACTCACCCACCGCCTCACCCACCCGTCCTTCGGCGTCACCAAACGCTACCTCGTCTCGGCCAAGGGCCGACTCGGCGAAGACGACCTCAAAAAACTCCGCAAGGGTTTAGTCCTCGCCGACCGCACCCCCGGACGCCCCGGCGGAAAATCCAGCAACCTCGCCACGAAATACAAACCCGGCGGCTCGAACTCCCGCGCCGGCCAACCCGACGAATTCAAATACACCCCCGGCCACAAACCCAGCGCGAAACCTTCCGGGGGCGGGGGTGGGGGTGGGGGTGGGGGGAAGAAAGCGTCGATGGAGGCGGTGCAAATACTCCGCCACGAAACCGACCGCACCCGCGGCGACCGCACCACGCTCGGCATCACCCTCACCGAAGGCCAAAACCGCGAGATCCGCCGACTCCTCGCCCGCGTCGGCATCAAAGTTAAAAAACTCAAACGCACCGCCCTCGGCCCCGTCCGCCTCAAGGGCCTGGCCCCCAGCCAATGGCGGATGCTCAACTCCCAAGAAGTCTGGGCCCTGCGTCGCGCCGTCAAAATCAAAGGCGTCATCCCCGGAAACACCCCCACCCCCGGAAGCACCCCCGCCCCCGGAAGTGCCCCCGGAAGTGCCCCCGGAATCAACCCCGGAAGTTCCCCCGTGACGGGAAACAAAACCGGCGGCGACGCGGCCTACGTCTCCGAAAAACCCAAGCCCGGCCGCGGCTGGTCCACGCCCGAAAGTACCCCCGAGACCGACGCCGAAATTTAGCCCACGGCGAGTCGCCGGGGG
>CAYPCC010000101.1:0-294 GCA_964409095.1 uncultured Phycisphaera sp. | reverse complement strand
CGCCGGGGGGGGGCCGGGGGGGCCGGGGGGGCCGGGGGGGCCGCGGGTGACGATTTTGCCCAAGCGTGATTCGTTTGACAGGTCAATGTCCGAATTGAATATTGTTGTGGGCTGCGGCGGCCTCGGGTCAGTGACCCCGGGGCTAAATTTTAAATTCCCCCACCGCGACGCGGTCGTACAACTCACGCAGCGCATCCCGCACGTTCCCGCGATGTCGTTCGTGTAGCGCCGTCACGCCCTCGTCGCCCAACGCCGCTCGCACGCTCGGCGACAACCGCCCCACCAACTCCCCCA
>CAYPCC010000100.1:0-10348 GCA_964409095.1 uncultured Phycisphaera sp. | reverse complement strand
GGGGGGGGGGCAGGGGGGTTTTGCGAACCGGCCCGCCATCCCCCACTGCCCCACCCCCGCTGCCCACTGCCCGCGCTCCCCGCACAAGCCACGCAATCGCAGCCCGGCTCGATCGGGCGGGGGTCTTCAGCGAACTGGGCGTTTTTCAGCCGGATCAGGCCGGTGGACGTGAACGCGCTGGCGTTGCGGCCGTTTCGCGTCGGCAAGACGCAGTCGAACATGTCCACGCCCGCCCGGACCGCCGCGACGATGTCCCGCTCGTAACCCACACCCATCAGATACCGCGGCTTGTCCGCCGGAAGGAGCGGAGCGGTGTGCTCAACCACAGACCTGATCTCGTCGCTGCCCTCGCCCACGGCCCCCCCGCCGATGGCGAAGCCCGGCAGGTCGTGCTGGGTGACGCGCTGGGCGCAGTAGGTCCGCTGTTCGAGATCGGTGCCGCCCTGCACGATGCCGAAGAGGCCTTGTTCGTCCCACCGTCCGCTGGCCCGATGAGCCGTGACGCAGCGGTCCAGCCACCGCAGCGTCCGCTCGTTGGCGATCTCGACCCGGCGGGCGTAGGCGGCGGGGTCCATCACGTCGCTTTGATCGCGGGTATTTTCTCGCTTGCTCGACGCCACCGGCGAATCGTCCTGCTTCCGGGGGGCCAGATTCCGGGGGTTGACCTTCTTCGTCGCCGCGGGCGGGCAGTCGTCAAACGCCATGATGATGTCAGCCCCGAGCTGCTCCTGCACCAGCATCGACCGTTCGGGCGTCAGGTCGATCGTCGCGCCGTCGATGTGGCTTTTGAAACGGACGCCGTCGTCGTCGATGCGGTTGAGGTTGCCGAGGCTGAACACCTGGAACCCGCCGGAGTCGGTCAGCATCGGGCCGCCCCCGGAAGTCGCCCCCCACCCGGTCCATTGTTGCAACCCGCCCATCTTCGCGATCAACTCGCTGCCGGGCCGCAGCAGCAGGTGGTAGGTATTGCCCAAGACGATCTGCGCCCCGGTGTCGGCGACCGACTGCGGGAGGAGTCCCTTGATGGTCCCTTGGGTGCCCACGGGCATGAACGCGGGGGTGTCGAAGTGGCCGTGCGGGGTCGTGACCCGGCCGAGGCGGGCGTTCGAGGAGGCGTCTTGCTGCAGCAGGTCGTAGGTGATCGCGGGCATGGCCGCACAGTTTAGCGGGCGATCGGAGATCGCCGAGCTTGGCGGGTGAGTCAAAGCATTTCGCGTCATCGAGGTGCGATCTGCGATCGCCCGCTAAACGCTTGGGCTGCGCTGCCTACCGCTTGGCAGCGCTCGCGTCATTGAGCGTCTTCTTCTCTTTGCGGGTCAGGCTCGCCAAACCCTTCTCGCTGACCTTGGCCAAGATACGATCGACCTCGGCCTCGGCCGCACGCTGCTGTTCGATCTTCTTCTGATACCGCCCTTCCTTGATACCGCCCTGAATCGCCCCCGGAATGTCCGACGGCGAAATACGGTCGGCCCAGTTCAACCAATGCACGTTCTTCACCAGCACAAACGCCAATATCGCCCCGCCCAGGTGCGCCGCGTCGCCCCCCGCGTTGGCCGAGCCCGCGAGGACCGACAGCAACGACAGCCCGAGGAAAATCAACGCCATCGTCCGCACCGACATCGGCACCGGTGGGATCAACAGCTGTACCCGCTGATGCGGGAACAACGTCGCACACGCCGCAAGGATGCCGAAGATCGCGCCCGATGCGCCGACGAGTCCTTCAGAGCTGAAGATGACCCCCGGCGCAATAAGGCCTAACACGGCATATAAAACCGCCCCACTGGAACCACACAGCAGGTAAAACGCCACGAAGCGCTTACTGCCCCACCACTGCTCCATGAGCGGGCCAAAGAAATACAGCCCGATCATGTTCATGAGGATGTGAAAAAAACCCCGATGCAGAAACTGATAGGTGAAGAAGCGCCAGACCTGACCGCCCTTGACCGCATGTTCAATATCGAAGTTGCCCCACACCCGTGGCGCGATGCCTCCGCCCTGGCTGGAACCGACCAACACACTATCAACCAGAAACACCCCGACGTTGATCAAGAGCAGCCACGTCACCATCGACTTGCTATCGAACCCGCCGCCGAAGCGTCCGCCGCGCATCGCGCCCCCCCCGCCGTTGCCCCAGCGTTTGGCTTCTTCTCGTAGATAATCGCGGTCGCCTGCGCCCATCGTTTTCGGTTCCTCAGCTTTGGCGGGTCGTCTCGGAGCTTGGGTCAAACGTCTGGTAGTAAAGCAGCGTTGCGATGGTCTTGCCGTCGCGGATGCGGCCATCCTGCACCATCTTCATCGCCTCGTTCCACGCCACGGCTTGAGCCGTGATCTGCTCCGTCTCGTCGAGGTCCTGACCGACAAACGATAAATCTTCTGCCCGGTAGGCGTGCAACAACTCCGTGCAAAACCCCGGCGTCGGGAAAAACTCGGTCAGCTTCGTCACCCGCTTCGCCGCATACCCCGTCTCCTCGATCAACTCCCGCGGCGCACAGTCCCCGGGCAACTCGCCCGGCTCGATCGTCCCCGCCGGTAACTCCCACAACGTCTCCCGCACCGCAAACCGCTCGTTCCGAATCAACACCACGCCACGCCCCCGGAAGTTGAATCCTTCTTTCTCGCCGTCGGCGATCAGCGGGAGGATCACCACCGCGTCGGCCGCCTCGACGACTTCCCGCCGGTGCACCCCGCCGCCGCGTTTGGGCAGGTCGATCGAGCGCACGGTCACGCGGACGCCTTGGTGGACGATCTCGGTTTCGGGGTGCAGGTCAAACGCCATGGCAGGTCAAGGATAGCCCGATCTCGATCACACCAACGCCGGGGCGACGTATTGGCTGCGCACCGCACCGCCCTCGGCGACGCTGCTCTTGTGGTCGCAAGGGTGCGCTTCGTCGCCCAGACCCCAGTCGTTGGCGTACAACTCCGCGACTTTCGCCAACACGTCCGCGGGGAGTTCTTGGCCATCACAGCACGCCGCGTAGCGATCGACATCGTCGGTGCTGAGGATGTTCGGCTCGATGCTGACCATCGCGGGCTGCTGGGCCAACCAACGCAAGGCAAACTGCGTGACCGTCATGCCGAGGTCGCTCGCCATCTCGCGGACGATGGAGTTTTTCTTGAGGCCGTAGACCATCCACGCCCGGTCGCGGAATTTGCGGTGGTCGCGTTCGGGGAACTTGTGGTGTTCATCCTTGAACTCCTCGTCGAGCATGCCCGAGTTGGTCGGGACACGGGCGATCACGCCGCCACGCCCGCGGGCCGCGGCGATCTCGCCGAACTCTCGGCCCAAGTCCTGCTCGTACAGATTTGCCACGGTCTGCACCACCGCCGCGTCGTGTTCAATAAACGCGGCGTGGCCTTCTTCACGCCAGCCGATGGCGGGGCCGAGCGCGATACCCCATTCACGGATCTTGCCTTCGCTTTTAAATTGTTCGAGTTGGTCAAACAGCTCCGGGGTGTAGTGCGGGAGTTTGATGTTGTGGGCTTGGTACAGGTCGATGTGATCGACGCCCATGATTTGCAGGGAGTGTTCGAGTTCTTTGCGCAGGTTTTCGGGGGTGAAGTTTTGCTTGCGTTCTCGGTGCGAGCCTTCTTCGCCGGGGTCGGTGATCAGGTCGTAGCCGAACTTGGTGGAGAGGACGATGTTGTCCCGGCCGGCGTATTCGAGGGTGGGCTTCATCAAGGACTCGGCCCGCCAGTTGCCGTAGGCCGGGGCGGTGTCGAAGAAGTTCACGCCGCGGTCGAAGGCGTGGTTCTGAATCGTCACGGCCTCGTCGTCGGTGAAGTCGCCCCACCAATTCACGCCGAACGTGAAATTGCCGAAGCCTAGCAGGGAAACGGAGATGTCGGTGCCGGGGATAGTGCGGGTGTGCATAGCAGGAGGTCAAATCGGGGTGAAGAAAAAGTGTCGCCTCGACCACGGAGTGTAGCGAGCCGGGCCGGAGCTTCAATGGACGCAAGGATTTTTTGCGGATCACCGCTGGGCGTCGATGGCTAACCCTTCGAGTTGGCTCTTGAACGGCTCGCCGCCGAGGTCGGGGTGAGACTGCTGGAGTTGGCGGACCCGGCGGGTGACGTCGGCCACACTTTCGTTGAGCTTGAGGTTGATTTCTAGCCGAGCGATCCACGCCCGCCAATAGAGCTCGGGGTAAGGCTCGGCCAACCCGCTGATGATCCGGTTCAGAAGCGGGGTCGCCGCCCGCAGCGATGCCTCGTCGCCCTTGGTCACCAGCGCCCGGGCTTTCTCGAACAGCACCTCCACGTTGTTGCCGAACGCCGCTTCAAGGTTGGTGTCACGCAGATACGCTAGCGCCTCGTCCGGCCGATCCGCGATCCGCAGCGACTTCAACACCACCAAGCGGTACGGCAACATCTGCCGGGCGTCGTACCCTTGGGCCTGTGCCCAATCCGCCAGCAGCTTCGCCATCGCTGCGGCGGCGTCCGCGAGTTTGGCCGAGCGGGGCGACTCGTCGCCCAGCGTTTCGATCTGGCGTTCCATGTCGTTGAGCACGTTGTTGATCACCGCCGCCGCCGCATCGGGGAATCGCCCCATCATCGTGCCCGCTGCGTCTTGCGCTTCACCCAACCGATCCGCTTCGACGAGCAGCAGGATGCGACGTTCCAAGCCTTGCTGCACCAACGCCGGGCGGTCCGCGAAGTCGGTCTCGAAAGTATCGATACTCCGCAGCGCCCCGTCGAGATCGCCTCGGGTCGCCAGGACTTGGGCCTGGGCGAGCTTGGCGTTCGCCAACGCCCGCGCAGCGTCGTCGGCCTGCCGAGCGTCGAGCGAACCCTCGAGCACCGGCCCCGCCAACGCGGAAACTTTCCGGGCCGCGTCGAGCAGGTCCGACTCGATCTTGTCCCGCGACGAGCCCGCCTTGGTGTCGTTAAACCACTGCGTCAACGCACCGACCCGCTGGGACTGCGCTTCGAGGTAGTTGGGGTGCGTCCGTAACTGGCGGTCGTAGAGCTCGGCTGCTTTTTCGTAGTCGCCCTTGGCTTGGAACATCGCGTAGGCGTAATACAGCAGACGATCGTCGGCGGGCTGGGTCGTGTCGAAATGACCCGAGTCGTAGAGCACGCTCATGGCCCGCTCAAACGCCGGGGTCACGCCCGGCTGCGCCGCGTCATGGCGATACAAAGACTCGGTCAACCGTGTCGCCAGATCAATCGCCTGGGTCGCCACCGCAAGTTTCGGCGTCTGCTCGGCCACCGCGGTCGCCGCATCCGCCGCGGCCAATAGGCTGCCCAGTTGCTTGGGTTCCAAAGCATACGTGGCGTAAGCCAATTGATATCGTCCGTTGGCCCAGGCCTCGTCGCCCACCGCGGCGCGGTCGCTGAGGCTTTCGCCGAGTGCGATCGTGCGTTGCAGCGCGGCCCGGGCCTCCACCTCGTTGCCCTCGCGCAGCGCGATCAAGCCACGCCGGCAAGAAATGTCGGCCACCGCCGCCCGCACCTCGGCAGGAAGGCTCGCCAACGAAGCCGCATCCGCATCCATCGCAATCGACGAGGCCCAGCGGTCGTAAATCAAATTGCGTAGGGCCGGGGCCTGCTCGCCCAGCGCAGGATCATCCAGCAACTCGAAATACACGGCGTAAGCCTGCGCGGCGCTGCCGCGCTGCCGACGGAGCAGATGGATCGCGTCGGTCACGAGCAAGCGGTCGTCGATGCGGTCCCGCACCGCGGAGCGGTTGGCCAACTCGACGAGCTGCGCCTCGGCGGCGTCGGCCTGACCACGGGCTGCCGCAGCGTTGGCTTTGGCGATCGAAGCGGCCAGACGGTCGGCGTTCCAGTCGTGACTCGTACTCGCTGGGGCGAGGTATTCGGCCTCGGCCTTCGCGGCGTCGCCCATCGCCAATGTCACCCGGCCCGCAAGCGACTGGGCGCGAGCCTGTAACGCATCGCCGCCGACCTCGCCGGACAATAATGGCGCGAGTTTCGACATCGCCACGCCACGCAAACGGCGACGCTCGGCGTCGGGTGTCTTCGCCTGAGCCGTGGTCGAGCCGAGGCTGAGGAAGTAGGGATGGTCGTCTGGCCGGAGCGTGAGAAAATAGGCCGCGTTGGCGCTGAACCACGCCGTTTTCTGGTCGCGGTATTCGTCGAAGATGCGGACGGTGGCGAGCGAATTTTCGAGTTGTTCACGCAACGCCGCGTCGCGGTCGAGTCGGGCCTGAAGGTCCAAAAACTCTTGGTCGGCCTGCATCAACATCGCCAACGCGATCGGAATGTCTTGCGCAAACGCGGTCTGCTGCGCATCGGTCGGCACGCCAAACTCCACGAAGCTCGCCGCCGACCGGCGGAACCCTTGCAAGTGCGTCACCAACAACATCTCGGCGAAATCCGTCCGCCACACCGGCCGCAGCGGGTGGCCATCCATCGCGGGGTCTTCGATGAGGCCGCGCAGCATTTGCCGGGCTTGGTTGAACTTGTCCAAACGCTCTTGGCCGGTGAGTATGGGGTCGCGGGCGGCGCTGCGGAGTTGGCCGATCTGGATCAGCACCGGCTCGGCCGCGTCCGTAAACTCGCCGGTCTCGGCCAGATGCACCAATAGCTCATCCATCCCACGATCCGAGAGCGCATCAATCAGCTTGGATGGGTCGAGGGTGTCGGCGTGGGCGATAGTGCCGCAGAGCAGGAAAGCAAGGGGACAGGAAAACTTGGCCACACCATGCAATTTCAATTTCCTCATTTTCATGATTTTCAGGCTCTTGCTTGACTTCGGCGTCTACTCACGGCTTCGCCGTCTCCGCGAAACTCACGTTCGTGTACTTGGCGGTGATTGCCGCGTTGAACGCGTTGACCACGTGTTGCCACCGCACCGTGCCCGTCGGCTCGATCATCACCGGGTTGTCGGCTTCATAAATCCCGTCGATGCGGGAACCGTCGGGATCGTAGCGCAGCCGATCCAAGTCAGCCGCGAGTTCGCCGAAGCTGGCGTAACGCACCGGGTCGCCCACGGGGCCGCGCTCGATGCTCACCAGGGCATCGTCGCCGGGGTCGGACGTTAGCCGGATGGTGATTTTTTCGCGGGGCAAGTCGTCGCTGGCGGTGGGCGAGCCGGAGCCTTGCGGGAGTTTGGCGCTGAGCACGCCCTCATCAATCATGAAGTTGGCGGTGACGACGAAGAAGATGAGTAGTTGAAAAATCACGTCGATCATGGGCGTGAGGTTGAGCTCGCCGACTTGGCCCGCGTGGCGGCCGCGACGCTGCCGGGCTGAGCGGTGGTGGACCGTCGGTTCGGCGGTGGCGTCGGGTTGGGGGTCGGGGGTGGACATCGTGAATCAGGATTCGTTAGTCGCCGGGCATGTAGGCCACGAGGTTGACGGTTTCGATCCCCGCTGCGGTCACGGCTCCCATGAGCGGCTGAACTAAGTCGTAGTAGATCGCCCCGTCGGCCCGGAGGAGCACTTGGATGTCGGGGCGCTGGGCTTTGGCTTCTTTGAGTTTGGCGGTGATGCCAGGCAGGTCGGTGATCTCGAAGCGAGAGTTCGAGCCAGTGCCGACTTTGATGTAGCTCGCGGTGCCGGTGTGGGTCAGGGGGAATTGTTCCCGACCGCTGCGGGTGAACGGCTCAGGGGCGACGTTGATGACGATCCGGTCCACCTCGCCGAGCTCGCGGGTCTGGGGATTTTCGATCTCCGGCAAGATCATGTCCACCGTTTCTTCCGACACGATGTTATTGACGAGCATAAAAAAAATGATCAGCAGAAACACCACGTCGATCAACGGCGTGATGTTCATGCTCGGGGCGACGGCGCCGCGTTGGATCACTTTCGACATACTCAAGTACTCATGAAATTTCGTCGAGCGGCGGATCGCAGATCCGCGTGGCGGGACAGAGCGGCGATCTGCGATCGCCGGCTAAACGGTTATTTGTCTGAAGACGAAGAACGCTTCTTGCGCGACGGGCGAAACGGCTTGATGAGTTGCTCGGCTTGGACAATCCCCTCGGCCGTAATCGCGTCGATCTTGTTCCGCACCACCGCGTAGGACGCCAGCGCGGGGATCGCCACGACCAAGCCCCAGAACGTCGTGACCAGGGCGGTGGAGATCCCTGCGGCGAGTTCGACGGGGTCGGCTCCGCCACCGGCGTCGACGAGTTTTTGGAAGGCGACGATCATGCCGTAGACCGTGCCGAAGAGGCCCATCATCGGGGCGATATTGCCCATGACGTTGAGGATTTCGATCGGGCGGAGGATGCGGGTGGCCTCGGCTTCGCCGGACTCTTCGAGGGCGCGTTCCATGGCGGCGTAGCCGTTGCTGGCTTCGTTGAGGGCCGAGGCGGTGATGCGACCGAGGTAGCTGGGGTCGTTGTTGGCGAGCGCGATCGCTTCGCGGTACTGCTTGGCGGCGAGCAGGCGTTCGATGCCCGCTTGCGTCTCATCGGGCAACAGGTTCTCCCGGCGATACCGCATCACAAACACCAGCGTCAGCCCGAGGCTGATGAACGAGGCGATGATGAGCAGCCAAATGATCGCCAAGCCCAAGAGGTCGCTGGACCAGAAAAACGCTTGGAAAAAACTGGCCCCGCCGCCGCCGGGTTCGGCCGGGGCGGGGGCGTCCTGCGCGATCGCCGATACGGCAAAGCTGGAGGCCAGCAGTCCGATGATCGAGGCTTTGGTGAGGGGCAGAGTCTTATTCATCATGGGCGCGGACTCGAAGGGGGATCAGGGTTGAATCTTCTGTGGCCATGTTAACGCACCGGCGAGCGGTCACGAGCCGGTTAACTGTTTGCAGCGGGCGACGTAGCGCGGGTGGTCTTCGACTTTCAGGGCCTGCCGGGCTTGGGCGTAGAGTTCGTCCGCTTTGGCTTTGAGGCCCAAACGGTCGTGTACGAATGCGACTTCGAGCAGCGCCGGCGAGGCGTATGCACTCGACGGGAAATAGACAATGACCCGCATGAAATCCAACCCCGCATCTTTGAACTCGTCGGCCGCGCGGGAACGCTCGGCCTTGCCCAGTCGCGCCATCGCCCGGAGGTACATCAGCTCGGCCGTGGCCCGCGCCTTCATCTGCCGATCCGCCTCGGCGATCGCTTGATCGAATTGGCCGGCAAACACGAGATCGCCTACCGCACTTTTTTCCAGCTTCGCCGGCAGCATCAGCGCCCCACTCGGCGGGTACGCCGCCTCGGCAAACGCGAGGCCGGGCATGGAGAGCAACAACAAACTCATGATCGCGGCGTCAAAACACCGTGGACGAAACAATCGAGATGGGGTCGGCATGGGTTTCACGTTTTGTTTCCTAGGGCAGCGCGTTGGTGGTCACGGTGAGGTATTCCCCGCCGGTCATGCGGGCGACCTCGGCGAGCAGGGGCAGCCGGGGTTGGCCGGTGGCGGGATCGACGAGGCCGGCGCGGTCTTCGACATCGTTGAACTGGATCGTGTTGATCACGACGTTACCGCGAGCGCCGCGTTCGACGGCGTCGATAACTTCGCTGCGTTCGATTTCGTACTTGCCCCGGCCGGGGTTGTAGAGGTTTTGCGACAGCAAAAAAATCAATTCGGGCTTGAGGTCAAACGCTCGCTTGAGCGCCTTTACCGCATCGCCCGATCCCATGTTTTGGACGTTGCGGGTATCGCGCAGCCATTTGATCGCGGACCCCTTGGCGTCGGCGGTGGCGCGTTTGAGGCCGCGGGGCGGGACTTCTTTGCTGTCTTCGCCGTCGAAGACGATGACGCTGAACCGCTGCTTTTCGTTCATATCACGCAGCGACTTGGCGAGTTCATCGACGATCTGGGGGTAGTCGCTGATGATCGAGCCGTCGGCCTCGACGACGAAGACAATGTTCTTCGCGTTGCCGCCGCTGCCGAAAAAATTGGTGTCGAACTGCGCCGCATCGTCGAGGTTGAGCTCGAACGACGGGGCCTCGGCAGCCATGGGTTCGCCCAGGCCCGGCAGTTCGAGGTCGATCGCCAAATCGAGTTCCAACGGCGTCGGGGTGGGCACGGGCGGCGCGGCCACGGCGGGGGTTTGGGTTTCGAGGCGTTGGACGGTTTGGATTTCCAACGGCGTGCCGGGCGTCTCGCTGAGGGTGATCAGCGGGACCACAACCTCCTCGTCGTCAAGCACCTGCTGGACCGACCACACGACGAAGATCGCCACGATGACCAGCGCCGCGTGGGCCGCGAGCGAGATCGCCCAGGGCACCAGCCAGACGAGCGGGCCGTCGGGTTCGGGCTCGGCGACGGGCGGGCCGGCTTCGCCGTGGGCTTCGACGAAGGCCATAGAGGCGTCGGCCGCGGCGGGATCGACCGCGTCGTCTTCCTCGGCCTCGGTCAAGCGGTCTTGGTTGTCGTCGGGGACAATGTCATCGTCAGGTTCGCCGGTCGCTTCCACCCCGCCGGCC
>CAYPCC010000099.1:9654-10585 GCA_964409095.1 uncultured Phycisphaera sp. | reverse complement strand
GCATCGCCAAGATCGAGATCGTGCGTCGCGGCGACGCCCGCCGGGCCAAGCTGTACTACCTGCGTGATCGCGTCGGCAAGAAGCGTCGCCTCCGCGACCGCCGCCGCGGCCTCGACACCCTGCTCAAGCAGGAAGAAGCCGCCTCGGCCAGCGCCGCCGAGAGCAAACCCAAGCAAGAACAAACCGCCGAAGCGTAAACCCGCGGCCGGTTTCGCTGACCTGCAAAAATCAAAACCTCGCCGCGTGAATCGTGGCGAGGTTTTTTCATTCGAAGAAGAATTTACCGCGGAGGACGCGGAGGGTCGCGGAGGTGGAGGCACGAGAAGAAAAACGTATTGAGCGGAATACCTTTTTTTCGCCTTTGCGTTGTTTCGGCCTCCTGCCTTGAACTCCGCGTTCCTCCGCGACCTCCGCGGTAAACCGCATTGACCTGCTACGATCTGACTTCCCATGCCCGACGCCACACCCGAAAAATCTGAAAACCAGCTCCTGGGCGACCGCCGCAACAAACTCAAACGCCTCCGCGACGAGTTCGGCCTGGACCCCTACGGCCAACGCACCCCCGGCATCCTCAACCTCGCGCACGCGGCGGCGAAGTACGACGAAGCGGCCGACCAAGCCCACAAAGCCGACGAATCCGAAACGCCGGTCGATGACCGCCCCGTCGTCAAGGTCGCCGGCCGGGTCATGCAGCACCGCGTCATGGGCAACCTCATCTTTATGTCCCTGCGTGACCACACCGGCGACCTGCAGATCGGCGTATCGAAAAAAGCCGTCGGCCAACCCTACTTCGGCCTCGCCAAAATGACCGACTACGGCGACCTCGTCGTCGCCACCGGCCGACTTGGCACCACCAACACCGGCGAGAAAACCGTCTGGGTACAACCCACCGAAAGCGAGCCGGAGCTCGTCGCCCCGGACCCGGCCGACA
>CAYPCC010000099.1:0-9644 GCA_964409095.1 uncultured Phycisphaera sp. | reverse complement strand
CTTCTGCTTCCAGACCAAGTCCCTCGCCCTGCCCCCCGGCAAGCACCACGGCCTGACCGACCCCGAAACCCGCTACCGCAAACGCTACGTCGACCTCTACGCCAACCCCCGCGTCATGCAGACGATGCAGCTCCGCATCCGCATCATCGACGAGATCCGCGACTACCTGCGGGCCAAAGGGTTCATGGAAGTCGAGACGCCGATGCTCCAAAGCCTCCACGGCGGGGCCGCCGCGCGACCCTTCAAAACCCACCACAACGCCCTGGACCTCCCGCTCACCCTCCGCATCGCCCCGGAACTCTACCTCAAGCGCCTGCTCGTCGGCGGCCTGCCCAAAGTCTTCGAGATCAACCGCAACTTCCGCAACGAAGGCATCAGCCCCCGCCACAACCCCGAGTTCACCATGCTCGAGGCCTACGAGGCCTACGGCAACTGGGAAACCATGGCCGAGCTCGTCGAAGACATGACCTGCACCATCGCCGAGAAACTCCTCGGCACGCTCAAGATCGAACACAAGAACGACGACGGCGAAGTCACCAAAACGATCAACCTCACCAAGCCGTGGCGACGGGTGTCGATGGCTGACCTCGTCGAAGAACGAACGGGCTGGAAATTCGATAAAAAATCGTTGCAGGACTACTGCCCAGAATTACTTGTCGCGTTAGCTTCATCTGGCCATGTAGAACAGATTCGCGATGAAACGTGGGAAATGCAAATCGAAAACGAGTTGCCAGTAACTAAATCTATATTGCTTAAAATCATTGGCGAAGATTTATCGCAGCTCGAAGAATTTGTTGACCAAAAACGTCTATCAATATTTAAAACACTTTCACCTGCCGAACAACTTACCGAGGTGTTTGAAAAATTGATCGAGCCGACGCTGATCAATCCCACTTTCGTCACCCGCGTCCCCAGCGTGATTATTCCGCTGGCGAAAAAATGTGCGGACGATGACTACTTTGCGGATATCTACGAACTCGCCATCAACGGCGTCGAGATCAGCCCGGGCTATACGGAACTCAACGACCCGGAAGTCCAGGAGCAAAATTTCCGGGGGCAAGTCGGCGACGAGGAAGAACAACAGCAGATTGATGAAGACTTCCTTGAAGCGCTTCGTGTCGGGATGCCGCCCGCGGGCGGGATGGGGCTCGGCGTGGATCGATTGGTAATGATGTTGACCGGGGCCGAGTCGATCCGTGATGTGATCCTGTTCCCGCTGATGCGGCCGCAGTCGGAAAAAATTTAAAAGCAGTAACCGCAGATTTCGCCGATCGACGCAGATTTTGGTTTTAGATTTTAAGCGGTGAAATCTGCGTAATCTGCGGTTAAAGGCTGTTTCCCATGTACAAACTCCTGCTCATCCTCAAGTATCTCCGCCGAAAACTCGCGCCGCTGTTCGCGGCGGTGGCGGTGATGCTGTGTACGGCGATGGTCATCATCGTCATGTCCGTCATGGGCGGGTTCCTCGACCAGTTCCGCGAGTCGGCCAGGAACCTCACCGGCGACGTCATCGTCGAAAGCTCACTCCAAGGATTCGAAAACTACGAAGAGCTCCTAGCGGCCATCGAAGCGCTCCCCGAAATCCAACTCGGCACACCGCTCATCGAGACCTTCGGCTTGATCAACTTCCGCGACAACGCCAAGCCCGTCCGCGTCCAAGGCGTCAACATGGCCAAGCTCGAACAGATCGTCGGCTACCAACACACCCTCGTCTGGCCCCCGGAAGCATTGCTGGAGCTGCCGCGAGAGCTCCTAGGCCAAGACAGCCCACGCTACCAACAACTCGAACAACAACTCACCCGCGACCACCCCATCGCCCCGCCCCCCGGAAGCGGCCTGCCCGAGGCCATCATCGGGATCGAGGTCAACCCGTACCACTACCGCGATGAGGAAGGCCAGTACTCAATCGAGAGCACCTGGGCGCGGGCTCCGATCGCGTTGACGGTGGTGCCGCTGAGCTCCGGCGGGGTCGCGTCGCTGGAGCAGGAACGCAAAGAGTTCATCGTCGTCAACGAGTTCAAGAGCGGGCTGTTTGATATCGATGGGCAGTACGTTTTTGTGCCGTTCGACACGCTGCAAACCATGCTGGCGATGGACGAGCGGCGGGCGTTCGACACCGACGGCTTCGACCCCGAGACCGGCGAGGGCGGGAAAGAAATCACCATCCCCGGCCGGGCCAATCGGCTGATCCTTAAGGTCGCCCCCGGCGTCGAAGTCGCCGACGCCCGCAACGCGGTCCAGCTCGCCATCGCCGGGTTTTACGACGACGCCAGCGACCTCTTCGCCCGCCCCCGAGCGTTGACGTGGGAAGATGTCCACAGCCAAATCCTCGGCGCAGTGCAAAACGAAAAAGGCCTCATCACTTTCCTCTTCGGCGTGATCGGCCTCGTGGCCATCGTCATGGTCGCCACAACGTTCTACATGATCGTCCTCGAAAAAACCCGCGACATCGGCGTCCTCCGCGCCATCGGCGCCTCCCGCCTGGGCATCATGCAGATGTTCCTGGGCTACGGCCTAGCCATCGGCATCGTCGGCTCGCTATTGGGCCTACTCATCGCCATCGGCGTGGTGACGAACCTTAACGAAATCCAAGACCTGATCGCCAAGACCACCGGCTGGCGGATGTGGAACCCCCAGACGTATTTCTTCGACCGCATCCCCGACCAGATGAACTACGTCGAGGCGTGGTGGGCGGTGGGCGGAGCGATCGTCAGCAGCGTGATCGGCGCGACGCTGCCCGCGGTGTTGGCTGGGCGGCTCAAGCCGGTGGAGGCGCTGCGTTATGAATGATGGGATTGGGGGTTTGGGTTTTAGGAGTAGCGGCATAACAGACGCCGATGGACTGACTGGAGCCTGCTGCGCATGAATCCCGAAACCCGAATCCCCAAATCCCAAATCCTAGCCGCCACCGGGTTGCACAAGCGCTACCGCATGGGCACCGCCGACCTGCATGTCTTGCGCGGCGTCGATATCGAGCTGCACCACGGCGAGATGCTCGCCATCCTCGGCCGATCGGGTTCGGGCAAGTCCACGCTGCTGCACCTGCTCGGCGGCCTCGACCAACCCGACGCCGGCACCGTCTTCTTCAACCAGGAAAACCTCTTCCAATATTCCGGGGGCAAGCTCGACCGGTATCGCAATCGACACGTGGGGTTTGTGTTCCAGTTTTATCATTTGCTGCCCGAACTCTCGGCATTGGAAAATGTGACGATCGGCGCGATGCTGGGCTCGAGCGTATTGGGTTGGCCGGGGCGGCGGAAGGCCGTCCGGGCGCGGGCCCAGATGCTGCTCGAACGGGTCGGGCTGAAAGCCCGGATGAAACACCGGCCCGCCAAATTGTCGGGCGGGGAACGTCAGCGGGTGGCGATCGCCCGGGCGTTGATCAACGAGCCGGACGTGCTGCTTGCGGATGAGCCGACGGGCAATCTCGATGCGGACACCGGCGGGGCGATCCTCGAACTGTTCCACGAACTGCACGGCGAGGGGCAGACCATGGTGATGGTGACCCACGACCAGAAGGTTGCCGACGCGGCGGACCGGGTGGTGACGCTGGTGCGGGGGCAGTTGTCGGCGGAAATGGCCGAGGCGGGCGAGTGACCCCGCTCGGCGCCATATTCACCCCCGAACCTCGATAAACCATTGACAATCGCCCGCCAGCGGGTATTTTCTTCATGCACCTCGCACGGAGGTCGTCGGTCGCGTGTTGCGATGTCAGGAGGGACGTGCTGGCTCACCCTTTCCCGAGGACTCTTCCGTGAAAATCCTGCTTACCACCACCAGCTATCAAGACACCCCGGGCGACCACCACGCGGCACTCGCCGCGTCGGGCTTTGAAGTGGTCCGTGCCCGCGGCCCGCTCCACGAAGCCCAGATGCTGGACCTCATCGACGAACACGGGGGCTTCGACGGCCTGCTCAACGGCGACGACGAGATCACCGCCGCCGTCATCGACGCCGCCCTCGCCGCCCCCCGGAAATTAAGGGTCATTGCGAAATATGGCATCGGGCTGGACTCGATTGATGTCGCCCACGCCACCGCGAACAAGATCCCCGTGCTGTTCACGCCCGGCGTGAATCACACCACGGTCGCCGAGCACGCCTTCGGCCTGATGATCGGCCTGGCCAAGCACTTCAAGATGCACCTCCGCGAAGTCGAAGCCGGCCGCTGGAAACGCCAGACCGGCACCGAACTCGCCGGCAAAACCCTGGGCGTCATCGGCTTGGGCCGAATTGGTAAAGAAGTCATCAAACGCGGCGCGGCCTTCGGCATGCCCGCGATCGCGTTCGACCTTTCCTGGGACGAAGACTTCGCTAAGCAGTACGACGTCAAGCAATGCGGCTCGGCCGAGCAGGTCCTCACCGAGGCCGATGTCATCAGCCTCCACATGAACCTCACCGACGAAAACCGAGGCTTCATCAACACCGCGATGATCGAGCAGATGAAAGACACCGCGATCCTGATCAACACCGCCCGCGGCGGGCTGGTGGTCGAGCAAGACGTGGCCGAGGCGTGCAAGGCGGGCAAACTCGGCGGCTACGGCACGGACGTGGTCAACGTCGAACCCATGCAGACGCCCCACCCGTATCAGGGCGTCGATAACATCATGCTCACGCCCCACATCGGCAGCCGAACGGTCGAGTCCGTTGGCCGGCAGGCCATGCGGGCGACGCTGAATCTTGTAAACTTCCTGTCCGGCAAGGATGATTTTATCCAAGCCAATAAGTTCTAACCCTGTCAGCGTCGACCGGATTTGAATTTACGCCAAGACGCCAAGGCGCCAAGACGCCAAGGCGAACCCAAGGAAGATTCATTCTTCTTGGCGTCTTGGCCACTTGGCGTCATGGCGTAATTGCCTTTTTTTAAGAGTTCATACCATGCCTAAACAATCCGACATCGGCCTCATCGGCCTGGCCGTCATGGGCCAAAATCTGGTCCTGAACATGGCCGACCACGGCTACCAGGTCAGCGTCTACAACCGCACCACCTCCAAGATGCAAGACTTCATCGCGGACTGCCAAAAGAACGAGCCCTCGGCCGAGCGCGTCGTCGGCCACGCCGAGCTCAAAGACTTCGTCAACTCCATCGCCAAGCCGCGCAAAATCGTGTTACTCGTGCAATCCACCGCGGTGCTCCCCGACGACCGCGACGCGGTCGACGCCACCATCAACGGCCTGCTGCCGCTGATCGATAAGGGCGACATCATCATCGACGGCGGCAACTCCAACTGGAACGCCACCATCCGCCGCGAAAAAGAACTCACCGACGCCGGCTACGAGTTCATCGGCTCGGGCGTCTCGGGCGGCGAACTCGGCGCACGCTTCGGCCCCTCGCTCATGCCCGGCGGCTCGAAGAAAGCCTGGAAATCCCTCAAACCCATCTGGGAAGCCATCGCCGCCAAAGTCGACCCCAAAACCGGCAAAGCCATCGAAACCTACAAAAAAGGCGTGCCCATCACCCAGGGCGAAACCTGCACCACCCACATCGGCACCGACGGCGCGGGCCACTACGTCAAGATGGTGCACAACGGCATCGAATACATCGACATGCAGCTGATCTGCGAAGCCTATCAGGTCATGAAAGACCTCTTGGGCATGAAGCCCGACGAGATGTCCAAGGTCTTCGGCAAGTGGAACCAAGGCCTGCTCGACAGCTTCCTCATCGAGATCACCACCGACATCCTGCAGCAAAAAGACCCGGCCGACAAAAAGGGCAAGCGGTTCTTCGTCGATGTCGTCCTCGATGCCGCGGGCCAAAAGGGAACGGGCAAATGGACCTCGACCAGCGCCTTGGACCTGGGCATCCCCGCCAACGCGATAGCCGAGGCCGTATTCGCCCGCTGCCTCAGCGCGATCAAGCAAGAGCGCGTCGCCGCGAGCAAAAAACTCAAAGGCCCGAAAAACACCAAGCCCGTCAAAGGCAAGAAGGCGCTGATCGAAGCCATCCACGACGCGCTCTATAGCTCGAAAATCTGTGCCTACGCCCAAGGTTTCCAACTCATGGCCGAGGCTCAGAAAGAGTACGACTGGAAGCTCGACTTCGCCGAGATCGCCAAGATCTTCCGCGGCGGCTGCATCATCCGCGCCCGCTTCCTCCAAAAAATCACCGAGGCCTACCAGAAGGACCCGAAACTCCAAAACCTCATGCTCGATCCGTTCTTTATGAAAGAGCTGCACCGCTGTCAGGAAAACTGGCGGAAGGTCGTCAGCCTGGCCGTGCTCAACGGCGTGCCGACCCCCGCGTTCAGCTCGGCCTTGGCCTACTTCGACGGCTACCGCTCGGCCGTCGTCCCCGCCAACCTCTTGCAAGCCCAGCGCGACTACTTCGGTGCCCACACCTACGAACGCACCGACAAACCCCGCGGCCAAAAATTCCACGTCGATTGGCCCGACCCCAAGCGCCCGCAGGTCAAGGCGTAAGGCATACCCCTCGGCAACCTTGCCGAGGGCATGGCGACTTAGATCACTTCATCTTCTCAACCGCCCCGCATCATCGCGGGGCGGTTTTACTTCCGCAAGACTCCGTGACGTCACCCCAATCCACGGATAAAATGCTTGTACTACCACCAGTCACCCGCAAGGCCGCGAAGCGGAATCCCCGTATGCCCACCTACCAATACTACTGCAACGACAACCACCAAACCCTCGAAGTCATGCACAGCATGTCACGCTCCATCGAAACGTGGGGAGAGCTCTGTCAACTCGCCGACCAAGACCTCGGCCAAACCCCCGCCGACACCCCGGTCGAAAAACTCCTGGGCACCGGCATGGTCCTGGCCAAAAAACCCACGGCGGCCGACTGTTCCGGCCCACCTGGGGGCGGCGGATGCTGCGGCGGGATGTGCGGCGGCGGACACTGACGGGGATCAACCCGGCCCCACGCATTTGACCATTTCGGTCATCCCGCCGTCTTGATTGGCGAATCGAGTCGATCGCGTCGGTGCCTCTGCGGTATCATGGTGGTCTATGTCCAACCTTATTCTGCCGGTCGAAACCCACAACGCCCTCGTCGCCGCCGCCTACCAACACCGCGGCTACACCGATGACGAATCCGCGCAGGCCGCACGCTTCAGCCAACTCACCGCGTGGTACGGGATCAAGACCCACAACGCCCTCAAAGCCCTGCACCTCGACCATCTGTTTGGTTCGGGCAATGCCACCAACCCGGGGTGCGTTCCGGGGGCGGAAATCGAAAAGCTGCCCAGCAAATTCGCCGCGGCTCAGCAGTGGAACGCGAACAAAAAACTGGGGCAGGCCGTCGCGTTTGAGGCGATCGACGCCGCCGAGAAGATGGCCGACCAGTACGGCGTCGGCATGGTCAGCGTCGATCACGCCTTCCACTACCTCTGGGGCGGCGGTTACGTCATGGACTCCGCCAAGCGCGGCTACATCGCCTACACCAACTGCACCGCCGCCCTCGCCGAGGTCGTCCCCTTCATGGGCAAACACCCCACCCTCGGCACCAACCCCCACTCCTGGGGCTTCCCCACCCAGGACGCCATCGGCTACCCCATCGTCATCGACTGGGCCACCTCCACCATCGCCATGGGCCGGGTCCAACAATTCAAACGCGAAGGCCTCCAACTCCCCCCCGACTCGGCCGTGGACAAAGACGGCAACCCCACCCAAGACCCCAACGCGGTCCACGCCCTCCAACCCTTCGGCCGCCACAAAGGCTACGGCCTGTCGCTCATCAACGAACTCGTCGGCGCTTTCATCGGCGGATCACTCCCCACCCTCCGCTCCCGCCCCGAAGACATCCCCGCCGGAGTCACCGACGAAAAAACTACCCCTGCTTTCTTCTTCCAAGTCATCCACCCCGACGCCCTGAGCTGCGGCGCCTTCGCTGCCGGCCGCGACCAAGCCGCCAACGTCAAAGCCGTCATCGAAGACGTCATCGGCCACGGCAACCGCGACGCTTCCGGGGGCGGCACGATCCTCCCCGGCCAACTCGAACACCAAGCCGCCCGCGCATCCGAAAAAGCCGGCGGCTTGCTCTTCACCGAAGCCGAGATCAAAGAATTCAAACAACTCGCCGACGAATGCGGGTTCGCGTTTGATCCGTCTCACTTGAAAGCCGTCTAACTAAATCAGTCCGCCCGCTTCGCAGATGGAACACAACTTGCAGGTGAGCTGTCTGCAGCGTTCAACCTACCCATACTTCGGATGGTCCAACGCCTTCACACAAGCACACCGGCCGCATACCGATGTCAACGATCCGTCTCCCAATGATTGCCCAAGCCACCCTTCGGGTTGTGAGAGTTCATACGGTGGCCGAATCACGTCGGCTGAAATCGGGTAAAAACCAGTCTTGCTGTAATACGCCGGGTCCCCATACGTCGCCACGAAACTGACACCTTGGCGTGCTAACTCCCGTAGCCCGTGGGCAATCATTGCCTGACCGATACCGCTGCGTTGATGGTTATTATGCACGGCGACGGGAGCTAATAGAAAGGCGCTGATCGGCTGTTCAAAAGTCAGACGACTGAAACAGATCGCGCCAGTGAATTTTTCCTGTTGGACCGCAGCAAATCCGTAGACATCCAGACCGTCAGAGCACGCCACCAGATCCTTGGCCAGACCGCCAACCAAGGCCCCCTCCCGCTCATCGGCGGATGCGGCAAATACCGAAACAAAGAAAGCTCCAATCGTCGATGCATCCTTTGGTTCAAGAGGTCTAAGTCTCATCATCGTATACTCGCAAAGCGAAGATCGCATATCAATCGTTTCAGTGGCTATGGAGAGCAAAACATAGCATGAATGCGACAAGGCTACATGACCGTTAAAACCTAGCGGCAATTCAAAGATCACCTTGCGATTGCCCCCAAAAAAACCCGGCGATTCTGGCCCATAGGGTGGAGACCCTCTCATGTGCCGAATCCCCTCGCTCGTCCTCCTGATGCTTTTCGTCACCGTCGCCAGCCTCGGCTGTGCCGCTCAGCGGCAGATCGACCGTGGACAGGCGGCCCTGGTCGCCAACGACCCGGTTACGGCTCGGCATCACTTTCGACGGGCGTTGGAACACGACCCGAAACTTGCGCAGAAACCGGCCTTTGCCGAGGACTACCGCGTTGCCCGGCGGGATGCGGCGGTGGTGGAGGGCGAGCAATTCTTACGCCTCCACCAACCGCTCGACGCGATCGAACGCTTCACCGCGGCGCTGCGGCACCACCCCCAGTGGCCCCCGGCCGTGGCCGGGCTGTCCCGTGCCCACGCCGACGCCGCCGACGCGAATCACCGCCGCGCCCTCGGCTTCGCCGACGTCGGCCAACTCCATCGCGCGCGGGCCGAGTTGGAAGAAGGGCTCCGTCATGTCCCGACGCACGCCGAGTCGATCGCCGCGTTGGCGAGTCTGAACCTGCCCGCCGCCGAGCAACCCGCCGATTATCGTGCGGGTCAGCAACACGCCGAGCGGCGGGAGTGGGACGCGGCCCTCGCTGCCTATCGCCAGACCATCGCCGCATCCCCGAACTTTCTCCCGGCCCGCGCTGCGGTGCCCGCCGCGCTCGACGCCGCGGCGCAAGACCATCTCGACCGCGGCCGGTCGTTGTTGGCGGGCGGACAATTTGACGAGGCTGAAGAGGTTTTGCAGCAGGTCGCCGACTTTCGGCCCGATCACCCCGAGTTGCCGCCCGCGCTCGGGGCGGT
>CAYPCC010000098.1:0-10588 GCA_964409095.1 uncultured Phycisphaera sp. | reverse complement strand
GTGGCACCGCCATCTACCTCGAACACCTCGAGGAGTGGAAATCGACCATGGAAAACGACATGGACGACATGTGAAGGAATCGAGATTCGCGGCGTTAACCACCATGCCGCGGGTGATGGCGGTTTCAACTCACGGCCCATGTTTGCTTCGTTCCACCGGCCGCATTGCGATGCACTGAATCTGTCATGGCTTCCCCCCTCTTCAGTTCGCAACGTCTGCTGCTGGCGATCGCCGGGGCGCTCGCCCTCAATAGTCAACTGCCCGCGTCGGTCGGCGGCTTGGCGGGAAAAGTCCTCAAGCCCGTCGTCGATTTCGCCAGCCTCCCGCTGCGCGGGCCGGTGCACAGCTTCGCGGTGAGGCTCACCAGCGCCGACGCCCCGCCGATCGACGCCGACGGCCTCGACACCTTCGACGAACTCCGCGACGCCTACAACTTGGCCCGCGTTGAGATCGATCGTTTGCAACAAAAAGTCGACGAACTCGAAAGCGAACTCGAGCTCATCGAAAACGTCCAGCGCGTCAGCGACCCCGACATCCGACCGCTGAGCGCCAAAGTCACCGCCTACACCAACCCCGGCCCCCGCCAAGTGCTCACGCTCAACCGCGGCTCCCGCCAGGGCATCACCCCAGGCATGACCGTGGTCTACAAAACCGTGCTCGTCGGCCGCGTCGTCGATCCCGTCGGCCCGTCGAGCTGCGACGTCGAACTGGTCACGTCCCACGAAGGCGGCCTGCAGGTCCGCATCCGCCAGGATGGCCACGTCGAGCCGTTCGACAACATCCGCGTCCGTCCGAGCGAAACCAACAACACTTACTTCGTCGCCGAGGTCGCCAAAGACTCGCCGATCCGCGCGGGCGCGGTCGTCGTGCTCGCCGACGCGGTCAACTACAGCGACGCCCGCGGCCGCCTGCTAGGCATCGTCGAACGCAAAGTCGACTACACCCCCGACCCCGAACTGCTCGACCAACTGGTCATCCGCGCGGCGCTGCTCGACACGCCCTACCGCAAAGAAGTTGCGGTACTGCTACCTGCGGATATTCCGAACGGCGATCTCGGAGAAACACCTCCGTGAACTGGATCGTCTTCACCATCACGGCCTACGTCTTCTTCGCGCTCCAAGCGGGGCTGGCCCCCGCGTGGGCGGTGGGCGACGCGACGCCGAATTTGCTTTTGATCTTGGGGGTGTTCGTGGGCGTGTCGGCCCGCAAGTCGGCGGTGCCGTGGGCGATGCTGATCGTCGGCCTCTTGCTCGACACCCGGCCGGGCCCGCTCGTCGGCCAAGGCGTCATCCTCGGGCCGCACACGGTGGGCTATCTCGTCGGGGCGTATGCCGTGCTGCAGCTGCGTAATCTGTTGTTTCGTGAATCGACGGTGACGATCGTGCTGATGGTTTTTGCCGTGGGCGGGTTCGCGGCGTTGGTCGAGACGTTGATTTACGCGCTGCGGGGCTTGCCGTGGTTGGCGGGTCAGGGCTTAGGCTGGAGCACCACCGAGCAGCTTTGGCGGCGGCTGCAGGAACTGATTTACACCGCCGCGGTCGCCGTGCCGGTGGGACTGCTTCTGCAAAGCAGCCGCAAGCTCTGGGGCTTCACCAGCCGATCGAAAAACGAACGGATATTCTAAAACCATGGTCAACTACTCAAACGACGAACCGCCGCCGCCGCCGGGCTACGAAAACTGGCAACCCCGCATGGGCCGCGGCGGCAAGATCATGTCGTGGATCATCCTCGCGTTCATCGCCGCGGGCACCGCGCTCATGGCGTGGCAGGGATTGAGCCGGTGGCTATGAAATCGATCTCCAGAAAGGTGCATTACTTACTTGCGTAACCCTTCGGGTTCGCCTTGAACCACCGGTACGCATCGGCGACCATCGTCTCGACATCGGTGATCTTAGCTTCCCACCCCAAATCGTCTTTGATCTTCCGGGGGTCGGCGTAGAGCGAGGGCGGGTCGCCCGCACGGCGGTCGCCGATCTCGACGGTGAAATCGACGCCGGTGACTTTCTTGACCGCGTCGACGATCTGGCGGACCGACATGCCGTTGCCGATACCCAGGTTGTAGAAGCGCTGGTCGCCGGGCTTCAGCGCGTTCATCAACAAGACATGGGCGTCGATGAGATCGACGACGTGGACGTAGTCGCGGATGCAGGTGCCGTCGGGCGTGGGGTAGTCGGTGCCGAAGATGTAGGCTTTTTCGCGTTTGCCGGTGGCGGCCTCGAGGAGGACGGGGATGAGGTGGGTTTCGGGGGTGTGGTCTTCGCCGATGCGGGCCTCGGGGTCGCAGCCAGCGACGTTGAAATAGCGCGGGCAGGCAAAGGCGAAGTCGGGGTTGGCGGCGGCGGTGTCCTTGAGGATCGTTTCGACCATCAGTTTGGACATGCCGTAGGGATTGATGGGTTGTTGCCGAGTCTCTTCGGTGATGGGCATTTCCGGGGGTTCGCCGTAGGTCGCGGCGGTGGAGGAGTGGACGATTTTGTTCACGCCGACCTCGGCCATCGCTCGCAAGAGACAAAGCACCCCGGCGGTGTTGTTGTGGTAGTAGCTCAGCGGCTGCTCGACGGATTCGCCGACGTAGGTGAGCGCCGCGAAGTTCATCACGCACTCGATGGCGTACCCCCGGAAAATTTCGACGAGTTTGTCGAAGTCGTGCAGGTCGCCTTCGACAAAGGCCACTTCCGGGGGCACGGCGGCTTGGTGGCCGCGGTAGAGGTTGTCCATGACCACGACGGTGTGGCCGTCGGCGATCAGGCGTTGGACGGCGTGGGACCCGATGTAGCCGGCACCGCCGGTGACTAAGACGTTCATGTCGCTGCTCCTATTTCGGTTCTCGAACGAGCCCGATAAGGTAGCGGATTAATGCTCGGAACGTGCGGGCTTCTCACGGCCCAACCGATCGACCAGCAGCGTGACGGCCAAGCCCAAGACGATCAGACCCAACGCCCCGCCGAGTTGCGCCGCGGAAGGTTTGAAGTAATCGGTGGGGAGGTCTTCCGCGTCGATGGGCTCGCCTGACTCGGCAAAGATCCACGCCGCTTCGGTCGGCTGCGCCCCTCCGTCTTCCCATACGGTGGGCACGCCAAACGTGACGGTCTGGGATTTGAGGGTTTGGCCTTCGACCGGCTCGACCGTGGCTTGGAACGGCCAAAGCCCCACCACGGCGCCCAGCAACAACCCCAGCAGTACGCCGAGCGTGGCTTTTTCAAACTTCGCCAGTAGCCAACGCAGCAGATTGCTGACCCCGACCACGCCGATCACCACCCCAAGCCCCACGGGCAGCACGACCCCGAGGCCGACCGACACAATAACTTCAAAATCCTGGTTTTTGAGTCCGTCTTTGAACGCATCGACCCCCGCGAGGATCGGCACGTACACGCCCAGCACCAGCAAGAGATACCCCCCGCTCACGCCCGGCAAAATCATCGCCGACGCCCCCGCCACCCCGGCCAACAGAAGAAACACAAACCCGTCGTTGTGCGACTCGCTCCCCCCGCCCGCGGCTTGGTAGACCGCCAAGATCGCCATCGCGACAAACCCGATCGCCGCGGCGATCCAGACGGTCGCCGTTGGCTTGAGGGTTCCACTGGAATCAGGGCTTCCGGGGGCGGCTGTGATCAGCCGCCACACCACCGGCACCCCCCCGAGCGTCAGCCCGATGAACAGGCTGTACATCACCCAGCGATGGTTCACCACAAGCTCTTTCACCGGCCCGGCCAGCAACACGATCGCCGCGAGCGCCGCGACGATCACGCTGCCCAACACCAAGATCGACGCCTTGCGGAATTTCAGCGTCGTCAATTCACCGATCGCCGCGATGAACCGTGGATACACCCCCGCCGCGAGCAACATCGTCCCCCCGCTGATGCCCGGCACCAGGTTCGCCAGCCCCATCAGCACCCCACCGACGCCGCCCCGCAGCGCGAGCGCGGGGAGATTCGCGCAGGTTTCTTCCGGGCCTCCAACTTCGGAACAAGCAGCGGAAACATTATCGGGCGCAGCGATGTCGTTGGGCGTCGTCGTCATACCGCGTCTCTATCGGTTGGCCGTGGGGGTTACGTTCAGATCGACGGTTCGCCTGCTTCATCGGCGAGTTCTTGGGCGTAGGTTTTCATCTCGCCGGACTTGAGGCGGCGGACGTAATCCTTGGCCGCCTCGGCGACTTTGCGCGACAAGAATAACATGCCCAGGATGTTGGGGTACGCCATCGAGAGGATCAACAGGTCGGTGAACGTGATCACGTTGTCGAGCGACAGCAGCGGCGACATGAACACGAACAGCAGGAACACCGCCCGGAACGGCCAGATGCCGTGCTTGCCGAAAAGGTACTCGCTGGCCCGTTCGCCGTAGTAGCTCCACGAAATCATCGTCGAGTAAGCGAAGACGAACACGGCCGCCATGAGCGCCACGGTCAGCCACGGCGCGAGCGAGCTGAACGCCGAGGCGGTGATGCCCACGCCCTCATTGGAGAAGTTGCCAGCCGAGCCTTCGAGGTGGGCGCCGGTGATGAGGATGGCCATGGCGGTCATGGTGCAGACGACGATGGTGTCGATAAACGGGCCGAGCATGGCAACGGTGCCTTCGCGAACGGGTTCGTCGGTCTTGGCGGCGGAGTGAGCGATCGCCGCCGAGCCCAAGCCGGCCTCGTTCGAGAATGCGCCGCGCTTCACGCCGATGACCAGCACGCCCATCAGCCCGCCCCAGGCCATCGCTTCGCCGCTGAACGCCCCGGCGATGATATCGCCGACCAGCGTGGGGACTTCTTTGAAGTTGGCCAACACGATGACGCCACAGACGCTGACATAGAACACGCACATCGCCGGCACGAGTTTGGCGGTGACTTCGCCGATGCGGCGGATGCCGCCGATGATGACCGCACCGACCAGCACGGCCATGACGAGTCCGCCGACCCAGTCATATTGTTCTTTGAGTTCTTGCTTGGTTGCGGTGGCTTCGACGCGGAGTTCGCGCAGCTCATTGGCGGCGCCAACGTCGCCCTCTTCGACGCGGAGGATCAGGGCGTCTTCACCCGCAATGGGTTGGGCGAAGACGACGTCACCGACGATGGCGAAGGTCTGGTTGCCTTGGAAGAGGTTGCCGCCGCCCAGAGCGCCGCCGATGGCGAAGACGGCAAACGAGATGGCGAGGATTTTGCCGAGCGGGGTGCCGATGGCGTTGCCGAAGACGTCTTTCATGCCTTGGGACAGGTAGAGCATGGGGCCGCCCAGGACGTGTTCGCGGGTTTGGTTGCCGTGCTTCTCGTCGCTGATCTTGCGGTACATCTGGGCGAGGGTGCAGGAGGAAAATTTGGAGGACATGCCGAAGAAGGCGACGAACCACATCCAGAAGACCGCGCCCGCGCCGCCCATGCTGATGGCGATGGCGACGCCGGCGATGTTGCCCAGGCCGACGGTCGCGGAGAGCGCGGCGGTGAGGGCTTGGAAGTGCGAGACCTCGCCGTGGTCGTGGGGGTTGTCGTACCGGCCGCGGACGACCGCGATCGAGTGGACAAAGAGGCGGAGGTTGATGAAGCCAAAGCGGAGCGTGAAGAACACGCCGCCGAGCAGGAGAAAGACGACGATCAGCGGGAGGCTGTAGACCGTGGCCTTGGCGTCGGTGCGGAGTTGGGCGATCTGGGCGTTGAACGTGGCGAGCGCTTCGTCGTCCCCGGCAGCCTTCATCGCGTCGCGGTCGGCATCAAGGGTTGGCGCAAGCTCGGCGAGTTCGGCGGCAGCGGAGACTTTGGCGGCCAGCAAAGCACGCTGGGCTTCGAGGGTCTCGACGGTTTTTCGGGCCAAGCGAAGGCCGCGCGGGTCGGGCGTGATGGCGTGGGCGGCGGTGATGGCGGCGAGTTTGGCCTTGGCTTCGGCGAGATCGGCTTCCACGGCCGGGAGGTCGGGGTCGAAGACGCCGAAGCCGGCGTCAATGAAAAGCACAGGGATCAGCTTTTGGTTGACCTTCTCGAAGACCGTTTCGATCTTGGCTTGGGTCTGCTGCCAAACGGTCAACTCGGGCGCGGCGGCATCCGCGGCGTCTTGAGCGAGGGCGGTCTGGGTACTGGTGGCGAACCAGAGCGTAGTCAGAAGGGTCAGACCACGGATGAAAAAAGCGGCGTCATGTCGGGCCGTGACGTTCTGGTGGGGGATGGGCAAAACAGTTGACCTCAATCTGGTGGGGAGATATGCGGGGGCAGGCTGGGGCGAGAGGAAAGTTGAAAAGCGTAAAACGCGAGGGACGGCGAGGATGATTGCTCAACCAGGCGGGGATAACCCAGGCGTGCTTCGAGTTGCTGGTTGAGCTCGCGGAGGATCGTGGTGACGCGGGCGTCGTTGCGCTCGGCGGTGAAGGACCCGGCCAGCACGGCCCCGCCGAGGCGGTCGGTGTAGGCCTCGGAACGGTCGGTGAGGCGGAGGTCGGCGTCCCAGAGGTTGCCGTCGACTTGGCCGACGGCGGGGTTGTCATGGAGCCGCATGAATCCGGCCCCGGCGTAGACGCCAACGGTGTTGGGCTCGGCCTCGGTGTCACGGAATTCGAAAAAACGCACGAGCGCATTGGTCGCGGTGCGGTCGATGGGCGTGAGGCCGGCGCGGGCTTTCCAGAACATCTCGATCGCGGCGATGCGCTCGGGGGCGTCGTCGGGGCCTTGGATCAGCACGACGGTGACGGTGTTCTGATTCTCGAAGCGGTAGTAGCCGCGGGTAAAGTCGCCGGCCATGGTCAGGCGGCCGCGGTCGCGGTCGGAAGTGTCACGGCTGGAGATTTGGAGTTGGGCGTCGCCGTCGGCAAACGGCCGACTACAGCCCGCGAGGCTCACGAACATGAGCGCCACCGGCAGCAGCATGGAGGCGGGCCGCACGCAGCGGATGAGGCACGACGTCATCGGCGGGGTGCGGCGGCGGCTCACTTGGACGCATCCTTTTTCTTGTGCATACTCTTGTCCAGCCCCTGGTCCTGAGCGTTGGCGATTTTTTCAAATTCGCTGACGGGCTCCTCATCGGACGTGGCGGCGGTCTTTTCGCCCACGGGTTTGGCGATGCCGAGCTCGGCCAAGGTGTCGCGCTCGACCACGGTGCGGAGTTGCTCGCGGGGGACGCTGGGCAGCGGGGTGCCTTGGGAGGTGACGTTGACCGAGTAGAGGGTGACGATGGCTTTTTGCGGGTCGCCGAAGGGGAAGCCGCTGCCGAAAAGCACCTGATTCATGACCCCGGCCTGGAAGGCTTGGACCATGGCGTTGTAGAGTTGCCACGACTGAACGACGAGGCCCGACACGTCGGCGTAGACGTTGGGGTGCTTGGCCATGAGCGTGACGCACTGGTCGATCCACGGCAGGCCGAACGAGCTGAGCACGAGCTTGAGATCGGGGAAGCTGCGGGCCACTTCGTCGAGGAGGTAAGGGATGGCGAACTCGAGCTTGGCGTCTTGCGAAAGCATCGCGTTGGACTCGATGAGCACGGGGACGCCTTTGGCCTGGCAGGCTTCGTAGAGGTCCATCGCGTGGGTGTCGGCGGGGTGGAAACCCGCGGCGGCGGGGCTCATGGTGAGGCCGACGAGGCCCAGATCGAGCGCGGCTTCGAGCTTGGCGACGGGTTTGCCGAGCGTCGGGTCGATGCCGACGAAGCCGACGTTTTGCCCCGGCCGAGCCTGCACGGCCCGGTGGACCTGTTCGGCGTCGATCGAGGCACCCAGCAAGTGGCTCTCGAATCCGAGCACCGCGGCGTACTCGATCGGCTCCATCGCCGCGGCGTGCGCCGCGAGCGAGGCGTCGGTGTGTTGCCAAGGCTCGCCGCGTCGGCGTCGGTAGGTCTGGGCCACGGTGGCACCCAGCGCTTCGACCGAGTCCCAGATGCGGGTATGCAAATCAACAATCATGGCGGGTTCGTTTCCGAAAGCCGGGCAGGCCAAGAACTAGCTAAAATCTAACTAATCTTACCGGCGTCCCGCCGGCCCGCCAAGCGAAGCGCCCCCCGGACGGCCCCCGGATGCCCCCCCGGACGCTCCCCGGTTGCCCCCCGGTTGGCCGGGGTTGGCCGGGGTTGGCCGGGGTTTAACCGTGGTCTGCGTCGTAATCGGCGGCGGATTTGAGGGTGTCTAGCTGAGCGGGGTCGGTGGGTTTGACCTTGATGATCCAAGCCTCGCCATAGGGGTCGTCGTTGACCAGCGCGGGGTTCTCGATCACGGCGGCGTTGACCGCGACGACCTCGCCGTCGATGCCGCAGTAGAGGTCGCTGGTGGCTTTGACCGACTCGATCTCGCCGAAGGCGTTGCCCGCGGTGATGGGGCCCGCCTCAACCGAGACTTCGAGGTAGGTCACGTCGGTCAGTTCGTCGACGGCGAACTGGCTGACGCCGATGACGACGAGGTCGCCTTCGGGCTTATGCCATTCGTGAGAGTTGAGGTAACGGCGGTCGTCGGGTGAGGCCATGCGGGTACTCCGGGGGTGTTGGGGGATCGTAAGGCCCGGCGTGTGACCCCGCAAGAAACGAGCCCGCCTCCGACCGTCTGCCGAGGGGAGCTTGTCGGGCTAAAAGTATTGGAGTTTAGCCGTTATCGGATGGCCCAGCCCGCGGAAGCGTTACGACCCGAAACGGATCGCAGCGGGGTTGGTCCGTGCGTGAACTTGGGTTGGCTGGGCTTGGCTCGGTAGGCTATGGTGTTGATTCAGGGTCCGCATCCAGGCGAAGCACGCCGAGCCCTGAAGTTGACTGTCCCTCCTTCGATCAAGAGGCCACCCCGTTGGATTCACACACCCTGACTCACCTCAAGCAGCTCGAGGCCGAGAGCATCCACATCATCCGTGAGGTTGTCGCCGAGTTCGACAACCCCGTGATGCTGTTCTCCATCGGCAAAGACTCCTGCGTCATGCTGCACCTGGCCCGCAAGGCCTTCTTCCCCGACAAGCCGCCCTTCCCGCTGCTGCAGATCGACACGACTTGGAACTTCCAGTCCATGTACACGTTCCGCGACGAGTACATCGTCGGCGAGCTGGGCATGGAATGCCTGGTCCACATCAACGAAGACGGCCTGAAACAAGGCATCGACCCGTTCAAGTCCGGCAGCAAGGTCTTCACCGACGTCATGAACCTCGGTGCGCTCCGCCAAGCCCTCGATAAATACGACTTCGACGCGGCCTTCGGCGGCGGCCGACGCGACGAAGAAAAGTCCCGCGCCAAAGAACGCGTCTACTCCTTCCGCGACGCCAACCACTCCTGGGACCCCAAGAACCAACGCCCCGAACTCTGGAATGTCTACAACGCCAACGTCCAAAAAGGCGAGCAGATCCGGGCCTTCCCCTTAAGCAACTGGACCGAACTCGACATCTGGCAATACATCCACCTCGAAGACATCAAGCTGGTCCCGGCCTACTTCGCCGAGGAACGCGAAGTCGTGGAGTTTGAAGGCAACCTGATTGCCGTGGACGACGACCGCATGCCCCCGGAATTACGCAAAAAAGCCCGTAAGGAATGGGTCCGCTTCCGCACCCTCGGCGACTACCCGCTCTCGGGCGCCACCCGCAGCGAAGCGGTCGACCTGCCCAAGATCATTCAGGAAATGCTCCTGGCCACCCGCAGCGAACGCGAAGGCCGCACCGTCGACAAAGACCCCGGGGCCGGCATGGAAGAGAAGAAGAAACAGGGGTATTACTAATCAGCCGTTAGTCGCTAGCCGTTGGCCGTTAGCCCGAGGTGCTTGATGGATTCCAAGGGTTATCGAGATCTAATCGTTTGGGAGTGTTCGATGGAACTCGCTCAAGAGGTTTACCGGCTGACCGACACGATGCCCGATACAGAGCGCTACGGCCTGATCTCACAGATGCAAAGATGCTCAGTCTCGATTGCCTCGAATATCGCTGAAGGACACAGCCGAGCTCACAACGGAGACTTTCTGAAACATCTTTCTTACGCCCGAGGCTCGCTCTCTGAACTTGAAACCCAGATTACACTTGCGGTTCGTGTGGACCGCCTAAACCGTGCAGAAACCATGGTAGCTTGGGACCTTTGCCAAGAAGTTGGCAAAATGCTCACCGCTCTCATGCGAAATACCGGACGATCCTAGATTCCCCCGCTAACGGCCAACGGCTAGAGGCTAACGGCTCTCATGAACCAATCCGAACTCATCGCCACCGACATCGACGCCTACCTCAAGCAACACGAGCAGAAAGAGATGCTCCGCTTCTTGACCTGCGGCAGCGTGGACGACGGCAAATCCACCCTCATCGGCCGTCTGCTCTTCGACTCAAAGATGGTCTACGAAGACCAACTCGCGTCGCTCGAAGTCGACTCGAAAAAATTCGGCACCACCGGCGGCGCGTTCGACCCCGCCCTGCTCACCGACGGCCTCAAGGCCGAACGCGAGCAAGGCATCACCATCGACGTCGCCTACCGCTATTTCTCGACGGATAAGCGGAAATTCATCATCGCCGATACCCCCGGTCACGAGCAGTACACGCGAAACATGGCCACGGGAGCGAGCAACTGCGACCTCGCCATTATCCTCATCGATGCCCGCTGGGACAACAAACCGTGATTCATCGACTGAATCAGTTCGAGTTGCCGCCGTCGAGCTCGGTCATCCAGGAAATCGCTGGATAGATTGT
>CAYPCC010000097.1:0-10723 GCA_964409095.1 uncultured Phycisphaera sp. | reverse complement strand
TGCCCCGGCCGTTGTCGACGACCATGACCGAGTTGTCGGCCTTGAGGGTGACTTGGATGTCGTCGCAGTGGCCGGCGAGGGCTTCGTCGATGGAGTTATCGACGGTCTCCCAGACCAAGTGGTGCAAGCCGCGGGAGTCGGTGCCGCCGACGTACATGGCCGGCCGTTTGCGGACCGCGGCGAGGCCTTCGAGGACCGAGATGCTTTCTTCGGAGTAGCCGGTGTTGGCGGGCTTGGTGTCGGGATCACTTGCGGAATCCTTTTCAGGGGAACTGCCGGGGGTATGTCCGGGGGGATTTCCGGGGGTGGACGGGGTGCCATCTTGCATGGTCTGGCGGCCTTGGGGAGAGGAGGAATCGGTCGACCGGGGGCAGCCGTTTGGGCCGTCAAATCCCCGATCCTCAAGCCCTCCATTTTAGCAGAAATCGCCCGCTTCCACAAAGATCGCGGGGGTATGAAAAAACTCTGAAAAGCCAAGAAAAATGAGGATTTATCGCTCGGCGGGGTCCCCCGCATCCTCCGCCTCGGGGGCGACGGGAATCGCGGGCACGGGCGGCTGGATCGGGGCGGGCGCGGGGGGCAGGGCCGGGTCCGCCGGGGCCTCGATCGGCGCGGGAATGGCCACCCCCTGACCGACGTCGGCGACGGGGGCGGGTCGGCCCTCGGCGATCGCTTGGAGCTTCGCTTCGAGTCGCTCGGGGAGCGTGTCTTCCTCGGGGTCGATCGTTTCGTAACCCTCGGCCGACATGATCGCCCGCGCTGCGTTCCACGCCCGCACCGCCTCGGCCTCTCGGCCCAAACGATAAAACGTGTCGCCCAAGTGATCCACGATGACCGGGTGCGTGCCGCCGTCCACCGCCCGGCTACGCTCCAGCCAATTCAACGCCCGATCAAACTCCGCCTTCTTGTAAAACACCCAGCCCATCGAATCGAGATACGCCGCGGTGTCCGGCTCGGCCGCCACGGCCCGAGCGACCATCCGCTCGGCATCCGCCAGGCGGATGCCTTCATTGGCTAACCCGTAACCCAGCGAGTTGTTGAGCGGCGCGTGGTCGGGGAACCGCTCGAGCGCCGCCTCCATCACCCGACGCGACGCCGCGGTGTCGCCGCGGTTTTCGTAGACCATCGCCAAGAGCATCGCCGGGTCGCCGCCGAGTTCGGGGCGGTCGTGGCCGAGTTGCTCGATGAACTGCTGGGCCTCGTCAAACCGCTCAAGCTCGGCCAACGCATTGACGAGCAACGAAGTCATCTGCATCGGCTGCTCATCCACGAGGCCTTGCGCAAACGCTTCCCGCGCGATCGCGGCGGCTTGCTCGTAGTCTTTCTGCAGGTAATAAATGCTGATCAGCGTTTCGCTCCGCTCTCGGCTGGGCGGCATAGGTTCCCAGCGTTTGATCTCCAAGCCCAGCGCCCGGTCGCGGTCGCCTTGGCGGGTGAAATAGCGGATCGCCAGCGTGAGCATCTCGTCATCGGGCAGCTCGCCCGCCGCCTGGGCGTCGATGAGGTGCTGGTCGATCAGCGACGACACCGCCGCGGGTTGGTTGGTGCCGACGGCGACTTCGAGCCGCAGGCGTTGCAGCACGGCCCGGTCGTCGTCGGTGTCTTCGAGGGTGTCCAGCAGGTCTCGGGCTTGCGGAAATTGACGCATGGCGATGAAGGTTTCGATCTTCACCAGCCGGGTGATCCGGGCGTTGGGGATCGTATCGACCATCCGGCGGACCAGCCGTTGGTAGTTGCGGATCATATTGCCATTGTCGTTGTAGATCGCCAGCAGCGCGGCGTAGATCGCCTCGTCGGTCGGCCGGGCGTTTAGCGCATCGAGTAGCACCCGCTCGGCATCCTCGGTCCGCCCGAGTTTTAATAACAGGTCTGCCTTGTCCAACACCAGCGGGCTGCCCGGCGGGCTGCGACGCAGCACCCCGTCGATCAACGCCAGCGCCTCCTCGGTCTGCCCGGTCTCAGCCAACGCACGGACCCGCAGCAGCGTCACCCGTGGATGCGACGACCCGGCCAACGGCCCGAGCAACGCCTCGGCCTCGTTCACGTTTGCGCGGTCGAGTTGAAGCGACGCCAACTCCAACCGGGCAAGTTGATTGCCTGCATCGAGTTCTAGCGCTTGCTCAAACGCCGCCATCGCTGCATCAGACTGGTCCTCATCGAGCAGGACTTTGCCACGCAGCGTCAGCGACGCGGCGGTCGCGGGGTCGGGGAAATGAGGCAAAAGCGTCGCGGGATCGTCGAGGCTTTCGAGTAAGCGGTTGGCATACGCCTCGGCGAGGTCGGGCGTTTGGGCCATCGCGGCGGCGGTCGCGGCGATGGCTTGACGGTGGTCGGCGGGCGACGGCGAATCGCCGAGCAGCAAGCTCAGCAGTCGGCCGAACACCGCGTCGTCGCCGGGCTTGCCGTCGAGGTGACTCTGCAGCAGCGGAACCGCCGCGTCGGCGGGCAACACATCGGCCATCGCTAACGCCAGCGAGGCGGGTCGGCCCTGGGATTCGTACAACGCGGTGAGCTGCGACGACAACGCTTCGGCCGAGACACCTTGCTCGACGGCATAGGGGACGAGCGCGAGCGTCTTGGCGTTGCCTTGCGACTCGGCCACGGCCCGGGCGAGCAGGTCTTGGGCGGCCCGTTTTTGCCCGAGGCGCAGATGCGTGTAGAGCAGGCGGTGGCGGAGCGTGTCGGGGTTAAGCACGCCGACCTCGGCGGCGGCGGCGTAGGCGTCCAACGCGACGCGCGGCTCATTCAGGCGGTGGTGCAAATCGCCCAGCAGCATGAGCGTTTCGCCACGCTGGTTGCTGAGGACCGAGATTTCCCGGGCGTAAGGCGACGCGTCAGCAAGGCGGGGCTGGGCGGTGAGGTAGGCGTCGAAGAGGTCGGCGGCGGCCCGGCCGTGGCCGGCCTGATTGAGGGCGTTGGCGAGGTAGAAGCGGATGAAGTGGGCCGCGGCGGGGTGGGCTTCGGGCGCGTCGTTCACGTCCGGGGGGGCGGCGAGCTTGAGGGCGGCGTCGAGGTTGAGGATGGCTTGATCCCAGCGTCGCTCGTCGAGCGAGAATCGGCCGAGCATGAACAGGCTGTTGAGATCGGTCGGGTCGGCGGCAAAGGCTTGGCGATAGAAGTTCGACGCCGAGACGCGGTTGCCGGCGCGGGTCCACGCCTCGGCGAGGCCATGCAAAATCGCGGGTTCGTTGGGCGAGAGGCGGAGCGCTTTTTCGAGCTGTTGCACCGCCCGGAAGTTGTCGTTTTCCAGGAGGGCTTGCTTGCCGGTGGCATAAAACTTCTGCGCGGCCAAGGTGGGTTGGGCGTCAGAGACTTCGGAGGATTGGCCGAGGTGTTGCAGGTAAGCGGGGGGCGTGAGCGACGCGACCACTTCGGCCAGCGAAAGCTGGGCCGACTCCAGCTGCATCGCGTCGAATGGGGTCAGTGCCGAGGCGGGCATGCCCGGCGGCGGAGGGACATCGGTCAGCCGGATCGGCTCGGATCGAGCGTTCGCCGCCGTCAACGACGGGTCGGTGTTCCTAGCGGGATCTGTAGCGCACGACGGGATCGCCACGGCCCCGGCCAGCAACACAAGCGTCAGACAGCTGCGTTTGAACATGATGTCATTCTATGCGTGGCGTGGCCGCGGGTGGGGAGGGCGGCATGAGGATTTTGGCGGCCCGGCCTCGCCGCGCGACAATTTCAGGGGATGATCTTGTTGAGCGGGTAGCTGAAGATCGCTTGCCCCCCGGCACGCGAGAGCTTGGGCACGAGCTCACGTTCGACCTTGCGATCGACGATGACCTCGACGGCGACCCAGTCGGCGTCGGCCAACTCGTTGACCGTCGGCGACTGGGCGGAAGGCATCTGGGCCAGGACGTGGGCGAGCTTGGCTTTGGGCACGTTGAGCTTGAGGCCGACTTGCCCCTTGGCCGCGATCGCGCCGCGGAGCAGCAGGGCGATATCCTCGATCTTCTCACGCTTCTTGGGGTCGGCCCAGGCGTCGTGGTTGGCGATCATCCGGGTGGTAGAGGTTAAGAGGGTGTCGAGGACGCGGAGCTTGTTGGCCCGCAGGGATGAGCCGGTCTCGGTGCAGTCGACGATGCCGTCGATGAGTCGGGCTTTGACTTCGGTCGCGCCCCAGGAAAACTCGATCTTTTTGATCGGGATGTTTTTGTTCTCGAAGTAGCGTTTAACGGTTTGTTTGAGTTCGGTAGCGATGATGCCGCCGGCGAGGTCTTCGGGTTTGTGAATGTCGGATTCTTCGGGCACCGCCAATACCCAGCGGATGGGGTTGGAAGTGGCGCGGGAGTATTCGAGCTCGCAGACTTCGTGGATGTCGCTGTCGTTTTCAACGACCCAGTCGTGGCCACAGATGCCGAAGTCGATGACGCCCTGTTCGACGTAGCGGGACATTTCCTGGGAACGGAACATCATCGCGGCCATGCCGGGGTCGTCGATCTCGGGGGTGTAGGATCGATTGGAGACGTTGATGCGGTAGCCGGCGTGTTCGAACAGGTCCACGGTGGGGTCCTGGAGCGAGCCTTTGGGGATGCCGAGTCGGAGCTTGGTGGGGTCGGTGGTCATGACGTTTCGATTGAGCCGTGGGCCAATGGCCCGGGGTAGGATTACTTTTTCTTGGCGACTTTTTTCTTCGTGGATTTCTTCGCGGTGTTTTTCTTTGGAGCCGACTTGGTGGTCTTGGTTTTAGGGGTTGGCTTGGCCGCCGCGTTGGTGGCCCTGGCGGATTTCGCGGCGGGGGTTTTGCTTTTGTCCGCCCAGGCTTGCAGGGCGAGGTGGGCTTCGAGCGCTTCGCCGGCCTTGATCTGACGCAGGAGGTAAGACTCGGCGTCTTCGATCGACGTGTCTTCGTCGAGGCAGCCTTCGTCGAGTAACAGGGACAAGAGCTTGTGGTCGATCGGCATCGCGTGGCCGCCGAACGACAGCAGCGTGACCTGAGCCGCGACAAACGGGGCGATACCCGGCAGCGAATCGAGGTACGAGCGCTGCTCCTTCTTGCCCTTGCCCGCGATCGAGTGCATCTGGGTATCGTGCTCGCGGGCATAGACTTCGTGCAACGATTCGCGGAGGCGGATCATCCGCATCATGGCGTTGGGGTAGTCTTCGCCGATGATTTCGACCAGCTCGTGCGGGTGGCTGACGCGGAGGTCGTTGATGTCGATCATCTGGTCCATCAGGGCGGCAAAGGCGTCCTCGGCTTGGGCGTGGGTGGCGTCCCATTGCAAGAAGCTCACGATGAGCTGGGCCACGGGGTCACGCGGCGGCGGGTCTTCGCCATTGAATGCCGTGAGGCATTTTTTGAGCAGGGCGGCGAACTTCTTGGCGGTGGCGGGGTCTTGTTTGGCCAACGGTTATTTCTCTTCCAAAGGCGGGTCCAGAGCGTCGTCGCCCCCGGTCAGGGGCTCCGCAGATTCCGGGGTGGGGTGGGTGTGTTGAGCGGACGACGAAGCGGCGGTCCGTTTCATGCCCTCGTCGATCGCGGCGAAGATCTCGGCCTGTTTCTTGAGGTCGTGGTCGATCTCAAACTTCAGGTGCGGCACCACGCGGAGGGCGACGGCTTTGTTGACTTGGTGCTGGATGTGCAGCGTCGCGTCCTTGAGGCCGTGGATCGCGCGGGATTCGTATTTCTCGGGCGTGATGGACACAAACGTCTTGGCGTGTTTCAAATCAACGCTGACCTCGACTCGGGTAACGCTGATGAGCGAACCTTGCAGCCTCGGGTCGGCCAGCCCACGCTGCAGCACCGACGCGACGGTGCGTTGCAGGAGCGATTCGATTTGTTTCTTGCGTTGATCCATAGGGGCGGGGAGCGGAGCGCGTGAGGTCGGGGTGCGGGGTGCGGGGGGGCAGAGACCAGGAGTTGCGAGATAGGAGAGCGGCTTACTGTTGTATGCTCGTCTCTCGCGTCGATCCCACGATCATTCGTCCTTAATCCAGCTTTCGCTGCACCTCGATGACTTTGTAGAACAGCAGCATGTCGCCGGCTTTGAGGTCGTCGAAGTTCTTGACGCGGACCCCGCACTCGGTGCCGGCCCGGACTTCTTTGACTTCGTCTTTGACGCGGCGGAGGCTTTCGACATCGCGGTCGTCGGTGACCACCACGCCGTCGCGGGACACACGGACTTTGACGTTTTTCTGGGCCGAGCCTTCGGTGACGAGGCAGCCGGCGATCGCGCCGATGCCGCCGATGCGGAAGACTTCTTTGACCTCGGCTTGGCCGACTTCTTCTTCGTTGCGGTCGGGCGTGAGCATGCCTTCGAGGGCTTTTTTCACGTCGTCGGTCAGGTCGTAGATCACGCGGTACATGCGGATATCGACGTTGCGTTGCTCGGCGATCTCGCGGACCGCGGGCGTCGCGGTGACGTGGAAGCCCAGGACGATTGCGTCGGACGCATCGGCCAGGAGCACGTCGCCCTCGGTGATTCCGCCGACGGCGGCGTGAAGGACCTTGACGGTGACTTCGTCGTTGCCCATCTTTTCGAGGCTGCTCGAAAGCGTCTCGATCGAGCCCTGCACGTCCGCCTTGATGACGACGCGCAGGTCTTTGATGTTGCCGGCTTTGACCGCGTCGGCGAAGTTGTCCAGCGTGACTTTGGTCTTGCTGGCGAGGGTTTGCTGGCGCTCGGTTTCGCGGTACTGCAGCGCGACTTCCTCGGCCCGCTTGAGCGAGTCGGTCACGAAGAACTTGTCGCCGGCGTCGGGGACCAGGTCGATGCCCGAGAGCTCGAGCGGGGTCGCGGGGCCGGCGTCGGGCACGCGCTGGTCGCGGTCGTTGATCATGTCACGCACCCGGCCAAACGCCCGGCCCGAGACGATGAAGTCTCCGACCTTGATTTGGCCGTCTTGCACCAGCACCCGGGCGACGCTGCCGCGGCCGGTCTGCATCTCGGCCTCGATGACGGTGCCGCGGGCGGGGCCGCCGTAGTCGGCGGTGAGTTCGAGCAGCTCGGCTTGGTAGTCGAGCACTTCGAGCAGCTCGGTGATACCCGTGCCTAGGGTGGCCGAGGTCTTGATGATTTCGGTGTCGCCGCCCCATTCGGTGGGGTTGAGGCCGTGCTCGGCGAGTTGACCGTAGATTCTGCGGATGTTTTCCTCGGACGCCTGGGGCGTGTCGATCTTGTTGAGGGCGACGATGATCGGCACCTCGGCGGCCTTAGCGTGGGCGATGGCTTCGATGGTGGTGGGCATGACGCCGTCGTCGGCGGCGACGACGAGGACGACCAGGTCGGTCATCTTCGCGCCGCGGGCCCGCATGGAGCTGAACGCTTCGTGGCCGGGGGTGTCGAGGAACACGACCGACTTTTTACTGCCGTCGGACCCTTCGACGCTGACGCGGTAGGCACCGACGTGTTGGGTGATGCCGCCGTCTTCGTGGGCGGCGACGTCGGCCTGTCGGATGCGGTCGAGCAGCGAGGTCTTGCCGTGGTCGACGTGGCCGAGCACGGTGACGACGGGTGGCCGGGGTTGGACGTCGATTTTTTCGCGTTCGGCGAATTGTTTTTCGACTTTTTCCTCGGCCGACTCGAGCTGTTTGACCTCGAGTTCGATGTCGTATTCCATCGCGGCTTCCATGGCGGCTTCGGTGCCGATGGAAGAGTTGACGGTGGCCATGATGCCTTGCTTGAAGAGGAACTTGAGGATCTGAGCGGTCTTGATGCCGGTGGCGGCGGAGAGTCCCTTGATGGTAATGGGCTCGGCGATTTCGACCTTGCCGCCGGTTTGCACGGCGGTTTGGGTTTGGAAGCCGATCGCGCCGGAGCCTTTGTTGCGCAGGTCGCGGCGACGCTGCTTCATGTAGCCGGTCGAGCCCTTGAGGCGGGCGTCGAGTTCGTCGGCATCGGCTTTGGAGAGCTGAGTGGGGCCGGTGAGCAGCGAGTCGGCCGATCGTCCGCGTCGGCTGTTCATCCCGCCGCGTCGTTTGCCGCGATCATCTCCGCCACCGGCCGCACCGCCGCCGCCGCCGCCGCCGCCGCCGCCGCGGACGCCGCCGCCGCGGACCGGGCCCCGGGATCGGCTGATGCCTTCGACGTTGCCATCACCGCCGCTGCCGTCACCGTCACGCCCGCCGCGTGGGCCACCGCCGCCGCCGCCGGGCGCGCGTCGCGGACGCGGCGCAGAATCGGGCTCGGGTTTTTCGACGCGGATCACTTTCGGGCCCGAGAGCTTGGCCTTAGTGGGCGTTTCGAGTTGTTCGCCGGCGGGCTTGACCACGTCCGGACGGGTCGGCACGTTCTGCACCCCCACGGGGCCAGCGGGCGGCTGCGGAGTGGCGGGAGTTGCGGGGAGCGCCTCGGTGGTCCGAATCGTTTCCTGGACTTGAGCGTCAGGCCTTTGCTCGGCGGCCGGGGCGGACGCCGAGTCCGACGCGAGATCGGCGGGGGAGTCGAGTTCGGCCGTGGCATCGTCGGGTTGGCGGGTCGGGCGTTTGCGTTTGGGGGTCGGCTTCGGTTCGACCTCGGCGGGTGTCTGGTCTTGGATTTCCTCCTCGACCACCGGGACTTCGACCTGATTGACGGGTTGACGACGAGCGGGCTTGCGTACTTTTTCGAGGTCCACCGGGGCGGCGGTCTCGATGGCGTTGTGCGCGGCGGCTTCTTCGGAGAACCATTCGCGCACGGTAGCCGCGAGGCCCAGCTTGACCACGGACATGTGGTTGGTGATGCCGGGGACGCCCTCGGCTTCGCATTTGGCGACGATCACCTTGCTGTTCACGCCAAGTTCTTTGGCTAGTTGGTGGACTCGTAGGTTTTTCGGTGGCAAGAGACGCTCCGGGTTTCGGTCAAACAGTCGAACAATTCAAAATCAAACACGAATCAATTTTCAGTCCGTAGCAACAGGCTCGAACCAACGGTCAACCAGCAAGACAAGACGGCTTAGGCATCCTTCGTTTCTTCGCCCGCCACCGTCCCCGCATCGGCGGGGGTTGCGTCGGCCAAGGCTTCGCCGGCGTCGCCCTGCTGGGCGGCTTCGGTTTCGAGCACGTCGCCGCCGTCGCTGCCGGCCACCGTGGGGTCGTCCACGGGAGCGATGTTTTCCTCACGCGCTTCGAGCATGTCGATGATCGACCCGCCGCCGTCGGCGATGCCGTCTTGCCGCGGGGCGGGGGCGTTGGCCGCCGCACCGCCCAGCAGGTCGTCGATCGCGGCCCCGCCGGTGTACGCGGCTTGCTGGGCTTTGAACTCTTCTTTCTTGCGTGCTTCGGTTTCGGCTTTCTCGATCGCTTGTTGCTCGGCGACTTCTTTGCCCTTTTGGCTGGCCACGGCGATACATTCCAACGCCTTGGCTTCATCGACGCCTAAGGTCTCGGCCAGGTATTCGGGGCCGACTTCTTCGACGTCGAACACGCTGATGAGGCCCAGCGCCGCGAGGCGATCGACCTGCTCTTCGCTGACGCCGTCGATGGCCTTGAGGGTTTCTTCCATGATGTCCAGGCTCTTGGTGAACTCGGCGGGGGTGAGGATGTCGACGTCCCAGTTGGTCAGTCGAGCGGCGAGGCGGACGTTCTGCCCGCGTTTGCCGATCGCCAGCGAGAGCTGGTCTTCGTTGACCACGACCGTGGCCCGGCCGAGCTCGAAGCACAGCGAAATCTCGACGACCTCGGCGGGCTTGAGCGCGTTCTGAATCAGAAGCTGCGACGAGTCGTTCCAACGAACGATGTCGATTTTTTCGCCGCCGAGTTCATCGACGATGTTTTTGATGCGGCTGCCGCGGACGCCGACGCATGCGCCGACCGCGTCCACCTTGGAATCGACCGAGGCGACAGCCAGCTTCGTGCGCTGGCCGGGCTCGCGGGCCATCGCGCGGATCTCGATGATGCGCTCGGCGACTTCGGGGACTTCGACCTCGAACAGCCGTTGGATCAACTTCGGGTCGGCCCGGCTGAGGACGATCTTGACCTGGTTGCCCGCGTCGCGGACATCGAGGATCAGGCAGCGGACGCGTTCGCCGGGCTGATGTTGTTCACCCGGAATCTGCTCGCTGCGGGGCATAAAGCCTTCAGCGCGGCCGATCTGCACGACCAAAGCGCCGCCCTCGTAGCGTTGGGCCATGCCGGTGACCAGTTCGCCGACGCGGTCGATGTATTCGTTGAAAATGCTGGCCCGCTCGTCTTCGCGGAAGCGTTGGATCATGACCTGTTTGGCGGTCTGGGCGGGGATACGGCCCAGGTCCTCGAGGGGGATGAATTCATCGCCGCGGAAGACGTTGATCTCGCCGTTGAGCCGATCGATTTCGCAGGTGAAGTCTTCGGTGTCGACGGCGTTGAAGTGTTTCCGCGCGGCCGAGACCATGGCGAGTTCGAGGTCTTCGAGCAGCGTTTCTTTATCGACATTGCGGTCGCGGGAGATGGAGTCGACGAGGCGGAGCATTTCGGAGCCGTTCATATGTTCTGTCCTGATTTTTCGAGTTGTGTCGAGTTGTCGAAGCGTTTGGGGTTGAGTTTTCAGACCAACAAAAAACCACGAGGCGAATTTCGCTCGTGGCTTGAGGTCGTGTCCTTTGCCGGCTTTCATCGGAAGGCGCAAGCAACGCTTGCGGGCTTCCGGGGTGGGGCCGGGGACGGTCAGGGGATGCGCGTTTGGCGGTTAGGCCATGGTCGCGGCCTCCAGCACGCTGAAGCCGGTGCGGGCGAGGCCCTTGTGCGTCTCCCGGTCGAAGGCCCAGACCTCGGCCAGATGCGGCACGTCCCGCAGGGCGGCCTGCGCGGCGAGCACCGCCGCCGCGT
>CAYPCC010000096.1:0-10822 GCA_964409095.1 uncultured Phycisphaera sp. | reverse complement strand
GCAACGTCGAAGACATCGCCGACATGATGACCTGGGCCGCCATCCGCGGACTCAATGGCTTCGCCGGCGTCGCCCCCGCCGCCCCCGAAGAGGGCACCGGCCTGTCCCTGGAAATCATCGCCGACGGCAACGGCGACGGAAACTTCGATGCCGAGGACATCCGCTACTTCGCCGACGGCCTGGCCATGACCGTGGGTACCGTAAGCTCGAACCCCGACGCCCCGAGTACCCGTGTGCTCGATCGCAAGCTCGGCTTCACGCTGGTGGACCAGGAGTGGTCGCTGGCGACCGGTGGCGACAACAACTTCTTCAACACCACCCTGGCGACCAACAAGGTTTACGCGGCCGGCGACAGCCGCGCCGACATCGCCGGCGGCAGCACGATCAACAAGGGGGCCAACCCGATCGGCTTCGACGGCACGGTGGACGCCCAGGACATCGATTATGTCTACGCCCAGTTCAAGACCAACAGCTTCGTGGGTGATGGCTCGGCCGACTGGGCCAACCTCGACGAAGCGGTCGGGTTCGACCTCTCGGCCGACATGAACGGCGACCTGTCGGTCAATCAAGCCGACATCGACGACCTGGTGCAGAACGTGCTGGGAACAGCCTACGGCGACGCGAACCTCGACGGCCGCGTCAACTCGGCCGACGTCTCGACCCTCTCGGGCGGCTTCGGCAACGGGACCGGTTGGGCTCAGGGCGACTTCACCGGTGACGGCCAAGTCAACTCGGCCGATGTCTCGACCCTCTCGGGTACGTTCGGCTTCGACAGCTCGGCTGCCGCGATTAGCATGGCGACGAGCCTGTCGGCTCTGGCCAGTTTCGAGATCGCGGGCGAGGCCTCCAACCTAACCGAGGCGACAGCGATACGCACTGGCACGACCGCCGGCGGCGACACCTTCGTGGCCTTCGACCTGCAGGTCGGCGACCTTGCGGGCCAGTTCGATACGATCGACGTGAGCATTTCGCTGTCCGACGGCACACTGCTGAGCGACGCCGATGTGACCGCAAGCCTGCTGGCCGAGGGTGACGACGAAAGCAGCTTCAGCGCTTTCCTGACCGCCCCGGCGCTCTTCGGGGGCAAGGGCCTCAGCGAGTTCGGCTACACCGAAACCTCGACGCTCTTGGAAGCGACTTACGCTTCCCTGGGTAACAACAACGCCTCGTCCAGCGACGTGTTTTTGGGTCAGATCGTCCTGAACCAGGACCTGATGTCGACCTTCGGCACGATCAACATCCTCCTGCTCGACAACGGGCAGGAAGTCGGCGAGATCAGCGAAACCTTCGGCGTGCCTGAGCCCACGACGCTGGGTTTGGTGGGTCTGGGTGGTCTGATGTTGGCTGGCCGCCGTCGGCGTGCCCAGTGATTCAAATTTGATTGCCGTCGGTGCGGGGACACCCGCCCCGCCGGCTTGGATTGACATGCCTACCCGCCGCCGAGTGTCGGCGCGACCCACGGGCGGGAATTAGTTCGACAAATACAGGAGGATTATTCGTGATCAAACAAGTACTGACAATCGCAGCTGCTCTTGGACTCGTGGCCCCGGCCGGGGCTTTGAGCCTGGCGCAGAACACCGGCACCACCGCCGGTGGCCTCGACTTCGTCTCCTTCACCCTGCTGCCTGAGGAACTTACCGGCCAATTCGACACGTTGGACCTAGCCCTGACGCTGACCACAGGCACCTACCTCGCCGACGCCGACGTCACAGCGAGCTTGTTGAACGTGGGTGACGACGAGACCAGCTTCAGCGTCTTCCTGACCGCCCCGGCGCTCTTCGGGGGCAAGGGCCTCAGCGAGTTCGGCTACACCGAAACCTCGACGCTCTTGGGAGCGACTTACGCTTCCCTGGGTAACAACAACGCCTCGAACAGCATCACGCTTTTGGGCCAGGTCGTGCTGAATGAGGGTTTGGCCAACAGCGTCGGCTCGATCCGTGTACTGCTGCTCGACAACGGGCAGGAAGTCGGCGAGATCATCGAAACCTTCGGCGTGCCTGAGCCCACTAGCCTCGCGTTGGTCGGCCTCGGTGGCCTGCTGATGGCCGGTCGTCGTCGTCGGGCCTGATCGTCCGAGTCTTACTCCAACTTTTCGACAGACAACCCGGCCCGGAGCCCCTTGTGGCTCCGGGTCTTTTGTTTTGCGCATCATCGGCGGGTGAAGCGGCGGGGGGGCTGTGGTATTGTGACTTGACTTGGTGGCCGGGCGGCGTGGCGTCACGCTGGTCTGGCTTCTTACTTTCCCCGAAAGTTTTGCGATGGCCTCTGCCTCCGACCCTAAAAAAATCGTGCTCGCCTACTCCGGCGGGCTGGATACCTCCGTCATCCTGCCTTGGCTCAAACACCGCTACCCCGGGGTGAAGCTGGTCGCGTTCGCGGCCGAGCTCGGCCAAGGCGACGAACTCTCGGGTATCGAGAAAAAAGCCTACGCCAGCGGCGCGGATGAAGTCGTCGTCAAAGACCTGCGCAAAGAGTTTGCTGAGCAGTACTGCTTCCCGATGCTGCGGGCCCACGCGGTCTACGAATCGGATTACCTGCTGGGCACCTCCATCGCCCGGCCGCTGATCGCCAAGCATCAGGTGCTGGTCGCCAAGCAGACCAAGGCCGACGCCGTGGGTCACGGCGCGACGGGCAAAGGTAACGACCAGGTGCGTTTCGAGTTGACCGCCCGAGCGCTGAACCCCAAGCTCAAGATCGTTAGCCCGTGGAAAGACCCCGCTTTTATTGCCGACGGCCTGACCGACCGCGAGACCGCGATCGCCTACGCCAAGAAGCACAAGATCCCGATCGATCAGACCACCAAAAAAATCTACTCCCGCGACCGCAATCTCTGGCACATCAGCCACGAAGGGGCGGAGATCGAAGACCCCGGCACCGAGCCGAACTGGAAGAACTGCCTGGTCATGTCCGTGCCGGTGGAGAAAGCACCCAATCAAGCGCAGTACGTCACGATTGAATTCGTCAAGGGCACCCCCGTCGCGGTCGATGGGAAAGACTTCAAGGGCAAAGGCCACGAGTTGATTGCGGTGCTGAACACCCTCGGCGGCAAGCACGCCGTGGGCACCACCGTGCTGACCGAAAACCGCTTGGTGGGGATGAAGTCGCGTGGCGTCTACGAAACTCCCGGCGGCACGATCCTCTACGAAGCCCACAAAGCCCTCGAACAGCTGTGCCTCGAACGCGACCTCTGGCACGAAAAACTCAAGCTCGCCCACCGCTACGCCGAGTTGACCTACAACGGCCAATGGTTCCACCCGCTCCGCGAAGCGCTGCAGTCGTTCATGGACGAGGCCAACCAAGTCATCACCGGCACGGTCAAGGTCAAGCTGTACAAAGGCACCGCGATGGCCGTCGAATCCACCAGCCCCCAAAGCCTCTACGACCCCGAGCTCGCCAGCTTCGCCATGGACGGCTACGACATCACCGCCGCCCGCGGCTTCATCGACCTCTTCGGCCTGCCCATGCAGGTCCGCGGGATGCGGCAGAAAGTCAAGCACTAACCCCGCCCCTCCACGTCAATTTCCGGAGCCGCTGATATGCAACCCTACCCGCCCAAGCACCACCCCAGCGAACCGCTGCCCCCGCCCCGCACCGGGCTCAAAGCCTGGCAGGTGCTCACCGCGATCGGCATCGGTTCGTTTGTGGGCGTCATCGTGGTGTGCGGCGGCGGCGTCGCGCTGACGATGGTGTTTTTCCAGCAGCAGATCAGTTCGTTCAACAGCTTGGTCTCGGGCAACTTCGGCACGATCCCGAATTTGAATTACACGATGCAGCTCCCGCCGAGTGCCTTAGAGGGTCAGCCGTTCGACATCGAGCTCACCCTCGAAAACACCGGCACCTCGGCGATGACGCTCTACAGCCTCAATGATTACAGCGGGCTGACGTTGCTGCAATCCGATCCGCCGTGGCAAAGGCTCAGCGGCGGCGAGATGATGTATCAGTTTCCGTTGCCGCCGGGCCAAACCGTGGCCGTGAAAGTCACCGCCCAGACGGATATGGTCGGTTCGCAATCCATCAACATCGACGCCCATACCGATGGCATGGGCATGTCGTGGGCCGAGGCCTACGGCACGATCAACGTCGTCGCCGCGACGGTTCCCGCACCCACGCCCGCGACCCCCGAATCACCCGCCGTGACCGTGACGCCGCCGTAACGTCGCGTTTACACTGTCGGCATGAAAGTTCTCTACGTCGGCGGCACCGGTCAGATTAGCTTTGATTGCGTCCACGAATCGGTCCGCGCCGGGCACGAGACGTGGGTGTTCAACCGCGGCAACTCGAACCACGGACTGCCGGCGGAAACCCATTTCATCACCGGGGATTTTGACGACGACGCGGCCTACGCCAAGGTCGCCGACATGGGGTTCGATGTCGTCTGCCAGTTCCGCGTGTTCGGCACCGCGAAGCTGCAGCGCGATCTGGATTTGTTTCAAGACAAAGTCGGGCAGTACGTCTTCATCTCCACCGCCTCGGCGTACCACAAGCCGGTGACGGTGCAGTTCATCACGGAGGACGTGCCGTTGGTGAATCCGTACTGGGAATACAGCCGGAAGAAGGCGGATTGCGAGGCGTTGCTGCGCGGGTCGGAGGGTTTGCCGTGGACGATTGTTCGGCCGAGTCACACCAGCCGGGACCGCTTGGTCACGGGGATGGGCGAGGGCGACGCGGTGGCGTCGCGGATGCTGCGGGGTTTGCCGGTGGTGATGCACGGCGACGGGACCAGCCTGTGGACCGCGACGGCGTCGAAAGACTTCGCCCCGCCGTTCGTGAAATTGCTGGGCAACGAGCGTGCGCTGGGCGAAGACTTCCATCTCACCGCCGACCACGCCCATGCGTGGAACAGTTTTTACCGCACGTTGGCCGAGGTGTTGGGCGTGACGCCCGATCTGGCTTACGTCCCGACCGCGACGCTGGTGAAATACCGACCCGATTGGGAAGGCCCGTTGTGGGGCGACAAATCGTGGTCGGCTCAATTCGATAACTCGAAAATAAAATCCGTCGTCGGCGACTTCCGATGCGACACGACGCTCGAGGCGTTCACCGCGGAGCGCGTGGCGGCGTTCCGTGATCGGATGCAGGCGGCCAGCGGACCCGAGGCCATGGTGGACCCCGCCCTCGATGCGTTGTTTGACCGGATCGCGGCCGAGCAAAACGCGCTTGGCTCGTAACCGATGCACACGGGTTCGATCACACAACTCACCGCGGATTAACAAACCTTCAACGCTACGCCCGCACAGCAGGCGTATCTTCCGACCTTCACCATTCCTCTGGAGGTCCGAATGAAACGTCCGCTGAAATCCTTGTTGCTCTCCGCCAGCCTGTCGGCGGGCCTGCTGTCCGCCGCCCCTACCTACGCCCAGCTCGGCCTGACCGTCATCGGCAGCTACGGCACCGGCATCTTCGACGGCTCGGCTGCGGAGATCCCCGCGTACGACGCCGCGACCCAGCGCCTCTTTGTCACCAACGCCGCCGCCGATGCGGTGGACGTGCTGGACCTGTCGAACCCAGCGATGCCGACCTATATCGGCTCGATCTCGCTGGGCGGCTTTTCGCCCAACAGCGTCGCGGTGTACAACGGACTCGTCGCCATCGCCGCCGAGGACCTCGCCGACAGCACCAACAACGGCCAGGTTCAGTTCTACAACGCCAGCACGCTGAGCGTTGCCGCTGCTCCCGTGACCGTCGGCGCGCTGCCCGATATGCTCACCTTCACCCCCGACGGCTCGAAGCTGCTCGTGGCCAATGAAGGCGAACCCGGCACCGTCGATCCCGTGGGCTCGGTCAGCATCATCAACACCACCACGTTCGCCGTCACCACCGCCGGCTTCGCCGCGTTCACCGACGCCAACACCGCCACCACCGCTACCCTCGGCAACACGCCCACCAACGCCGTCCGCCGCGACCCCAATGTCGCCAACCTCGCCGATGACGTCGAACCCGAATACATCGCCGTCAGCCAAGACGGCACCACCGCGTTCGTCACCCTGCAAGAAGCTAACAGCGTCGCCGTCGTCGATATCGCCAGTAGCACCGTCACCGCGATCCGAGCGCTCGGCACCAAAAATCACAACCTCGCAGGCAACGAGCTCGACGCCTCGGACCGCGACGGCGGCGTCAACATCACCACCGAACCCGTCTTGGGCATGTTCATGCCCGACGCCATCGCCAGCTACAACGTCGGCGGCGTCAACTACTTCGTCACCGCCAACGAAGGCGACGACCGCGGCGAAGACGCCCGCATCTCTACCCTGTCCCTCGACCCGACCGCCTTCCCCAACGCCGCCTCGCTCCAAGCCAACGCCGAACTCGGTCGGCTGGGCGTCTCTACTTGGGACGGCGACACCGACGGCGACGGCGATTACGACCAGCTCTTCGCCTACGGCAGCCGCTCGTTCTCCATCTTCGACGAAGCGGGCAACCTCGTCTTCGATTCGGGCAGCGATTTTGAAACCATCACCGCCGCCACCGCCGGCGTGGTCTTCAACGCGACCAACGACGAAAACAATTCCGCAGAGGACCGGTCCGACGCCAAAGGCCCCGAGCCCGAGGGTGTCACGCTCGGTGTGATCGACGGCAAGACCTACGCCTTCATCGGCCTCGAACGCGTCGGCGGCATCATGGTCTACGACGTCACCGACCCCAACGCCGTGACCTTCGAAGAGTACATCAACCCCCGCGACTTCTCCATCAGCGACGCCACGCTCGAAGACGCCGTGGTCGCCGCCACCGGCACGCTCACCGATAGCATCGGCAGCCTCGACCTGGGCCCCGAAGGGTTGCTGTTCATCAGCGCCCTCGACAGCCCCAACGGCATCCCTTTGCTGATCGTCACCAACGAAGTCAGCGGCACCACCACCATCTTCGCCATCCCCGAGCCGGGCACCGCCGTGGCCCCCATCACCCTCGCGGGCCTGGGCCTGATGCGGCGACGCATGGCGTAACGCCAAACAAATTTTCACCACCCTCAACGCGGGGGGAGAGAATCAGACCCGGTCAACTCCGGGTCTTTTCTTGCGCATGGCTCCCGCGAAGGCTTTGACATCTACCGCGAGATCGAGCCCAGCCGCGTGTTCTATACTCTCGCCATGAACACCACCTCCGAAACGACGCCTATGCCGACCCGCCATTTTGTGGCTGCCGATGTTGATCCCGCGGATTGGGATCAGGTCGAGCCGTACTTCAAGACGCTGCTGGACCGCGACCTCGCCACCGGCGAAGCGCTCGAGCAGTGGCTCGCCGACTACTCCGAACTCTCCGCGGTGATGAGCGAGTACGGCAGCCGACGCAACATCGACCACGCCTGCCACACCGACGACGCCGACATCGAAAAAGCCTACATGCACTGGGTCGAAAACATCGCCCCCAAGCTCGCTCCGCTGGGCAACGACCTCAAAAAGAAATACCTCGACGCCCCCGGACTGCCCCAGCTGAATCCCGACCGCTACGACATCCTCACCCGCGAATGGAAAGCGTCGTTCGAACTCTTCCGCGAGGCGAACGTGCCGTTGTCCACCAAAGTCACCAAGCTCAACAGCGAGTACGACAAACTCATCGGCGCGATGCTCGTCGAGTACGACGGCAAGACCCAAACCCTCCAACAACTCGCCCGTTACCAGGAAGAAACCGACCGCAGTGTCCGCCAAGCCACGTGGGAACTCTCGGCCAATCGCCGCCTGCAAGACCAAGAAAAAATCGACCAAATCTTCCAGGACATGTTCGAGCTCCGCGAGCAGATGGCTCAGAACGCCGACTGCGACCATTACCTCGATTATTCGTGGAAGAGTTGGCAGCGTTTCGATTATTCGCCGCAAGCCTGCCAAGACTTTGCGAATGCGATCGAGTCGGTGATCATGCCGCGCATCGCGGAGTTGGATGAGCAGCGGAAAGCGACGCTGGGCGTCGAGACGCTTCGGCCGTGGGACGGGGCGGTGGACGTGAAGGGCCGTAAGCCGCTGCGCCCGTTCCCCGAGGATGCGCCCGAAAAGATGGTGTCGGGGGCGACCGAGATTTTCCGTAAGATCGACCCGTCGCTCGCCGAGGATTTTGCCACGCTCAAATTCGGCCCGAACCTCGACCTCGATAGCCGTAAGGGCAAACGCGCCGGCGGCTTCCAAGCGTCTTTGAGCGAATCCAAGCAGCCGTTCATTTTTATGAACGCCGCGGGTACGCAGCGTGACGTCGACACAATGCTCCACGAAGCCGGCCACGCGTTTCATTACATGTGGGCCAGTCGGGCCGAGACGTTGACGTTCCTGACCCACGCCCCGATCGAGTTTTGCGAGGTCGCCTCGATGTCGATGGAGCTGATGGGCTGCGACCACTACGGCGTGTTCTACGAAGATCAAGATCAGGCCGACCGCGCCAAACGTAAACAACTCGAAGGCATCATCCGCTTCTTCCCGTGGATGGCGACCATCGACATGTACCAGCACTGGCTCTACACCAACCCCGGCCACGGCATCGCCGAGCGTACCGCGGCGTGGAAGCAAATCAGCGGCCGATTCACCAGCCCCGTGCTCGATTACTCGGGCTACGACGACGTCGTCGCCCACCGCTGGCACGCCCAACTTCACCTCTTCCACATCCCGTTCTACTACGTCGAGTACGGCATCGCCCAACTCGGCGCACTCCAACTCTGGCTGAAATACAAGAACAACCCCAAAGCCGCGCTCCAAGGCTACCGCAACGGCCTCAGCCTCGGCGGAACCAAACCCCTGCCCGAGCTTTTCGAGGGAGCCGGCATCAAATTCGACTTCACCCAAGCCACCCTCGGCCCGCTGATCGACGCCGTTGCCGCCGAGCTCGAGACGCTGCCGGCGTAGCGTAGTTCTCCGGGATCGAATAAAAAAAGCCCCGCGTCAATTTGTCGCGGGGCTTTTGTGTTGAACGGGCGTTGTGATTCAGCCTTTGCTTTTGCCGATCATCTTGGCGACGTCTTGGGCGGCTTCTTCGAGCATCTCGTCGCGGCCGTCGCTGTAGGAGTCTTCTTTGATGCGGGAGGACTTGAGGACTTCGCCGGTGCTGCCGTTTTCGAGGGACATCTCGGCTTTGAACTTGGCTTTGGATCGGCCGGTCCAGTAGTTGTAGCCGGACTTGCTGTAGTCGTAGACTTGGCCGCGGAGGACGACCTCGTCGGCTTGGCCCAGCGGGGCGTCGGCGACGCGGACGGTGGTGAAGACGCCAGCGTAGCGGTCGGTCAGTTCTTCTTCGACTTCCTCGGCGAACTCCTCGCCAGCGTTTTCATCTTGCGAGTTGTCGGTGAGGTTGGCGAAGGGGATGATCGTCACGACGTTGTAGGCCGAGAGGTCGATCGTGTCATCGAAGTCGCCTTCGGTGTAGGCGGGCCAGGCGGCGCGGGCGGCCTCGACGGCTCCCTTGTTTTCGTCGTCGGCGTCGCCGCTTTTTTCACTGGAGCGGTCGCCGTCGTCGTCGCCCCCGCCGTCGCTCGAGCAGGCGGTCAGGGTGGCGGTCAGACACAGGAGAAGGCCCATCAGTTTCAGCCAATTGTTCATCGTGGATTCCTTAAAGTTTGGGGTGAATCGGTTGTGACGCGGGGGGGTTCGCAAAAAATAACGACGGCCTGCGCGGCCCCCGTTATCCTTCGTGATTTAGCCTTTGTTGTCAACCGCGTCACGCGGCTTTGTCTTCGTCTTCTTCGTCATCGTCGGCGTCTTCCCACTCATCGTCGTCTTCTTGGGCCTCCATCTCGACGTCGGGGTCTTCGTCCTCGTCTTCCTCGTCTTCCTCGACTTGCTCGTCTTCCTCTTCCCGGCCGTCGTCGGCCTCATCGATTTCCTCGTACTCCCATTCCTCGCCGTCGTCATCGACTTCTTCTTCGTCTTCGACTTCTACCGCCGCCTCGTCAACCATCTCGGCGTCGTCTTCGTCGGTTTCGAGTTCTTCGTCTTCGTCTGCCGTCGCCGCCGCGGAGGCAGCGCTTGTGGCCATTCCGGGGGCAGTCCCGGGGGCGGGGGCTGGATCGCCTTGGGCCATATCGTTTTCGATCATTTCCTTCATCGCTTCCCACTCTTCGGGGCTGATGAGGACTTCGCGGGCCTGGGCGGTTTTGTGGTGGCCGAGGATGCCGCTGGCTTCCATCTGTTCGATCATGCGTGAAGCGCGGGAGTAGCCGATGGTCAGCCGGCGTTGCAAGAGCGACACCGAACCGCGGCCGGTTTCGAGGACGACCAGGACCGCGTCGTTGAACAGCTCGTCGCGTTCCTCGTCGAGGGCCCCGGCGTCGCCGCCGTTTTTGATCTGCACGAGCTGCGGCTCAAACGACTGCTGGCTGACGGTCTTGAGGAACTTGACGGACTTACGGATCTCGCTGTCGTCGACGAGCGTGCCTTGGGCGCGGACGAGTTCGGAGGAGCGAGGTGAGAGGAACAGCATGTCGCCGTGACCCAGCAGGAGTTCGCCGCCCTTGGCGTCGAGGACGATGCGGGAGTCCATGCCCGAGGCGACTTTCATGCAGACGCGGGAGGGCATGTTCGATTTGATCAGGCCGGTGACGACGTTGGCCTGCGGCCGCTGGGTGGCGAGGATCAGGTGGATGCCGACCGCGCGGGCTTTCTGGGCGATGCGGACGATGGACCCTTCGACCTCTTTGTTGGTCATCATCAGGTCGGCCAGCTCGTCGATGACGAACACGAGATACGGCAGCTTCTTGGGGATCCGCGCCGCTTCGTGGTCGTCGGTCAGTTCGAGACGGTCTTTGATTTCCTGCCAGCCCAGTTCGTTGTAGCTGGCGATATCGCGGACGCCGACCTCGGCGAGCAGTTCGTACCGCTCGTCCATCTTGGTCACGGCCCACTCCAGAATC
>CAYPCC010000095.1:4497-10926 GCA_964409095.1 uncultured Phycisphaera sp. | reverse complement strand
CCCCCGGTACCCCCGGTACCCCCGGTACCCCCGTAAGTCAGCGGGGCAGTGTGAAAATCTTCGGCCACGATGTCATCGCCCACCCCGCGGCCGCCCGCCAATCCATCGGCGTCGTCTTCCAATCACCCAGCCTCGACATCAAACTTACCGCCCGCGAAAACCTCACCTGCCAAGCCAAACTCCACGGCCTGACCCGCCGCGAATCCACGCCCCGCATCGACGAAGCCCTCGCCCGCTTCGACCTCACCGCCCGGATGCACGACGCGGTCGAAACCTTCTCCGGCGGGATGAAACGCAAACTCGAAATCGCCAAAGCCCTCTTGCATCGTCCGCGGCTGCTGCTCATGGACGAGCCCGCGACGGGCCTCGACCCCGCGGCCCGGCGGGAGTTGTGGGAACACCTCGGCGATTTGCGTCAACGCCACGACCTGACGATCGCGTGGACGACGCACCTGATGGATGAGGCCGAGCACGCCGACCGGTTGGCGGTACTCGCCGCCGGAAAAATCTTGACCGTCGCCTCCCCGGCCCAGCTCAAGGCCACGCTCGGGGCGCACGTCATCAGCGTCGAGCCGATGCACCCCGAGGAAGCCGGCCCACTCCGCGACCGGATCGACGCGGAGTTCGGCCCCTGGCCCGCCGGGCAAGACCCGGTCGTGATTCAAGACGCGGTGCGGTTCGAGCACGACGACGGCCCGGCGCTCGTCGCCCGGATCGCCGAGCTGCTCCCCGGCGAACTCCGCCGCATCTCCGTCGGCCAACCCACACTCGAAGACGCCTACCTCCGCCTCACCGCCGGGGCGGATCAGTCCGCATCGGCCTGACCCACCGGCCAACCTGTTTTTACTGGCAAGGGGGCGTCAACCATGTTATTATTTGTCATAGCAACAGCGTCACACTTCAAGGTTGAAGGATTGAATCAAGGTTCTGCTGATCGATTTTCTTTGGCGTGACGCATTGGTTTTCGGGGTGAATTAGGGGAATTATCGGGGGTTTTCGGGTCGTTCGGGTCGAGGCCGAACGGTTTGGGTTGGCGTTCTTTGGCGCGCGTCACCCGGCAGGTTGTTCTTTGACAATCGAGGTTGGCTCACCGTGCGACATCCCCCGACGCGCGAACATGGGGCGGTCCGGAGAAAGTTCTACATTCATACCCTTTGATAGCGTCTCCGCCCGTCGGACCGCCGGTGAGCCCGCCTCGTTTCGGCCCGTCGCCATCCATTTTGATTTTAATTTTCAGGGCTTGTCTTCTTCCGAGATCGGTTGGCGTTGGTTTGGGCTGCCTGGCGTTGGGGCGTCGCTTATGATCGACGGATGTTTCCGACCGGCCGAGCCTTGGACTATGCGTTTGACCCGCTTGAAGCCCTGCGGCGTTGGCCCGCGGATCGGCCGGTGGTGATGCTTCATTCGGGGCGGTTCGAGGCGCAGTGGTCCAGCGTGTCGATCCTCGCCGAGCCGGTCGGGGCGTTGACGCACCACGGCGGCCGCAGCGCGTGGATCGGTGATGCGGGGCCGACCTCGCCGCGGATGAAACACGACCCGTTTGCCGACCTCGAGGCCGCGATCGCCCACGATCCCTCGCTCTTTGTCGGCCACCTCAACTACGACTTGGCCCACGCCGTCGAGACGCTGCCCCGGCAAGCGACGGCCGACCACGGCTGGCCGGACCTGCAGTTTCACCGCTGTCCCAATGTTTTGGTCTTCGACCACGCCGCTTCGATGTGGCACGCCGTTGGCCCCGACTCTGCGGCGTTGCCCGACCTCTCGACGCCTTGCCCGGATGACGCCTCGTTGGCTTTCGACGCATCGACCCCGAGGCCCGACCGCGCGCGAGACGAACACGAAGCCGCGGTCCGCCGGGGGTTGGAATACATCGGCGCGGGGGACGTGTTTCAGGTCAATCTGGCCCAGCGGTTCGCCGCCGACTTCGACGGCTCGACCCGCGGCGTGTTCCTGCGGTTGGCCGAGGCGTCGCCCGCTTGGTACGGGGCGTATCTCGAACTGCTCGAACCCGACGGCCGCTCGCCTCGTCGGGTGGCGTGTTCCACATCGCCGGAGTTATTTTTGCAACTGGATCCGGACGGCCGCGTCACCACCCGGCCGATCAAGGGCACCCGGCCGGCCCACGTCGATCCGAACGAACTCCGCGACGCCGAGAAAGACGCCGCCGAGCTGAACATGATTATCGACCTCTTGCGTAACGACCTCGGCCGGGTCTGCGACTACGGCAGCGTCCGCGTCACCCAGCCCCGCACCGTCGAATCCCACCCCACCGTCCACCACGGCGTCGCCACCGTCACCGGCCGACTCCACCCCGACCGCTCGCTCCGCCACCTGCTTCGGGCCACGTTTCCGGGGGGGTCGATCACCGGCGCCCCCAAAGTCCGGGCGATGCAGATCATTGATGAACTCGAGCTCGTCGCCCGCGGGCCGTACTGCGGCGCGATCGGCTTCGCCCAGCACGACCCCGCCACCGCGACGACGATTGCCCGACTCAGCATCGCCATCCGCACGCTGCTGATCGACCGTGAGGCGGGCCGGCTGCACTTCTCGGTCGGCGGGGGCATCGTGGCCGACTCGGACCCGGCGGATGAATACGACGAGACGCTGCATAAAGCCGAGGCGATGCTGCGGGCGTTAAAAAAACCGCTCGGGGCTTAGCGTCTTGTCCGGTTGGGGACGCCCGCTTAGCCGCAAGCGGCGGGGTAAATTTGGATCGTTCATGCAAGCGGCGCGAAGTTCAGTACTTCACGCTGCAGCCGTAGGGCTGCGTGGTGTGCTCGGCGACTTCGCTACCGTTGAGCAGGGCGTCCATCGCGGCGGCGAGGTAGTTGGTCGCGCCGTCGATGTCCGAGGTCTTGGCGGACTTGACGCTGTCGATCGCGCCTTGGTAGCGGAGCACGCCTTGGCCGTCGATGACGTAGATGTGGGGCGTGGTTTTGGCGGCGTAGGCTTGGCCGACGGTGCCGTCTTCGTCAAGGAGTACCGCGGTCGAGTTGATGCCTTGTTTTTCGATTTCGCTGTTCCAGCCGTTGGCGGTGAGGTGGCCTTGCTTGCCGGGGGCCGAGGAGCAGATGGTCAGCCAGACGACATCGTCCATCGCGGTGTAGGTTTCCTGCCAGGCCTGCATGTGGCCCTCGCTGTAGAACTTTTTGACGAAGGGGCAGTCTTTGTTGGTCCACTCGAGGATGACGGTTTTACCGGCAAAGTCGGCGAGGGAATGAACGGTGCCGTTGGAATCGGTCAGCGTGAAGGCCGGGGCTGGCTCGCCGGTGGCGACACCGCCCTCGGCCGCGTCCGACACCATCGGCGTCATCATCATCGCAATCGCTGCGACCAAACCCGTTAATCCGAACCATGTTGCTTTTTTCATTGCGAGTCTCCTGAACGTAAAAGTGACTAATCGTTTTCGCCTTCCGCGACGTCGCGGAAGCGTGCATCAATGCGGTAGGGCAACGGCCAGTCGTTGCCGTTGAACGTGACCACCCCCGTGACGGCCCGGAGTTCGGGATCGAAAAGAGGGTTCTTGACCAGCGTCAGCGTGTAGCCCGTGTCGGCGTCGTATTCGATCTGCTGCGGGGCCACCATGTCGATCAGACGCGGCGAGTCGGGGAAAAATCGGACCGCTTGGCCAAGCCCAAATCCAAAGCCGGTGAGTTTGGGGCCTAAGTGCAATTTGATTTCATCGTCCCCGACCTCGGCCTCGATGGCGGGGTCGATAAATCTTTTGGGAACATGAGTGTCAGCCCATTGAAATAGAAAACGCGCGTGGTCTGACCGTTCAAATGTGGATATCTCACCCCGCGAACCCACCGGCACCGTCACCTCAAGCGCAACCGACCCCGGCTCGCACTGTTCTTTGCAAACTAACCAGTCCACCTTGGCCCGCAGTGTGACTTCGTCGGCCGCATATGCTTCGGGCACTTCGATCTTGACCGGCAGAAGGATTTCACCCTCGTAGGCGTAGCTCGCCAACCCGCCCACCTCGAAATACTCCGGAACGGGCCACTCGATCTCACCCGCCACAAACCCTTCGGGCAAGTCCCAGGTGATACTCGTGGCCATCCCCGAATCGCCGGGGTTTTTCCAATAGGTGTGCCAACCCTCGTCCATGGTCAGCCGCACGCCGACCTGTTCGGTTGTGCCGCGGATCAATGCGGTGTCTTGGGTCAAGAGTTCAGCCTCGACCCGCCCGTCACGCACCGCATTCGTGCGACCGTCCGCGGCCCACGCCTCCGTGGCCACCAGCGTGGCCACGATCAACCCCGTCAACCCGCATGTCACCGTGTGGACCACAACAGACTCCTGACTCAGAAAGACGAACCCTAGACGTTAGCGCGAATCGTGGCCGGGTCAAGCCTACGCAACGGATAAATGCTTAATCTATGGCGATGAGCACCCGAATAAAGATCGCCCTTCTCCAGCACGCCTGCGTGGCTGATCCCGCCCAGAACCTCGCCTTGGTGACGGACATGATCCGCGACGCCGCCAGCCAAGGGGCGACGCTGATTGTGACGCAGGAGTTGTTTGGCAGCTTGTATTTTTGTGTGGAAGAAAACCCCGCCGCGTTCGACCTGGCCCAGCCGATCCCCGGCCCGACCACGCAGGCGCTCGGCGACTTGGCCAAAGAACTGGGCGTGTCGATCTCCGTGTCGCTCTTTGAACGCCGGGCGGCGGGCCTGTACCACAACACCTCGGTCTTACTCGACCCCACGGGAAACATCACCGGCAAGTACCGCAAGATGCACATCCCCGACGACCCCAGCTACCTCGAAAAATACTACTTCACCCCCGGCGACCTGGGTTTCGCGTCGCACCCGCTCACCGATGCCCAAGGAAAAACTTCCGGGGGGATCGGGATGCTGGTCTGTTGGGACCAGTGGTTCCCCGAGGCGGCCCGGCTGACCGCGATGCAGGGGGCGGACGTGCTGCTGTATCCCACCGCCATCGGCTGGCACGCCGAGGACTCCGCCGACGATCACGCCGCCCAGCTCGACGCATGGCAAACCATCCAACGGTCCCACGCGATCGCCAACGGCGTCTTTGTCGCCGCCCCCAACCGCATCGGCCGCGAGGGCATCAACACGTTTTGGGGCCACAGCTTTATCGCCGATCCGATGGGCCGGGTGATCGCTCAGGCCTCCGCCGACCAGCAAGAAATCCTGACCGCCGAGTTGGACCTGTCGCAGGTCGAACAATCCCGCCGCGAGTGGAACCTGTTCTTCCGTGACCGTCGTCCGGACGCCTACGCCGGGGTGACGCAGCGCTGGGGCCAATAAGCCCCCCACCCGAGGCGGTTTCGGGAATGCGATTCTCAAGGGCAAACATAAAAGCACCCCACACTTTGTCGTGCGGGGTGGTTAGAGAAATGGGCCTGGGAGGATTCGAACCTCCAACCGTCGGTTCCGAAGACCGGTGCTCTATCCAATTGAGCTACAGACCCCAAGCGATGGTTATTGTATCAATCCCCTCGCGGGGTGGGGGCCTTGGCGGCGGGTTGAGGCGGCACTATACTTCAAACATGTTATCTCCTCGCCCCGCCACGATTTTGATTTCGATCCTTGAGGACCACCTCCGGTAGGGCGGCTGATTTCTGATGAACGCAGCAAACGTCACCCTGCCCCCGGCAGGGTTTTTTTGTGGGCGATTTTTCGCATCTGTTAACCTGACCGTCCCCGCTTTCTCCTTGGAACCCCACGATGGCCAACCCGACCACCCCCAAACGCCGTATCGAAATCTACGACACCACCCTGCGCGACGGCACGCAAGGCGTGGGCGTCTCGCTCACGTTGACCGACAAGCTCGCCATCACCCAGCTCCTCGACGAACTCGGCGTCGATTTCGTCGAAGGCGGCTACCCGCTGAGCAACCCCAAAGACGTGGCGTATTTCGAGGAAGTGCAAAAGCTCGACCTCAAGCACGCCCGGGTTTGCGCCTTCGGCATGACCCGCCGTAAGGGTGTCGCCCCGGCGGACGACCCCGGCATGAAAGCATTGGTCAACTCGGGAGCTCCGGTGATCACCATCGTAGGCAAGACCTGGGACTTGCACGTGGACGAGGTGCTACGGATCAGCCGGGAGGAAAACCTGGAGATGATCCGCGACTCGGTGGCATACTGCCGGGCGGCCGACGGGGTGGACGAGGTGTTTTATGACGCCGAGCACTTCTTCGACGGCTACCGGGCCAACCCCGAATACGCCCGGCAGACCCTGCAGGCGGCGATCGACGGCGGGGCGTCGCGGCTGGTGCTTTGCGACACCAACGGCGGGTCGATGACCGACTGGGTCACCCACGTCATGGGCGAGCTGCGCGAGAAGCTGACCGTGGACACGGATGCGTCGCCCGACAGCTTGCCGAGCCTGGCGATCCATTGCCACAACGATGCGGGGTTGGCGGTGGCCAATTCGCTGGCGGCGGTCGCGGCGGGCGCGG
>CAYPCC010000095.1:0-4487 GCA_964409095.1 uncultured Phycisphaera sp. | reverse complement strand
GCAGGTCCAGGGCACGATCAACGGCATCGGCGAACGCTGCGGCAACGTGGACCTGCTCACCGTGATCGCCAACCTCCGGCTGAAACTGGGCTACGACTGCCTGATCGACGGGGCGCTGGGTCGGCTGAGCGAGCTGTCGCGTGCCGTGTACGAACGGGCTGCGGTCGAACCCAACGACGGCCAGCCCTACGTCGGGGACAACGCTTTTGCCCACAAGGGCGGGATGCACGTCCACGCCGTGCAACGCATCGCCCACAGCTACGAACACGTCCCGCCCGAATCCATCGGGAACCAGCGGCGCATCCTCGTGTCGGAACTGTCGGGCAAGAGCAACATCGTCGCCACCCTCGGCGAAAAGTTCGGCGACGCGGTCACCCCGGAAGTGCAAACCAAGCTGCTGACCAAGATCCAAGACCTCGAACACCGCGGCTACCAATTCGAGCACGCCCCCGCCAGCCTCGAACTACTCATGTACGAAGTGATCGGCCAGCGGCCGTCGTTCTGGGTACGCGACCACTACCGCTGCGTCATCTTGGGCGTGCCCGAAGAGCCCACGCAGACCGAGGCGATCGTGAAGCTGAAGGTCAACGGAGTCACCGAGCACCGAGTGGCCGAGGGCGACGGCCCGGTCAACGCGCTCGACGCGGCGCTGCGTAAATGCCTCAGCAACCACTACCCGCAGATCGAAGGGCTCACGCTCACCGACTACTCGGTGCGGGTCGTGAACCCGACCGCCCAGTCCGCGGCCAAGGTCCGCGCGACCGCCGAGTTTGAAGCCAAGGGGGCCGACGGCAACCTCCGACGGTTCAGCACCGTCGGCGTCGACGAAAACATCGTCGATGCCAGTTGGCAGGCGCTTTCCGACGCGATCCAGTATCACCTGATCGAAGTCGGCGCGGTTTAGTTTGCTGTGAAGCGAGGTGCGTCAGGCGGCGAGCCACGCCCGCGGGCTCAGGTCACTGCTGGCTTGGGCGATGAGCTGAGCGATGAGTGTCCGGTCGTCGTCGGTCAGGTCAAGAAATTCGACGCCGACTTCCATCCGGCGGAGGCCCAGGGATTGGGTGCGCACGATCTGGGCGCGGAGTTGGAGTTCGAGGTTGCCGTCGACGATTTCGAGGGTCACGGTTTGTCCGATGTCGATCGTGCAGTCGCCCTTGCGGAAGAGGCAGGCCCCGGATTCCGAGAGGTCCAGCACTTGGCCGAACGGCGTGGCGACGCCGCGCAAGCGTTGGCGGTGGTGTCGGCGGCTGACGGAGGCGGGTTGGTATTCGTCGGAAGGGCGGGCCATGAGCATAATCCGGCGAAGGGGCGGTGAAGCGTAATCTAATCGTTATATCGGCTACCGCTCCCACGAAATGACGCCGCCCGCCACAGGAATAACCCGTGCGCGGGGTATCACGCATTTCAAGCAAGCGGTGAACGATTTTATCGGCCCCCGACCGCGTTCCAGAACGGATGGCGGGACTGACTTTAAAAACCGACAATGAACTCGGCAGGGCTCGAACCTGCAACCTGCGGCTCCGTAAACCGCTGCTCTATCCAATTGAGCTACGAGTCCAACACGATGCCCGGATGCCGGGCTCCCGCTGCCGGGTTGACGAGGTGCCGATCCGGAGGGGAATCCGCGAGGATAGCAGCCTGATGATTTCTTATCAAGCGCCTACACTGTGCAGCGTGACCCAGACTCACCACCCACCCCTTGCCGTCGATGCTTGGCCGAGCGATCCGCGGGCGGGCCGTGTGCTGGAAGTTTTCCGCAAGAGGCAAGGCACGTCGATCCTGACGGCGTTCAGCGGGGGGGTAGATTCCACCCTGGTCGCCGCGGCGGCCCGCCGGGTGCTCGGGCGCGACGCGGCCCCGGCTGCGGTGGGCGACTCGCGTTCGTTGCCTCGGCGTGAACTGGAGCATGTTCGCCAACTCGCCGTGCAACTCGACCTGCACCTCATCGAGGTTCAGCCCGGCGAACAACTCGACCCCGACTACCAAAAAAACGCGGGCGATCGCTGCTACTTCTGCAAGACCCACCTCTATGACACGCTCCAACAAACCGCCCGCCGCTTGTGTATCGCCACCATCGCCAACGGCACAAACCTCGACGACCAAGGCGACCACCGCCCGGGCCTGCGGGCGGCCGACGAAGCGGATGTCATCTCCCCGCTCGTCGAGGCCCAGCTAACCAAACAGGATGTGCGCGACTTGGCTCGGATGCTGGGCTTGCCGAACTGGGACAAGCCCGCAGCGGCGTGTCTGGCGAGCCGATTGCCGTACGGCACGCCGGTCACGGCCGAGCGTTTACAGCGAGTCGAACAAGCCGAAAACGCCTTGGCCGACCTGGGGTTCACCGGCTTCCGCGTTCGGCACCACGAAGACGTTGCCCGCCTCGAAATCCCCCTGGACCAGCTGGACAAAATCATGGCCGCCGACATGAGGCAGCGTGTGGTGGAAGCGGTCCGGGCCGCGGGCTACGTCTATGTCAGCCTCGACCTCGAAGGCTTCCGCAGCGGCAGCGGCAACGTGATGCTTACCGTGGGTGGGGCGTGAACTTTGCGGAGTTCTCGTTGAATGACCGGTCGGTTGCCCCTAGGATTGCGGAGTCATCCGAAACTGCGAGTTTTAATCTATTGAAACACAAGTGCGACAAATGTAGCCGACCCGCCACTCACCACTCGGTGGAGATCAACAAGAGCGGCGAGAAGATCGAGGTCAACCTCTGCGACGCCCACGCGGCGCAAGAGGGGCTGACGATGAAGTCGGCGCACACGCCGATCAACGAGCTGCTGACGAATTTTGTGAAGCTGCATTCCGGCGGGGTCGAGCCGGGCGAGGCTGGCCTAAGCAAACCCGGCCAGACCGGCTCGGCGAAAACGACGGCCTGCGAAAACTGCGGCACCACCTTCGCCGACTTCCGCGAGAACAGCCTTTTGGGATGCCCCCAGTGTTACAAAACATTTGAGCAGCCGCTCAGCCCGCTGCTCGAACGCGCTCACGAAGGCGGCACGCACCACATCGGCAAAGTGCCCCGCCGCGCGGGGGTCGGCGAACAACGGCAGATGGCGATGCAGCGTCTACGGCGGCAGCTGGACGACGCGGTTTCCGCCGAGGATTACGAGCTGGCGGCACGCTTGCGTGACGACATCCAGCAGATGGAGGGGGAGCTTTAACCATGACGCTGCGCAACATGACCGAACACGCCGGGGAATGGCTGCGGGGCGCTGGGCCGCAGTCGGACGTGGTGATCTCCAGCCGTATCCGGCTGGCGCGTAACCTCGCGGGCTTCCCGTTCGTGGGCCACGCCAACCGTCGGCAGCGCTACGAAATCCTCGAAGCCTGCCGGTCGCACATCACCAACAAACGCTTGGCGGACAACGTGATTTGGGTCCAGCTTGCTGACGCGATGCCGACCGATCGGCAGCTGCTCGTCGAACGCCACCTGATCTCACGCCAGCACGGTTCCTCGAAAAACGAAGTCCCCCGCGGCGTCGCCATCGGCGGCGACGAGACGTTCGCCATCATGGTCAACGAAGAAGACCACCTGCGGATTCAGGTCTTGCGCAGCGGGATGCAGCTCACCGAAGCGTTCGAGCAGATCAACCGCATCGACGACGTCCTCGAAGAAAAAATGGAGTTCGCTTACTCCCGTCGTTTTGGGTATTTGACCGCCTGCCCGACCAACGTCGGCACGGGTATCCGGGTGAGCGTCATGATGCACTTGCCCGCCCTCAAGCTCACCGGCGAGATCGACAAGGTCAAGCGGGCCGCCCGCGACATGCACCTCGCGGTGCGCGGCCTCTTCGGCGAAGGCAGCGAAGCCCAGGGCGACCTCTACCAAGTCAGCAACCAAACCACCCTCGGCAAAACCGAGCAAGAAATCCTCGCCGACTTCGAGCATACCGTGGTCCCTCAAATTATCGCCTACGAACAGCAAGCCCGCCAAGCGCTTTTGCGTCAACGCGAAGACCAACTCGACGACAAGATCTGGCGGGCGTGGGCGCTGCTTACCCACGCTCGGGTCATCGGGACTGAAGAAGTGCTGAGTCTGCTGAGCCATGTGCGCCTGGGCGTGAACCTCGGTCGGCTCGACAAAGTCGACATCCGTACGATCAACGAACTCTTCCTGCTCACCCAGCCCGCCCACCTCCAACGCATCACCGGCAGCGAGATGGACCCGGCCACCCGCCGCGTCGCCCGGGCGAATTTGATTCGGCAGCGGCTGGGCGTGCGTTGATTCGGGATGAGCAATGAAGCTCAGGCCGACTGGAAAATGACCGCGGCAACGATGATCGCCGAGGCCAAAACGGCAAACCCGCCGCCGACGATGGCCAACGCGAGCCAGCCCGGCGGGCCGCCGTCGGTCTTACGATTGGCGTCTTGGATTTCGAGGGTTTCGTTATCGACTTGCGTGGGGATCTTAACTTTCATCACTAACGCTATGCGTGCCGATGTCAAAAATCCACTTTTTTACAAGAGTTTTTGGATCGCGGTGAGTT
>CAYPCC010000094.1:0-10935 GCA_964409095.1 uncultured Phycisphaera sp. | reverse complement strand
CTTTCGGCTCGCCGTTACCGTGCCCGTGACCAGCCTCTGCCCTTGCTCCAAGAAAATCTCGGATTACGGCGCCCACAACCAGCGCTGTATCATGGAAGCCAAGGTCCGATTCTCCCCCGGCCAAACCATGTGGATCGAAGAGCTTTTCGAGCTGGTCGAACAGTGTGCGAGCACGCAGGTGTTCGCCGTGCTCAAACGGCCCGATGAGAAATTCGTCACCGAGGCCGCCTACGACAACCCCAAATTCGTCGAAGACATCGTCCGCGACCTGGCCATCGCCCTCGACGGCGAAGACCGCATCGCGTGGTACAGCGTCGATTCAGAAAACTTCGAGTCGATCCACAACCACAACGCTTACGCTTACATCGAAAAAGACAAACGCTAAGGCGTTCGGCTCCGCCGCCTGACGGCTGGCCCCACGTCCAAGACAACCCACGCTTGACCACGGCGTGTCTTCATAGGCAGGCCGTTTTCTTTTGCCGCGTCCCTCGCCCGCTTTTCGCTGAAATCACCCCCACCGGTTAACCTGTGCGATCCGCCAGCCGCCCCCGGAAGCGACCCCCGGAAGCGACCCCCAGAAGCGCCCCCGGAAGCTCCCCGGAAGCGGCCGCGGAGCGGAATCCTGCGATGGCCAAGAACAAGAAAAAAAAATCCAAAAACAACTTCAGCCCCTGCATCCTCAACCGGCGGGCCACCCACGACTACGACATCACCGACAAGCTCGAAGTCGGCATCAAGCTGCTAGGCACCGAAGTCAAAAGCGTCCGCCACAGCCACGTCTCGCTCGCCGAGGGTTATGTCGCCGTGAATCCCCACGCGATGACGCTGCAGCTCTTCAATGTCGATATCGCCCATTACGCGCAGGCCGGCCCGTTCCAGCACGATCCCAAACGCACCCGCCTGCTGCTCGCCCACAAACGCGAGATCAATCACCTCTACGGCAAGACCACCGCCAAAGGCGTCACGATCATCCCGCTGGCGATGTACTTCAAAAACGGGATGGCCAAGCTGGAGATCGGCGTCGGCGTCGGGCGGCGTCAGGCCGACAAACGTCAAGACATCCGCAAAAAAGAAGCCGAGCAGGAAATCCGTAGGGGGATGACACGGCAAATTTTGTAAGGCGTTTAGCGTGAGGATTTTTAAGTTCAGCGCCTGAGCGGCGGGCGGCGGGCTCTGCGTCTACACCCCGTAAAGCATTTGACTTGACCTGGTTTGAATTGAGTTCGTGATGCAAAAATTGTTGATTCCGTTGACTTTTGTGCAGAGCCTGGCGACCGTGTTGCTCGAACGGGGGTTGTATTTTTACACCGACGAAAAGCTGGGCTTCAGCGCGGCCGAAAACCTCGGGCTGGCGGTGGTTTTTGGGGCGTGCTATGGCGTCGGAGCGATCGTGTCGCACCGGGTGACGGCCAAGCGTGGCGAGCGACCGACGTTGCAGGCGGTGTTGATCGGGCTGGGGGTGTTGAACCTGACGGTGGCGATGATGCCGTCGGCGGTGATCGTGTGGGCGGGGTTTGCGGGGATCGCGTTGTTGATCGGGATGAAGTGGCCGATTATTGAGAGTTATGTCACCGCCGGGGCCACGCCAGACCGGACACTGAAAGTCATCGGCCGATTCAATATGGCCTGGTCGAGCGCGATGCCGTTGGGCTTGGGGTTGACCGGCGTGATGATCGAGCGGGTCTCGCCGACGTCGTTTATTTTCCTGGCGGCGTTGATTTACCTGGGCACGCTGCCGCTGCTGCTGAAGTTGCCGTGGGTGCCGGTGCATTTAGATCACGACCACCCCGAACGGCCGGACCCGGCCCGGCTGCGTCGTTACCGGGCGTTGATGGTCTCGTCGCGGTGGTCGTTGTTGGCGACGTGCGCGATGATGTTTTTGCTCGTGCCGTTGATGCCGAGTTTGTTCGGCCGATTGGGCCACGGCGTGTTGTGGTCGCCCGCGTTGTCGTCGGTGGTCGATCTGTGCCGATTCCTGGCGTTTGCGGGGTTGGGCGTGTGGACGTTTTGGCGGGGGCGATCGTTGCCGCTGGGGGTGTCGGCGTGTTGTATCCCCGTGGGTTTTTTGATGGTGCTGTTTGCGCCGACCACGGCGATGGCGATCGCGGGGCAGGTGGTTTTTGGATTCTGCGCCGGGCAGGTGTATTTCGCGGCGTTGTACCACGCGATGGTGTTGGAAAATGCTTCGGTCGAGGCGGGCGGGCAACACGAAGCGCTCATCGGGGCGGGGTTCGCCCTGGGCCCCGCGATCGGGTTGGCGGGCATCGGGCTGCAGCGTGTGACGGGGGACGCGGTCGGGGGGATGTTGATCGCGGTTGTGCCGTTGGTCGTGGTTTGCTTGGCGGCGTCGCTATGGCCGTTGATCAAGCTGCGCCAAGCCGAACGACGCGACCCGCTGCCTCGCCCGAGTGCACTTTAAGCCCTAGAATAGGTATTCATCATTTTTACTCTCACCCAAGACCCCACCCGTGACCACCACCACCGACCCCATCGCCGCCGCGACCGCCCTCCCGTTTGACTGTGCCCAGATCGCCGCCGACCACGGCACGCCCACCTGGGTGTACGACGCCGCCGTCATCGAGAAACGCATCGCCGAAGTCCAACAATTCGACACCGTCCGCTACGCCCAGAAGGCCAACTCGAATCTCGCCCTGCTGGCGATCATGCGAAAACACGGCGTGAAGGTCGACGCCGTGACCGCGGGCGAGATGCTCCGGGCCAAATTGGCGGGCTACGAACTCGGCAGCGACGATGTCATCTTCACCGCCGACATTTTTGACAACGATGCGTTGGAGATGATCCGCGAGTACCAGATCCCCGTGAACGTGGGCAGCCCCGACATGATCGGGCAGTTGGCCGACGCCGACATCAACGTGCCGATCACGCTCCGCATCAACCCCGGCTTCGGCCACGGCCACTCGCAAAAAGTCAACACCGGCGGCGAATCGTCCAAGCACGGCATCTGGCACACCCAAATCGCCGACTGCCTCGCCGCCGCCAAACAACACAGCCTGACCATCCGCGGACTGCACATGCACATCGGCTCCGGGGCCGACTTTGAGCACCTTTCCGAAGTCGCCAGCGCGATGGTCGATGCGGCCACGACGTTTGCCCAGCACACCGACCCCCCCGGAAGCCTCACCACCATCTCCGCGGGCGGCGGGCTGCCGATCCCGTACCGTAAAGACAACCTCGAACGCATCGACCTCGAACGGTACTACCAAGTCTGGGATGAAGCGCGCAACGAGATCGCGTCGATCACGGGAAACGAGATTCATCTCGAAGTCGAGCCGGGCCGTTATCTTGTCGCCGAGTCGGGCTATCTGCTGACGCAGGTGCGCAGCGTGAAGCAGTCGGGTAGTAAGCACTACGTCATCATCGATGCGGGCTTCAACGATCTGGTCCGCCCCAGTTTTTACGGGGCGTATCACCACATCTCGATCGTTCGGCCCGACGGCTCGACCCCGGAAGGTGTCACCGATGCGATCGTGGCCGGGCCGTTGTGCGAATCGTGCGATGTGTTCACGCAAGAAGAAGGCGGCTTCGTCACCACCCGCACCCTGCCCCACGCGACGCCCGGCGACTTCCTCGTCCTCCACGACGCGGGGGCCTACGGCATGGCGATGAGCAGCAACTACAACTCCCGCCGACTCGCCGCGGAGGTGCTGCTCAAAGATGGGGAGGTGCATGTCGTGCGGGACCGGCAGTCGTTTGCCTCGCTCACGCAATTCGAAAAAATCCCGGAAGGGATTTGAACGCGTTGTTTGTTTTACGGAGCGCCTGCGCGGCGAGCGGCGGGGGATCTGCCACTGCATCCCGTGAAAACAGCGGCACTTGGCCAATAAACGGCTTCAGGGCTTCCGTTATTTCCGGGAGTCGCGGTTGGCCAAGTCTTTAGCGCGTTGCATGGCTTTGTTGAGGCTGTCGCGTTCGTAGGCTTCTTGTTGGGCCATGATGCGGGCGACGCGGTAGCCGTTCCAGGCTTGCCAAGCGACGAACGCCGAGAGCAACAGCAGCATGACCGGGCTGACTTGGCGGAGGAAGGGGATCTGGTCGGAGATGCCGAGCAACGCCGCGAGGAACGCGAACCCGCCGATCGCCAGGCCCAGGCCCGCGGTGATCCGCAGGCTCTTGGCCCGGCCCACGAAAAACCACAGGATCGACTGCACGATCTGCCCGCCGTCGAGCGGATAGATCGGCATCAGGTTAAACACCAGCAGCGCCACGTTGATGCTGCCCATGACAAACAAATAATGCTGAATCCAATCGGGCAGCCCGCCGGAGAAGGCGTACAACCCGTAAAACACCGGCACCAAGGCCACGTTCACCAACGGCCCCGCGGCGATCGACCACAACACCGCGCCCGGCCTCGCCGGGGGCGCGACAAACGCCACCCCGCCCAGCGGCCACAGCACGATGTGCTTCGCCTCGCCGCCGACCGACCGGCAGGCCAACGCGTGGCCGAACTCGTGCAGCACGATGATGCCGAACAACGACCCGTAGATCAGTAAGAAACTCAGCAGGTCGGCCGTGGTCCGCCCGCCGGTATAGCTATAGAGGATATAGGCCGCGACAAACCACGACCAGTGGACGAACACGTCGATGCCGCGGAAGCCAAACAAACGGGTAGAACCTTGGGGAGAGAGCATGGCCGAACTATAGCCGCTCGCCTAGGCTTACAACACCTAACCCCCCTGGTGATACGCACCACCGGGAATCGACGCAAAGGAATACCCATGTCTGACAACGAAACGAAAATCGCCCTGGTGACCGGGGCCGGCAGCGGTGTGGGCCGCGACACCGCCCTGCTCATGGCCGACGCGGGGTACACCGTCGTCCTCGTCGCCCGGACCCAGGCCAACCTGCAAGCCACCGCCGACTACATCCGCGAAGAAGGTCGGCCCGACGCCGAAACGCTCGTCTTGCCGACCGACGTGAGCGATAGCGCGGCGGTGGAAAGCATGGTGCGGACGATCCTCGACCAGTACGGCCGGATCGACGCCGTGGCCAACTGCGCCGGCTCCGCCCCGCTCCAACCCATCGACCGCATGACCGACGAGATCATTGATGCGGCGCTCAACGTCAACCTCAAGTCCGTGCTCTACGTCACCCGCGCCGTCTGGCCGACTTTCCGAAAGCAAAAAGATTCCGGGGGCAGCGCGATCTGCAACATCTCGTCGATGGCCAGCATCGACCCGTTCAAAGGCTTCAACGTTTACGCCGCGGCTAAGGCGGGGGTCAATCTTTTCACCAAAGCCACGGCCGACGAGGGCAAGCGTTTCAATGTCACCGCCGCCGCCGTCGCGCCCGGCGCGATCGAGACCCAGATGCTGCGGCAAAACTTCCCGGTCAAAGCGATCCCCGAATCCCATACACTAGACCCATTGACCGTGGCGGGTGTGGTGCGTGACGTGCTGACGGGCGCTCGCGAGATTACTCCGGGCGAAACGATTCCCCTGCCCAGCCCCCATTAGTGTCCTGCCGGCCGAGTTGGCTGATTCAGGTTAGGATCCAGACGCATGCAAATTGGCGAAGACGATTTCCAGTACCGCTGGTGCGATGACTGGGTAAAGATTCCGGACACCGCACAAGGTCGGCAAAACGGCCGCACCCACGCCGCGGCGGTGCTGAATGACGGCCGGGTCGTGGTGTTCGCGCAGACCACACCGGGCGTCTTGATCTATACCCCCGACGGGCAACTTGACCATGCGTGGGGCGATCGCTTCGGCGGTGCGCACGGGCTGCGTGTGGTCGAAGAAGATGGCCAGGAATATTTCTGGCTCACCGACGAAAAATCCTGCGAAGTTTGTAAAACGACGATCGACGGCGAACTCGTGCAACGCCTCGCCCCGCCGCCGAATGAAGCATTACTCGAAGGCAACTACATCCCCACCTGGGCCGACGCGAATCCGACGAACGGTGATATCTGGGTAGGCGACGGCTACGGCTCGCAGCGGTTTATCTACCGGTTCGACCGCAACGGCCGATACCTCGGCCGAATCGATGGCTCGGAACACGGCGGCGACCCCTTCCGGGAGCCGCACGGCTTGGCGTTTGGCCCCGACGGTAAACTCTGGATTACCGACCGCGCGCAGCACCGCGTGGTGGTGTGCGATCCCGAGGGGCGCGTCTTGCGAAGTAAACAACACGTCTGCCACAGCCCGACGAGTTTCGCGTTTCACGGCGGTCTGATCTACGTCGCGGAACTGTTTTCGGGGGTCAAAGTGTTGACCCCAGAACTTGAAGTGGTGGCCGACTTTGGTACCCACCCCGACATCAAGCCGAATGTGGACCCGAATCAATGGTGGCCGCCGGTCGCACCGGCGGGTTGGCCCAATCTGGCGGATACGCCGCACGTCAAGCCCGGCGTCTTCAACAGCCCCCACGGCATCGCCGCCGCGCCCAACGGCGACCTCTACATCACCGAATGGATCGTCGGCGGCCGGATCACCAAGCTCGAAAAAATCTAGCCCGCCCCGCCGGGTTACAATCTGCGACATGCGGATTTTATTAACCAACGACGACGGGATAGACGCCCCCGGGCTGGCGGCGCTTTACCGGGCGATTGAATCTTTGGGCGAGGTCCACGTCATTGCCCCGGCCCTCGTGCAATCAGCCACGAGCCACGCGGTGACGTTTCATCGGCCGATCTCGGTCGAGAAACGCGGGTTGGGACACGCCTTGTCCGGCCGACCCGCCGACTGTGTGAAGCTCGGCATCCACGCTCTAGTCCCCGAGCCGATCGACCTGGTCATCAGCGGCATGAACGCCGGGGCCAACGTCGGGATCAACGTGCTGTACTCCGGCACGGTCGGGGCGGCGCGCGAAGCGAACTTCAACGGCATCCCCGCCATCGCGGTCAGCCTCCACCTCGGCGCATGGGAGCACGACCACTGGGACCGCGCGGCGCAGCACGCCCGCCGAACCATCGACCAGCTGCTCGCCGGGCCGATGGACGGCGACACGCTGCTCAACCTCAACGTGCCGGTGCTCGACAACGGGGCCGAGCCGGTGGGCGTGAAAGTCGTCCCCGCGTCGCTGAGCAAGATGGTGGTGGATTATCGGCCGGGCACCGACGACGCGGGCAACCCGACCTACCACGTCTGCAACACGATGACGTTCGCCCAGCGCGAACCCGACACGGATGTCTCGGCGCTATACGACAAATACATCACCGTGACCCCGCTGCATTTCGATACGACCTGTGCCACCAACACGCCAGCTTGGGCGAAACTGATCGGGAACTGATCCATGGAAACCGACCGTGATGCGTCCGTGGACTTGGCGACGCCCGCCGGGGTGATCGACCCGGTGGACGAGTTGACCGCGCTGGTCGAAGCTGGGGAAGTCGGCCCGATTGCGTCGTACCTCCATCAGTTGCCGCCCGAAGAAACGCCTTACACGATTTCGCACCTGACCGAAGAATGTCGGACGGCCCTGTTTTCGTTGCTCGCCAAGGACGAGCCCGAATTCGCCGCCGACTTGATGGAGCACTTCGACGACGCGCACGCCGCGGAGATCATGGGCGAGCTTCACCCCGAGGCCGCCGCCGCCATCATCGACGAGATGGACTCCGACGAGCAGGCGGACGTGCTGAGCGAACTAAGCACCCAAGACGCCGAGGCGATCCTCGGCGAGATGTCGCCCGAAGAAGCCATCGACGCCCGTCGGCGGATGCGCTACGACGACGACACCGCGGGCGGTTTGATGATCACCGAATTCCTGGCGTACCCCGGGTCGATGAACGTCGAAGCGGTCGCCGAGGACCTGCGCGAACACAGCGACAAATACGGCGAATACGAAGTGCGCTACGTCTACGCCACGAATCTCGACGGCTCGCTCGAAGGAGCCGTGCCGATGCGCAGTTTGGTGATGACCAAGCGTGGCACGCCGTTGGGCCGGTTGGTGCTGCCCCATCCGCTGTGCGTCAATGTGGATACCCACGTCGATGAATTGGAAGACCTCTTCGACCGGATCGACTTCTCGGCCGTCCCGGTCGCCGACGAAGCGAACCATCTCGTCGGCGTCGTCCAGCGCCACGCGGTGCAGGAAGCCCGGTCCGAAGCGGCGGAAGAAGACCTCGCCAAGTTCGGCGGTATCGTGCGCGGCGAGGAGCTGCGTTCGATGCCGTTGGCGTCGCGGACGCTGCGGCGGCTGATGTATCTGCTTCCGATCGGCGGGCTGCTGATGGTCTCGGCGAGCGTGATCAATGTGTTCATCGAGACGGTAGAAGAGTTGCCGATCCTGGCGATGTTTCTGCCGGTGGTCTCGGGTTTGTGCGGCAGCGGCGGCGGGCAGGCGGTGGCGGTGAGTATGCGGGAGATTTCGCTGGGTTTGATTAAGCCCGCAGACCTGATGCGGGTGTTGGCGAAAGAGGCGGCGGTGGCGTTTGTGGGCGGCTGCGTGTTGGGCTTGGCGTTGTTTTTGGTCATCGGGCTTTGGCAAGGCAGCTTCGGGCTGGGGTTGGTCATCGGGGTGGCGATCCCGATCGTGATGGTGGTGGCCAAAGCGACGGGCGGGTGCGTGCCGTTGTTACTGCGCAGGATCGGGTTGGACCCGGCGATGGCGTCGGTGCCGGTGGTGACGACGGTGGTGGACCTGGTGGGGTTTTTGGTCGTGTTGGCGATGGCGACGCTGATGCTGGGCTGGCTGACGGCGGGCCATTGACGAAGGTGTGTGCCTCCTATGACCAGTGAATCCACCGCCCAGCACCGAGACGCCGCCGCCGACCGCCGGGCGCGGTGCGCCGTGTTGACGGTCAGCGACACCCGGACCAAGGCCGACGACCGCGGCGGACGGCGGATCATCGAATCGCTCGAAGCGGCGGGGCATGAGGTGGTCGCTTACGAGATCGTCAAGGATGAGCCGGACGAAGTCGAGGATCGACTCAGCGCGTGGTTGTCGGCCCAAGCGCCGGCTGACGCGATCATCACCACCGGCGGAACGGGCATCGCGTCGCGCGACACCACCGTCGAAGTCGCCCGCCGATTCATCACCAAGGAACTCGAAGGCTTCGGCGAACTGTTCCGGATGCTCAGCTGGGAAGAGGTCGGCCCGGCCGCGATGCTGTCACGGGCGGTGGCGGGGCTGGCGGTGACGCCGAATAACCGCGTCGGGGCACTGGTTTTTGCGCTGCCGGGATCGCTCGAGGCGGTGGAGTTAGGGATGTCGAAGCTGATTATCCCCGAGTTGCCGCACTTGATTTGGGAGCGACGGCGGTAGGGCTGATCGGCGTTTTTGGATCGAAAAGCGGGTTTTCGGCCGTGTGAGATCGTTTCGGAGCGGTTTCCGTGGGGCGTGAATCGCGGGGCGGAAGCGGGATTTTAAAGCGAGAGTTGACACGGGGCGATAAACAGATATAAATATCTTTTATTGTCTAATTACCCCGGAAGTTCCCTTATGCAAATGTCCAACACCGTTGAGTATGCCCTGCGGGCGGTCGTGTGGCTGGCGGACCATGCGGAGGACTCGCACACGAGCCACTCGATCGCCGAGGCGACGCGGATGCCCAGCAGCTACCTGTCGAAAATCCTCAAAAGCCTGTCCCACGCGGGGATCGTGATCGGCCAACGGGGGGTCAACGGCGGGTACACGCTGCAACGCGATCCGAACGGCCTGTCGATTCTTGAAGTGGTCAACGCGGTCGAGCCGGTGCAGCGCATCCGGGCGTGCCCGCTGGGCTTGGAGAACCACGGCAAGAATCTCTGCAACCTCCACCGCACACTCGACGACGTGATGATCGACATCGAGAAGGCCTTCGCGGGCCACACCATCGGCGAAATGCTCACCAAGCCCAACCTCGTGAAACCGCTCTGCGGCGTCACGGTGAAGGGCCGAAAGGCCTTCACGAATCATTCCACCGGCATCCGGCGGTAATCCCGCCGGCCGCTGATTCCCTCGTTTCTTCCCCGTTATTCCCGGGACCCTCCCGGACCCACCTACTTCGAGACGCATTGATGAACACGTTTGCCCCGGCAGTCCCGGCCGAGAAATCTGAGACCAAGAGCAATTCACGACATTTAGATCGATTTAGCTATAACGATCAAATCGTTCGCATGTTCCTCTGGGCGACACTGATCTGGGGGTTGGTGGCGTTTTTGATCGGGTTGATCCTGGCGGTGGAATTACCCATGCCGCAGCTCAACGGCGGGATCGAGTACATCACGTTTGGCCGACTGCGTCCGCTGCACACCAACGCCGCGATCTTCGCCTTTGCGGGCAACGCGATCTTCGCGGCGATCTACTACTCGACCCAGCGGCTTTGCAAAGCCCGCATGTGGTCGGACCTGCTCGGCAAGCTTCACTTCTGGGGGTGGCAGGCGATCATCGTCAGCGCCGCGGTCACGCTGCCCTTGGGGATCACTCAGGGCAAGGAATATGCCGAGCTCGAGTGGCCGATCGACATCGCCATCGCGGTGGTGTGGGCGGGGTTCTTCGGCGGCAACTTTTTCATGACGCTGATCAAGCGGCGTGAACGGCACATGTACGTCGCGCTGTGGTTTTATATCGCCACGATCGTAACCGTCGCCATCCTCCACATCTTCAACAACCTCTGGGTCCCGCTGATGGCGTTCGGCACGCCCGGCACGCCCTCGGGCTACCTCAAGAGTTATCCGATTTATGCCGGGGTCCAGGACGCGATGATGCAGTGGTGGTACGGCCATAACGCGGTGGCGTTTTTCCTGACCACGCCGTTCCTGGGGCTGATGTATTACTTCTTGCCCAAGGCGGCGAATCGGCCGGTGTTTTCGTATCGGCTGAGTATTTTGCACTTCTGGTCGCTGGTGTTCATCTACATCTGGGCCGGGCCGCACCACCTGCACTACACGGCACTGCCCGAGTGGGCGTCGTCGCTGGGCATGGTGTTCTCGCTGATGCTGTGGATGCCGTCGTGGGGCGGCATGATCAACGGCCTCCTGACCCTGCGCGGGGCCT
>CAYPCC010000093.1:7958-11006 GCA_964409095.1 uncultured Phycisphaera sp. | reverse complement strand
TGCACACCGGGTCATCATCGGGCGACGTCGCCGCCCGCCACATCGCCTTGTCGCTTTCGCGCAGCAAGCTGTGCGGGCAGAGCAGTTCGGTACACGCCAAGCCCAGCGCGCCGTAAGTCCCATCGCCCACGTCGAGCGGCCCACCCACATGCTCGGGCTCACACGCTACGCCCGGCACAGACCGCGCAACCAACCGATACGCCAAGTCGAAATAACCCGCCACCGGGGCGAGCAAAAGGTTGGTCTGCAGCTGGACGTTTCCGACGCGGAGCATGTGGATAGTTTAACGGCCAACGGCTTATCACCACCACGGGCTACAGCGCTTCGAGGTTCAGGCGACGGCGGGGTCGGTTTGGGGCGTGGTGGCTTGTGGTCGCGTGGCTCTCGGGGCGACGCCGAGTTCACGGCAGAGGTCGTCGAGGTTTTGTATCGACGATTCGCCGGGCGTCGACTGGAGAATCCGCTTGCGCAGCCGGGAAAAACGCTGACCTTCTTCACTGTCGCGCTGGTGGCGGATCAAGCCCTTGAAGTCGGCGTTGTCGTGCGGCCGGGTCATGCTGGTGGCTAAGGCGAACAGGTCGAACGCCGGCGTGGGCGGAAACGGCAGCGCGGAAAAAATCTCGGCGCGGATGAGGTTTTTGCGGCGCTGGCGTTCGAGGTCGCGGGTGATCTGCGAGGCCTGAAGCATCTCGCGGATCATGGTTTGCACCATGGGCGTGGTCGAGAGGTCTTCGCCGACGCGGACCGACGAGCCGAAGTCGATCACGCAGACCCCCGCGTCGGTGACCAGCAGGTTGTCGAGGCGCAGGTCCAAGTGCATGATCCCGACGTCGTTGTGCAGGGCCCGCAAGAGCTCGGCCGACTGCTGGGCAAACGCGGTCTGGCTGATCGGCGCGCCGCCCTGACGCAGCCAGGTCATCGACAGGCTTTGCACCAGACCTTTGCTGTCGGCCTGCATGTTCAGCACCCGCGGGCTGCGGGCTTTGAATGCCGGGGGTAGGTCACGCTGGAGCAGCTTGAGAAACGCCGCCTCACGAGTCAGGAAGATGGTGAAGACTTTGTGGACGAGTTTTTGCGCGATCGCGTGCAGGCGGTCGGCCGGGACGTCGGGGCAGGTCTGCGTGAGCCGATCGACCGCTTGCTCCAGGGTCGGCACCCGTTTGAGCACGGTGAATCCGTCGGCAGCGTCGAGCGGGTCGGCCGTGCCGTGGACGCGGACCAGACGGACATCGTAAGAGTGCTTCGCGGTCAGCCGGGTGGGCGGGTCGATCAGGACCTTGCGGGCGACAAAGTAGGTGGCGTGTTCTTCGAGCAATAGCCGACGCAGCGACGCGGGCAGCGGCAGACGGCCGAGCGCGGGGAGTTTTTCAAACCGCGGGCGGACGATCGGCTCGGGCTCGTGTTCGATCAGCCACTCGGGGTGGTTGCGATACCCGTCGAGCAGCGTCTGGACTTCGCGGGGTTGGGTCGAGACGAAGATGAGTTGGCCACCCCAGCGCAGCCGGTCAAAGACGCGGGCAGGTTGGGCGTCGCTGGCGTCGGTGGCGAATTCGTAGTCGCGGACGCCGGAGATGGCGTACTGGGCCTGCGACTGGGTGAAGCGCGTCTGGTCGGCGGGGCGGCGTAGCACGCGCTGGGCCACGGGGGCGAGCACCCCGGCGAAAGCCGCGACGTCGGCGGGAGCGGGTTCCGTACTAGCAAGATTCGAGACATGCCCCCCGCGACTTCCGGGGGCGGATTGGAGGAGTTGGTTAAGGCGTCGCAGCATGGCGGGTCGGGCGGAGCTTGGCGGAGGATGAGGGTATACCCCTGAGTCTACCCGATGGGCGGAGGGGGCCGGGGCGGCTCGACCCAAGCGGGGTCGATCCAATCACGAGGAAGCGTCGGAGGGCGGGGCGGGTTGGGTTGGCCGGGGGCGTTGGGCGGCGCGGATCGCGTGATCGACGAGTAGGTCCATCACGTCGTCGGCGACATGGATCTCGGGTATGGGACTACCGGAACCTTGATCTGCTTCCAAGTCGATTTCGCGGGCGGCGTCGCGGGAGTCGTCCTCGAACGCGGCGGCGGCGGCCGTGGTGTGTTTGGGCGGCTGTCGTGGGGGCGTCGGCTGCACCGTCGCGGGCGGCTCGGGGAAGGGGTCTACGCCCGCCGCGGGGAGCGCCTTGTCGTGCGGGAGCGAGGCGTCGGGGTTGAAGGCGGAGGCGGGGTTGAGTTCGTCGGCGTCGGCGGTGGGATGGGGTTGACCCCAAACGTCGTCTTCGACGCGCGGTAGCGGGGCGGTGGCCCACTTCGAGCCGCCGTTGACCAGGCCGCTGCCGGTGCCCGCCTCGATCGCCGCGGCAAAGATGCCCGACCCCGTGGTGCCCCCGGCCGCGTGCAACCGAGCGGCGCTGCGGGCGGCGTGTTTATCGCTCAGGCGTCTGGCGTCGCTGCGGTTGAGCACCGTGCCCAGGATTGTCGCGCCGACGAGACGCAGGCGGGTGACGGCCTTGTCGTAGTCGGCTTGGGTTTGGCCGCCGCTGACCACCAGCACCGTGCCGTCGGCCGCGGCGCAGCCGAGCATCCCTTCGACGCTGCCCGTCGCCGAGCCCGCGTCGAGGATGGTCGCGGTGTACCCGCCTCGCCGGGCGACTTCCATCAACTTACGCAGCCAACGCGACGACAGCCGCCCCGCCCACTCGGCCCGCAGCGTCTGGGCCCGGCCCATCGCACTGAGCACCGACAGCCCCGCGACCCGCGTCTGCACCACACTCTGCCGCAGCGACACGCCCCGCAAAATCGCGCCAAAGCCTACGTCGGCTTCATCACCTTCCTCGGCCAAGGCGATGGCTTCGCGGTCTTCGTCGTCGAGGTATCCAAGCTCTGCGATGACGCCGTCGATCCCCAGGCCCGCCCGCGTCGCGTCGTCGTCGGTTCCGCGGCCCGCGGGTTTTTGCAACCACGCAAGGTCGATCAGCAGCACCCGGCTGCCCGACAACGCCATCGACGCGGCGAGGCCGACCGCGACGCTCGTGGCCCCGCTGCTCGCGGCGATCCCGGTCACGGCAA
>CAYPCC010000093.1:0-7948 GCA_964409095.1 uncultured Phycisphaera sp. | reverse complement strand
ACGGCAAACGCCCCGCCGGGCGGCTGGTCGTCCGTGCCGGGGCGCAGCTTACTTTCCAAGACCGCCCGCACCGCTTGGATCGACGCGACCTCGATGCGTTGCTCGCCGGGGCGGGGCGGGGTGGTGGGATAGTCGCCGGTGGTCGGCACCGCGCCGAGCACGGGGACGGTGGAGCCGATCAACCCGCCGTCGCGTGATCGGCGGACCCGCTTGTCGAGAATGAACACCCCGCTGCAAATCAAGACGCCCACCACACTCCCCAGCCCCGCGCCCCACGCCGCCGAGGCGGGGCGATGGTCACGCCAGACCACCGCGTCGGGCGTGAGCGGTTCGGCGTGAAGCAGGCGGACCCCCGACCCGGGGTCGAGTTCCGCGACCGCGGCCTCCTGCATGGCGAGCTGCGCTTCGAGGTCCTGGACCCGGGCGTTGAGCTCACGCCACGCGGTCAGCCGAGGTTCCAGCTCGGCAACACGTTGCTCGGCCAACGCCTGGGCTTGGTTAAGCTCGGCCAACTGAGCTTGCGTCTCGCTGATCCGTACCGCCCGGAACGTCAGGCCCGCGTCGCCCAGTGGGAGGATGCGGGTGTCGGCCGCACGCGCTTGGAGCTGTGCTTCGAGGGCAGCGCGTTCGCTGAGGCGCTGAGCCATCGTGGGATTCGGCGGCCAAACCGCGTCGGCCAACTGGGCGTTGAGCCCCTGCATCCGGCCCCACCACGTCGCGGCCTCCGGGTCGAGAGAAGCGACCTGCTGGGCCTCAGGTATAGGCAAAGTTTCGAGTTCAACCAAGCGATCACGCACCATCGCCGCAGCGCGGCGGGTTTCGTTCTGCGTCCAGATCGCAGCGGACCACGCGGGGTCGACCTCGGTGATCGGGCCGGCGTAACCGACGTCTTGGTCTTTGCGGTCTTCCCGCATCGCGGCGCGGGTCTGGGCCAAGCGGGATCGTCCCGCGGCGACCTCGGCGCGGAGAGCATGAAGCCGAGCGATCGTTTGGCTCCATGCAGCGGCTTGGTTGGCGTCTTCGTGGAGAACCGTCGCGCTGCGATACGTCTCGAGTACGGTGCGTAACAACTCGTCGGCGGCATCGGCGCTCACCGCCGTCGCGTTCACGTTCAGACGGGTTGCCGAGTCCTCGGCCCGACGCGCCTCAATCACCAACCCCTCGGCCTGCATGGGGGACCCCGCCAAGTGACGCAGCTGCGCAAGCTCCCGCTCGACCACCTCATCCATCCGCAGCGATTCATTCGCGGCGAAGCTGTGGACGGCATCAGCCGAAAGCCCGTGCGCGAGGCCGAGCTGTACGATGCCCGCTGCGCGGTATTCGACTCGGCCCACGCCCCACCAACCCGCCGCCGCCCCGGCCAACGCCCCGACCAAGCCCGCCAGCGCGAGCCAGCGTTTGCGCCCCGAGAGCCGCGACCACCAGCGGGTGACCTGCCCCGCGTCGGACGCGGACGCAGAGCTTCCACCGCCCGAGCGTGAGCCCAAGGGCGTGCGTAGCCCGCTTTTTCCTCCTCGTTTTGTGGCCAACTGTGTGCACTCCTCAACCACCGCAGGCCCGGTTTTGCCGGGGCCCGAAGCGTCGCGTTGTTCTGCACCCTGATCGAAACGAAAGCCGTGGGGGGGGCAACGGCCTTGCCGGGGAAGTATAACCAACTCCCGCGAGGATTGAAGAAAATTGTTCCAAGCAGGTCCCGCGTACTCCGGGCGGGGCCGCTAGATTTGGCGGGGCTTGACGATGGCCGGCTGGTGCCGCGTCGGCTTAGCCTTTGGCTTGCTTGGCCTTGGCGTCGATGAAGTATTTGCGGGCTTCGCCGGCGAGGTAGAAGCTGCCGGTGACGACGATCAAATCCTCACGGCTGACCGCGCGGGCGGCGAGCTTCAGGGCGGCTTCGAGGTTGGGCGCGCACTGAGCCATCTTCGGCGACAGGTCCGTGAACCGACGCATCAGGTCTTCGGGTTCCTCGGCCCGGGGGTTGGCCTTGGCGCGGGTGAAGATGATTTTGTCGGCCCCCAAAGCGATCTGCTTGAGCATCCCGTTGATGTCTTTGTCTTGGCCGCAGCCAAAGATCATAACGAGGCTGTCGTACTGGACGTGCGCGCCCAGCGACTTGGTGAGTGCGGTGATCGAGGCGCCGTTGTGGGCGCCGTCGATGATGACGCGGGGCGTGTCGTGGACGGTTTCCATGCGGCCGGGCAGCTCGGTGGCGGCGAGGCCGTCGATAACTTTGTCCAGCGGGAGGGTGAAGCCGTGGGCGGTGAGCTTGTCGAGCACGGCGAGGGCGAGGCCGCAGTTTTGGGCTTGGTGTTCGCCCTTGAGCGGGACGGGGAGGTGCTCAAACTTGGAGTGTTCGGTGGTGAGGCAGACGCGGGTGTGGGGCCCGAGCTCGCGGTTGGCCTCGAAGCGGTAGGAAAAATCGAGTTCTTTGCCGGTGACTTCGAGGGTGGTGCCGACTTCCTCGGCGACTTGGCGTAGGGTTTCGCTAGCTTCTTTGTCTTGGACGATGGAGATCGCGGGGACGCCGGGCTTGAAGATACCGGCTTTTTCGCGGGCGATTTCGGGGAGGGTCTTGCCGAGGAACTGGGTGTGGTCCATCGACAGCCCGGTGATGGCGGTGACGAGGGGGGTGACGACGTTGGTCGAGTCGAGCCGGCCCCCGAGTCCGGTTTCGAGCACGACGATGTCCACGGCCTCTTGCTGGAAGTGCAGCAGTGCCGCGGCGGTCATGATCTCAAAGAAGGTCAGATGGTTGGTCTTGCCGAACTTGTGTTCGACCTCGGCGATGGCTTTGAAGAGCTCGGCACAGTCGGCATACGAGACCATGTGGTTGTCGATGGTGATGCGTTCGCGGAGGTCGATGAGGTGGGGGCTGGAGTAGCTACCGACGGTGTAGCCGCAGGCCTGGAGCATCGAGCCGATCATGGCGCAGGTCGAGCCTTTGCCCTTGGTCCCCGCGACGTGAACGATCTTGAGCTGGTCCTGCGGGTCGCCCAGGAGGTGCAGGAGCTTGCGCATCCGGTCGAGGTTGAACGTCGGCTGGTCGTACTTGGCCATCCGCTGGCGTTCGTGGTCCACGTGTTCGTAGAGCCAGCGTAGGGCGGTGGTGTAATTGGTGATGGTGCTGGGATCGATCATCGGGGATCCCGCGGGCTTGCTGGGGCGGGCAGCGCTGCGTGAACGGCCCGTCGGAATAGGTTTTTTTGGATTACGTTTGGTGTTCTTGGCGGAGGTTGGCATAGCCCATCAGCATAGTTGAAATCGTCAAACGAGTCAAATGAATAGTCGTTAATCTATTGTTTGCAATGACTTAGAGGAATAACGTCATCTGATCTCGGTTCAGGCGAAGTCTTCATTTGGGTTTTGGACGCTTTGTGACGGTGTATTAACGGAATTGCATGGTGTAGACGACGTCTTGGACCGAGTGGTTGCCGGTGCCGACGACGATGGTGTCATCGCTGATGACCGCGAGGTTGCTGGCCCCGCCGGAGGTATCGACAGCCAGTTCGATCCACTCGAACCAGGTTTGCCCGGCGTCGTCTGAGATGAGCACGACGTGCCGCGGCGCTTTTTTAATGCGCTGGTCGGTGGCGGCGAGGAGCAGGAAGGGCTGGTCATGATGCTGGATGGTCGCGGCTTGGCCGAGGAAGCCTTGGTCCCAGACTTGTACGGCGGTGGTCCAGATGTCGCCGGCGTCGTCGCTGACGAAGAGTTTCGAGACGCCCGAGCACATGGCGTACACCTTGTCGCCGACTTGAAAGAAATTCATCATGTCGCGGGCGTCGTCAAACTCTGCGGTTTGCGACCAAGTCAGGCCAGCGTCGGTGGATTTAAAAATCTTTCCGGACGCTTCGAAGCCTACGCCGCAGAGCACCACGCCGCCGCCCAGGTCATAGAGACAGGTCGTGTTTTGGCCGGGCAGGGTGTCGCTGAGCACGACGGTGTCGTAGGTGGCGAAGCCGTCTTCGCTGCGGATGATGCTGATCTTGTTGTTTTCGGATCGGCGGAGGCCGGCGAGGATTGCGCCGCCGTCGAGTTGCACGAGGCCGACGGTGCGGGAGGCTTTGGGTTTGGCGAGTAGGTCCCAGGTGTCGCCGTCGTCGGACGAACGGAGAATGGTGGCGGGTTCGGAGGTGGTGGCGTAGATCGCGCCGTCTTGAGCGCGGATGAAGTTGCGGACGTCGGAGATTTCCCAGAGCTCATCGGTATCGATCATTTTGGTCCAGGTTTGGCCGCGGTCGGTGGTTTTGTAGATATCGCCGGTTTCTTCGGTGCCGATGACCGCGACGCCGTCGGCGAGGTTGAAGGACGAGCGGACGTTGGACTCGCCGGGCGGGGCGAATGTCGCGGCGATCTCCACCGTGGGGAAGCGCGGCGATGCGGCGGGCAAGGGATTGAGCGGCTGGGCAATCGCAGGGATTGCAATAGACGCCAGCATCACCACGGTCATCGATAATGAGAGGGGCAGACGGTGCATGAGGATAAACTCCGAAAGGAAAGATGCAAAAGGAGCAAGACATCCGCTGATCTCCCGCAGGACTGCGGGAGTCAGCAGAGCTAAGCATCATCCACGAACGGATCGGGTTTCAGAAGGCAAAATCGGCTAACGCACGTCCGGAATCGTCAAGTCGGAAGTGGACGGCGGGGCGAGGGGGTTTAGCCGATGGTGGTTTGGCCGTTCATGTACGGCCGGAGCACGGCGGGGATCGTGACGCTGCCGTCGGCGTTTTGATACAACTCCAGAATGGGGATCAGCAAGCGTGGGCTGGCGGCGACGGTGTTGTTGAGGCTATGACAGAACTTGGTGGCTTTGCCTTTGGGGTCGGCGGGGTCGCCCCCGGAACCGCGGTAGCGCAGATTCAAACGGCGGGTCTGGTAGTCGTAGAGGCGTGACGCCGAGTGCGTTTCGCCCCAGCCGCCGGATGTATCGGCATGGCCGTCGGGGGCCGCGGTGGTTCCGGGGGCGGCCCGGCTGGGCATCCAGCATTCGAGGTCGATCATGTCGGCGTTCTTTGGCCCCAGGTCGCCGGTGCAGCATTGCAGCAAACGGTACGGCAGGCCAAGGCTTTGGAGGAAGCCCTCGACGTAGCCGATCATTTTCTGGTGCCAGTCGCGGCTGGTTTTTTCATCCGCCTCGCAGATGACGACCTGCTCGACTTTGTCGAACTGGTGGATGCGGTACAGCCCGGCGGTGTCCTTGCCGGCGCTGCCCGCTTCGCGGCGGAAGCAGGTCGATACGGTGGTGTACTTCAACGGCAATTTTTCCGGGGGGAGGATCTCGTCCATGTGATACGCCATCAGGCCGACTTCGCCGGTGCCGGTGAGGGCTAGTCCGCCTTCGGCGGTGGGGTTGGCGACGTCGTAGACCTGCTCGCGGCCGTGGGGGAAGAAGCCGGTGCCGACAAGGGTGTGGTGGCGGACGAGACACGAGGCGCTCAACGGCGTGAAGCCGTTGGTCAGCGTCATCAAGTCGAAAGCGTAGCGCAGCACCGCTTGGTGCAGCCGCATCCCGTCGCCGACGAGGACGTAGCTGCGCGACCCGGCGATCTTCACGCCGCGATCGAAATCCACGAGACCCAGGTCTTCGATGAGCTGGATATGGCTCTTGGGTTCAAAGCCGCGCTGCTGGGCAAAGGTTTTCGTGGGGTCGAAGGCGTTTTCATCCGTCGGCGACCATCGCCGTAGTTCGACGTTGTCCTCGGCCGATTTGCCCACGGGCACGTCGTCGTCGGCGGGTTGGGGGACAAGCAGCCAGAAGTCATCTCGCTGGGCTTCGAGCGCGGCGAGTTGTTCGCTCACTTGCGCCTCGGCGGCTTTGATTTCGTTGGGGCGGGCTTGCAACTCGGCCATGCGGGCTTGCAGGTTGGCCTTGGTGTCGGCGTCGGCATTCTTCATTTGACCGGCGACTTGGCCGATCTCTTTACCGATCGCGTTTTTCTCGGCGGCGAGTTTTTGCTGATCGGTTTGCAGCGCGCGGACTTGTTCATCCAGCGACAGCAGCGCGTCGATATCGACGTGGCTGTTCTTGTTCGCCGCGCCTTGGCGGTATTTGTCGGGGTTCGCACGCAGGTCTTTGAGGTCGATCATGCGAGGATGGTAATCGACCCGGCGCGGGTGTCGAGTGGGGGAGGCAATCCTGTAATCGAAATAGCCGGGACGTAGCAGGTCCCGGAGCCGAGGGTTGCGCGTTGGCCGCGGCCCCGGGACCGTTGAGGTCCCGGCTATGAATGAGGGGATCACGCGGTGCGTTGGCTTATGTTTTGCGTCGGAAGATCCGCCGGAGCATTTGCCGAAGCCGGGCGATTTGGACTTTCCGGTGGAGCCGGCGCAGCGGGCCGTGGTGGGGCGATGCGTCGAACCCGCGGCGGAGCCAGCTTCGGGCGGCGTCGAGATCGCCGGCTTGGAATTGCGCCTCTGCCAGCTGCAGCAGGGCCGGGAGCTGGTCGGGGATCAGCTTGAGGCTGCGTTCGCAGTCAGCGGACCCCTCGGCCCATTCGCCCATGGCGATCTGCGCCTCGCCACGACACAACAGCGCCGAGGCGTACAACTCGTTGTCACTCATCAGCAAGTCGTCGGCCCCCGAAAGCAGGGGGGTCAGCAGACTCACCGTTTTGCGGTGAAGGCCAAGCTCGGTCAACAGGCACGCCAAGTCGATGACCTGCTCCGCGGTCTGCCCCTCGCGGCCGAGTTCTTCGAGCACCCATTCCCGCGCTTGTTGGTCATGCCCACGTTGATGCGCCGCGGTGGCCAGGCCCAGGTGGACCCCCGGCAGGCTGGGGTCGAGTTGGCGGGCACGTTCGTAGCGATCGATCGCGGCGGCCAGGTGGCTGTTGATGAGCGCCAAGTCGCCCAGCCGTTGGTGGGCCACGGCCAGCGTGCCGTCGCAGTCGAGGGCTCGGCGATATTTTTCGCCGGCCTCGGCCAAGCGGTCGTTGTCGAAGAGCATGTCGGCGAAGTCGAGCAGCGTATCGACGTCATCCGGGTCGAGACGGAGTTGCCGTTGATAGTGAAGCCGAGCGCGTTCGATTTGGCCGCGTTGCTGGTGGAGCAGGGCGAGGCTGCGGTTGGCGTCGGGGTGGGCGGGGTCGAGGCGGAGGGTTTCGTGCCAGCACCACGCCGCGCGGTCGTGCTCGTCGCGGGCGGCGAGGGATTGGGCGAGATAGTCGTAGGCGATGGCTTGGGTTTCGAGGTCGCCGTCGTAAAACAGGTGGCCAGAGTCGTCTTCACCCAGAGCGTCGGACGGGCCTTGGGCGTCGTCGGCGTCGAGCGATTGCTCGAGGTCGGAGACGATTTGGCCGAACGATTTGGCGTCGGTTGGCGGCGAAGCCTCGGCTTCCGGGCGGTGCTGCCGGGCGAGGTAGAACATCACCTCCGCGTCGTCGTGTCGGTCGAGCAATGAATAGGCGAGGATGCGATGGACGTAGGCCAACGCGACCCCCGCGTCGAGCTGATTCACCCGCTCGAGCGCCTGCACGGCCCGCTCGGGTTGGCCGGCACGGATCAGGTCGATGCCCAAGTGCAGCAGCCCCGGCACGTCCTCGCCGCGGTGGACCAATGCTTTTTCAAACGCCTCGGCCGCCTCGTCGTAACGCTCCAGAGCGTCGAGGGTCAAGCCCAGGCCGAACAACCACTCGCCTTCGTCCGGACGCTGGTCGAGCGCTTCTTGAAGCTCACGCAGCGCGTGTTCCCACTGTCCCGCCCGATAAAAGCGCTGGGCTCGTTCGGCATGTTCTTCGGCGTCGTTCCATTCGCTCATGGCACAGGCTCAGGGCTTACAATAAGTCGGTTCAATTCAGCGCGCCGCGCTGGGTCCGCCGTCCGCGTGACTCACGCGAACCACATGGCTACGGACAATTATACGAACCGCTCAACCCCGATGACGATTCCCACCGCCGACAAAAAAGTTTATTCTCACCCGACGTTTCCTCGCCAGTTGCGGCGGGGCGGGGGG
>CAYPCC010000092.1:5210-11025 GCA_964409095.1 uncultured Phycisphaera sp. | reverse complement strand
CAAGTTCGGCCGCAACGGCCGATTCCTGTCCTGCACCGCCTTCAACGTCCCGCCCGTCGAAGTCGACCCCGAAGGCCACGACGCCCCTGCTTCCGGCGGGAAATGGCTTCTCTACAAGGGAAAAGGCAAAGCCCGGCCCAAGGTGCAAACCGAAAACGCCAGCGACAAAATCCTCTGGTCCAAACTCACCAAAGACGACAAGACCCGCTTCCAACGTCTCAGTGATGAGATGCCCGAGCCGTGCAAATACGCCGCGCCGATCGACGGCGAAGGCAACCCCATGGAGCCCGAGCTCACCGACATCCTCTGCCCCGAAGACGGCAAGCCGATGATCCGCCGCACCGGACGCTTCGGCCCGTTCCTCGCGTCCTCCAACTACCCCGACGTGCAGTACATCATCAAGCTCGACCCCAAAAAGGGCCACGTCGTATTGCCCAAAGCTCCGCCGATGACCACCGACATCGTCTGCCCGACCTGCGGCGAAAACAACGACGGCGCGACGCTCTACGTCCGCGATTCCAAACGCGGCTTATGGATGAGTTGTTCGCGTTTCCCCAAATGTCGCGGAAGAGTCGGTTTTGGCAAACTCGACGAAGACGTGCAAGCGGATTTAGAAAAGAAGTGGAAAAAACACCTCGCCGAGAACCCCGTCCCCGAGATCCAGACCACGTCGGGGCACGTCATCACCGAGGATGAGGAATACCACCCGATTGTCGCGGGTCAGGACCCCGTCGCGGCGGATGCCGCCGACACCGATCTCGACGCGGCGTAAAACCTCATGAATATGCCGGGCCAGCTTTTTCCTTAGTCTGGCAAGTCGTATCGCGTCAGCAAATCGACGATCTGCGGCTGATTGGGATTGATGCGCAGGCTGCTGCGCCAGGTGGCGAGGGCTTCGTGGAGCTTGGCTTTGCGGCGTAAGTTGCGCTGCTGGAGGTAGTCGGTGAGCAGGCATGCGCCTAGGCCGTTGAGGGCGTTGGTTTCGTTGGGGTCGTAGACCAAAGACCGCCGATAGTGCTGCATCGAATTATCGAAGTCGTATACGCGAAAGAGTGCATAGCCCAGGCGTTCGTGGGCGACGGCACTGGGGAACTGACGGACCAGCTCGGCGAGGGTGTTGACCGCGCGCGGGAAGTTGCCGAGCTTGAGGTGGGTGTCGCCCATGCCCAGGAGGACCGGGGCGTCGAGCTCGCCGATCTCGGTGGCGGTGCGGTAGGCGGTGAGCGAGTCGTCGTATCGGCCGAGGATGGAATACGTCACCGCGAGGTTGCACCACGCCGGTTGCGAGCTCGGCTGGAGTTCGACGGCACGCTCGGCGTGGGGCAGCGACAGATCGGGCCGGCCGACTTGGAGGTAGGCGGTGGCGAGGTCGCGGTGGGTGTCGGGGTTGTCGGGGTCGAGTTCGAGGGATTTTTGGTACTCGGCGATGGCTTCGCCGATCTCGCCAAGGACTTGCTGCATGAGGCCCAGGAAGTAGCGGGCGTCGCCGCGGGTCTGGTCCATGCCGACGGCGCGGCGGTAGGTGTCGCGGGCTTGTTCGTATTGCTCCCGGGCGTGCTGGACCGAGCCGATGCCCAGCACGGCATCGACCGAACGGGGGTTGGATTCGAGGGCGCGGTTGAACTCATTAAGCGCCGCGTCGAGTTGGCCGCTGTCCTTGAGGATTTGCCCGGCCCGCACGCGGGCTTCGGGGCTGACCGTGATGTCGCGGCTGGCCGACGACGTCGCGCCCGCCCCGGCCCGGCTCGGCGTGCCTGAGGCACAACCCAGCGTCGCTAACATCACCCCCACCAACATCGCCACACCCGCGATGCGGGCATCGGGGCAAACACGGCGGGCGGGTTGTCGAGTTCGAAGGCGTCGGCTCATCGTGGATTCGTTATCGGCAAGACCGATCGAGGCGTTTGAGGGGATGACCAAGCGGTAAATACCGCGTTGAAGAATTCAAAGTGTATCTTCGCAAATTTTGCTCGACGGCGGGCGGGCCCGTCGATATTTTGAAAAGCTGTCCTCACGCCCGCGGCGTCTCCGCGGGTTTTTGGAAAGGAGCCTTCGTCCGCCCCATGTCGGCCGCCCCGCCGAGCTCCGGGTCTACGGCGTTCGTTACGCCCCGACCCCTCCCCGTGTTCGTCCCCCCCGTAAGTTCAAGGCAATAATATCTTGGGTATCTGATCCCAACGGGCGTCCCGCCGAACCGACACCCTCTTGTTATTTTTTATTCGCTGATCTGTCTCGATTCCGTCGCTCGGCCCCTCCGCTCCGCCTCCCGCGAACACGTCCAATTTGATCCCTCCGCCCGCCCATAAATCCGGGGGCGTTGTCACATGCCGCCCATCCCGCGGCGGGGTTGCTTCTGAAACTTCTCTACACAGGAGATTGTTTGATGTTTTTACATAGACGTGAAAAAGGCTTTTCGGCCGTTGAATTGATTATCACCATCGTTGTTATCTCGATCGCGATTGTGCTGCTACTGCCTTTGCTCGCTCAATCTAGATGTAAGGGTAGCCGCTTTATGGCTAACAACACCCAACTCCGCGGGATCCACCAAGGCTTCGTACGTTTGCACAGTCCAACAAAAAAGGCGGGAACGACGGATACTTCCCCGGCCTGAACGGGTCGGGGGAAGTGCTTCCCGACGGGCCATCGAGTGGAAAGAGACGCTCAACACCAGCGCGATCATGATGGGCGACCGGGCCATCGGTACCGGCCGCGATGACCTCTCCGGCGTCTGGACCGACCCCGGAAGTGGCGATTGGCGTGGCGGCGTGGTGCGCAACGACAGCAGCACGTCGTTTGAAACCTCTGCCGAGTTCGAGCAGACCAAGTACGGCAACGCCTTGGTCAACGAACTCGATTACCTCTTCGAGGATGCCCCGGACACGTCGGATGCGTTTTTGGTGCACGAAGACGCGGTGACGGCGTATAGCGCCGAGTGAATGGGGGTTGGGTTTGGAATTTTAAAGCCGAGGGATGGTCATCCCTCGGCTTTGTGTTGCGCGAGGGGTTTAGATGTCGAAGTACATGCAAAACTCAAACGGATGCGGGCGTTGGCGCAGGGCGTTGACTTCCTGCTGGCGTTTGTACTTGATCCAGTAGTGGATGACGTCGTCGGTGAAGACGTCGCCTTCGAGGAGGAAGGCGTGGTCGGCCTGGAGGGCGTCGAGGGCTTCGGACAACTCGGCGGGGGCGTGGGGGATGGCGTCGCGTTCGGCGGGGTCGAGTTCGTAGATGTCTTTGTCGAGCGGGTCGCCGGGGTCGATCTGGTTTTGGATGCCGTCGATCGCGGCCATGAGCATGGCGCTGAAAGCGAGGTAAGGGTTGCAGGAGCTGTCGGGCGTGCGGAACTCGAGTCGGCGGGTCTCGTCTTTTTGGGAGTATTGGGGGATGCGGATCGCGGCGGAGCGGTTGCGGGACGAGTAGGTGAGGTTGACGGGCGCTTCGTAGCCGGGGACGAGGCGTTTGTAGCTGTTGGTGGTGGGGTTGGTGAAGGCGAGGAGGGCCGGGGCGTGGCGGAGGATGCCGCCGATGGCGTGGAGGCCCATCGGGGAGAGGCCCGCGTATTTTTTGCCGGCGAAGAGGTTTTTGCCGCTTTTCCAAAGGGAAAAGTGGCAGTGCATCCCGCTGCCGTTGTCTTGGAAGAGTGGTTTGGGCATAAACGTGGCGACCTTGCCGTAGCGGGCGGCGACGTTTTTGACGATGTATTTGTAGAGCATGCAGGAGTCGGCCATGTGGACGAGTTCCTGGTAGCGCAGGTCGATTTCGCCCTGGCCGCCGGTGGCGACTTCGTGGTGGTGGCATTCGACGGGCATGCCCATGTCTTGCATGATCGACGCCATCTCGCTGCGCAGGTCGTGCATGGTGTCCATCGGCGGACAGGGGAAATAGCCTTCGCGGAGGCGGACCTGGTTGCCGAGGTTAGCGGGGGACTGTTTGCCGCGGTTCCAGACGCCCTCGGCCGAGTCGACCATGTAGCCGGCGTGGTTGATGCCTTGGTCGTATTGGACCTGGTCGAACACGAAGAACTCGAGTTCGGGGCCGAAGTAAGCCTGGTCGGCGAGTTTGGAGTCTTTGAGAAATTTGGCGGCTTTGCGGGCGATGCTGCGGGGGTCGCGGCTGAAGCTTTTCTTGGTGATCGGGTCTTTGATGTCGCAGATGAGGCTGAGGGTTTTGCGTTGGTAGAACGGATCGATCTTGGCGGTGTCGGCGACGGGGACGATGAGCATGTCGCTTTCGTTGATGGCTTTCCATCCGCGGATGGACGAGCCGTCGAAACCGAAGCCGTCGGTGAAGCTGGCTTCGGTGAGCTCGGAGACGGGGTAGGTGGTGTGTTGCCAGAGGCCGGGGAAGTCCATGAATCGGCAGTCGATGAACTCGACTTGTTGGGTCTTAACCAGTTGGAGGACTTGCTTGGGCGTCATGGGGTACCAGTGATGAGTGAACAGTAAACAGTGATCAGTTCAAACCAAGTCAGTGGCCGGCCGACTCGTGGCCGAGCTTCGGCTTGATGGCGGCGAGCAACTCGGCGAGGGTTTTTTCGTCCTTCGCCTCGGCGTTGAGCCGCAGGAGCGGCTCGGTGTTGCTGGCGCGGACGTTGAACCAAAACCCTCCCCCGGAAGCGGCATCCCAAAGGTCGATGGTGACGCCGTCGAGTTCCATGATGTCGGCGCCCTGGTCGCCGTAGGTTTGTTTGAGGTCGGCGAGGGTGCCGGCTTTGTCGTCGTTTTCGAAGTTGATCTCGCCCGATTGCGGGTACTTGCGGAACGGGGCCATGAGGTCCGAGAGTTTTTCGTCTTGCTTGCTCAGGACGTTGAGCGCGGCGGCGAGGGTGATCGCGCCCGAGTCGGCGAAGCTGTTGTTTTTGAAGTAGAAGTGGCCCGAGAGTTCGCCGCCGAAGATGCCGTCGGTTTCGCGGAGCTTGGCTTTGAGGTTGACGTGGCCGACTTTGGCGATGGCGGGCGTGCCGCCGAGGGCGGTGATGGTTTCGGAAACGACTTTGGACGAGCGGAGGTCGTAGACGATCGCGCTGCCGGGCTCTTCTTGGAGGAAATGGCCCGCGAGCCAGGCGGTGAGGTGGTCACAGCCGCAGAGTTCGCTGGCGTCGTCGACCAACATGCAGCGGTCGGCGTCGCCATCAAAACATGCGCCCAGGTCGGCCGAGTGTTTCTGCACGCCGTCTTGCGTGGGCATCATGTTCTCGGCCACCAGCGGGTTGGGTTCGTGCGCCCAGTCGTCGGTCCACTGGGTGTTGGTGGTGATGACTTCAAGGTTGGGAACATTGGAGAAGACTTTGTCGAGCAGCATCGTGCCGCAGCCGTTGGACGCGTCGACGAAGAGTTTGAGGGGGCGTTTGAGTTCGCCCATGAAGCCCAGGATGTGGGCGCGGTAGGCGTCCCAGACGTCGGCTTTTTCGTACCCGCCTTCCGGGGGGGGGCAGTCGCCTTTGAGGGTTTGGGCGATGGCTTCGATGTCCTTGAGGCCGGTGTCGGCCCCGACGGGCTTGGCGCCTTCGCGCGAAATCTTGAAGCCGATGTATTCGATGGGATTGTGCGAGGCGGTGCACTGCACGCCGCCGACGCCGCCGAGGTGGGGGATGGCGAAGTATTGGATCGACGTGTCGCATCGACCCAGGTCGATGACGCCCATACCCGAGGCGCGGATGCCTTTGATGAGCGCCTCGGCCATCGACGGCGCGGCGGGCCGGTGGTCGCGGGAGACGACGATTTTGCCTTGGCCGTTTTGGGCTTTGAGGAATTGGCCGGTGGCGTAGCCGACTTTCCAGCCGGCGTCTTCGTTGAGCGGGTCGGGGTAGAGGGCG
>CAYPCC010000092.1:0-5200 GCA_964409095.1 uncultured Phycisphaera sp. | reverse complement strand
CGTAGGCTTTGAAGATCTTGCCGATCATGGGGATTCCTAGGGGCAACGGGGTTAGCGAAGGTCAACACAGCCGCTCAAGAAGTCGCAGCCGCTCGGAGAACGATCATAACGGCGAGGCCCACCCCCCGCGACCGCCCGCCGTCTTGGGCGCCAGGGTTTCACGCGATTTTCATGCGTGAGGCTTGGTTTTGCCCGGCCTACTTGAATCCCCCCGCGACCACGCCGACACTGTACCGATGGACAAGCGCATTCTTATGGTGGGTGTCGGCCTGATCGCTGCGATCGCGGTGGTGACCCTGGCGATCCTTGCCGGCGGGCCTAGCCGCTCCACCGACCACACCTCCCAACCCATCCCCCCCACCCTCACCAACCCCGGCATCACCGCCGAGGACTTGGCCAACCCCCGCGTCGGCACGCAAGACCTCGTCGAAGTCGTCCAGGACTTTCAGCTCTACAGCGAAGACGGCGATACCGTCACCCTCTTCACCGGCGACCAAGTCGTCCCCCAGCCCAACTTCGTTGCCGACGTCATCCGCCCCGCCGCCGAGGTCCGCTCCTCAGACCGGCGCGTCCTCCGCGTCACCGCCGACGCCGGCCGGTTCTACCACCCCGGCAACGAACCCACCCGCGGCGAGTTCCACCAAAACACCGTCGTCACCCAATACCAAGCCCCCGAAGACCAGCGCCTCAACCTCGACGACCCCGACCACATCCAGTTCCGCCTCTATCTCGACGAACTCACCCGCTTCGACCGTGAGAACGGACACATCACCTCCGAAGGCCCCGTCCGCCTCGTCGGCCCGGCCGTGGACTTCACCGGCACCGGCCTCGACCTGACGTTCAACCTCCTCGACCAACGCGTCGAACGCCTCGTCATCGCCCAAGGCGACCAACTCCGCCTCGCCCAAGGCTCAACCTTTACCGCATCCAACAACAACCCCACCCCAAAGCCCGGGGATAGCCAACCCCCAGCCGCCGCCTCCACGCTCCCCCCCACCACCCAAGACAACCCCCCCCAACCCTACCGCGTCGTCCTCTACGACAACCTCAACATCCTCGTCGGCCCCGACCACACGACCCTCACCGGCGACCGCCTCGAAGTCCTCTTCACCCCCGCCCCCGCAAACAACAACCCCGCCCAAAGCCGGGGGATGGCCATCCCCCGGCCCACCTCCGCTACGACCGCCACCCCACCCCTCGACTTCATCAACACCAACCCCACCCCTTCCGCTGGCGCTTCCGGGGGCGCTTCCGGGGGTGCTTCCGGGGGCGACCCGCGCGCCCTGCTCACCCCCGCCCCCGACGACATCCTCGTCCGATGGACCGGCCGCCTCGAACTCACCCCCGTCTCCCCCCAAAGCCCGGGGATCGCCATCCCCGGGTCCCCCGATTCCTCAGCCCCAATCCCCGCCCCCAACCAAGCCGTCCTCACCCTCCACGGCCAACCCGCCGTCCTCAACAACCCCGCCGAGGACCAACGCATCACCGCCGCCGCCGTGGGCTACCGCACCGCCGGCCAAACCGTCTTCGCCGACGGCTCCACCGACCACCCCCTCACCCTTAACTCCCCCGAACTCGGCGACCTCACCGCCGCCAGCCTCACCCTCAGCGAAGCCGACGGCGTCGGCACCATCCTGGGCCCCGGCCAACTCGCCGCCGACGACCAAGGCCTCCGCGTCGCCTTCGCCGACCGCCTCGACCTCAACTTCCACCGCCACGCCGACGACTCGCTGGCCAACCTCGAATCCGCCACCTTCCTGGGCAACGTCCACGCCGTTGCCACCTCCGACGACCCCGACCAAACCCTCGACCTCACCAGCCCCGCCCTCACGCTCACCCTCACCCCCGACGCCGACGGCCGCGCCCAACCCTCCCACCTCCAAGCCCTGGGCAACCCCGACCAACCCGTCCTCGCCAAGCAGCCCACCACCACCTTCACCGCCCAATCCCTCGACGTGGACCTCGCCCCCCAAAGCCCGGGGATCGCCATCCCCGGGTCCCCCAACCCCAACCCAACTCCTGCACTAGACACCGACGCCGAAAAAATCCAAATCACCCGCCTCCGCGCCCTGGGCAACATCACCGTCGATCTGCTCGAAGAACAAACCACGCTCACCGCCCACGCCCTCGACGCCGACCCCCGCGTCGGCCGACTCGAACTCTTCGGCGAAAACGACCGGTCCTTCGCCACCCTCACCCGCGACGGCGCGACCCTCGCCGGCGTCCACCTCATCCTCGAAGAAAACGCCCAGACCGCCGACGCCCTGGGCCCCGGCACGTTCTCCGCCAACGTCGATGACAACGACCCTGTCGCCAAACTCAACGTGACGTGGTCCGAGTCCATGGCCTTCGACAACGCCGCCGGCCGCGCCCACTTCGTCGGCAACGTCCGCTCCGCCTCCACCTCCGCCACGGATGACACCTCTCTCGACGCCCACACCCTCGCCCTCGAATTCGTCCCCCAAGACTTCAACACCCCCCAAAGCCCGGGGGTAGCCACCCCCGGGTCCGCCCCTCAAGCCTCCGCGTTAGACCTCCGCCGCGCCCACGCCACCGCCGACCCCGACAACGCCGACCAACAAGTCAACTTCACCGCCCAAACCTTCGCCCCCCCCGGACCCCCGGAAGCCCCGGAAGCTCAGGCAGACAACGCCCCCGACGACCGACCCCTCACCCGCCTCACCCTCATCGGCCGCGAACTCGTCTTCATCAACCAACCCCCCAACCTCACCAACGCCACCCCCATCGACGACCACATCACCATCGAACAAGTCATCGTCCCCACCCGCGGCCGCATGCTGTTAGAGGATTACCGCACCCCCGCCCAAAGCCGTGGGGTAGCCACCCCACGGACGGGCGACGACAACCCCACCGCACATTCCGGGGGGATCAACTTCGTCGGCCGCGGCGTCACCCTCTTCGCCTGGGAAGACCAACTCACCCTAGACGCCCAGGCCAACGACCTGCGCCTCGAAAAAGACGTCTACATGCTCCACCGCCCCGCACCCGGAAAAAGCGACGGCGAAGAACAAGAACCCATCAAGCTCGACGCCCAGCGTCTCGTCGCCGACCTCACCGAGACCGGCGGCCTCGGGGCCTACCTCGGAAGCGACGCCGGCACTGCCCCCCAAGCCCAGATCCGCCAAGTCAACGCCGACGGCCGGGTCCGCGTCGCCCAAGGCCCCTCCAACATCGTAGCCGACCACCTCGAATACCAGGAAGCCACCCGCACCGTTCTGCTCTGGGCCGAGCCCCGCCGCGAAGTCGTGCTCAACCGCGACGACCAACCCAACGGCCGCACGACGGCCCGCGCCCTCCGCTGGGATTTAGATAACGATGTGTTCACCGCGCTGGAACCCGGCAGCAACCTGATCCCGATCGAATAGTTCCGCTCCGCGGCCTACCGGACGGCGGTACGCGAAAACCCATGGCCACGTTGAAACACGGGGCGAATTTTCCGAAAGGGGTGCAGGGGCATTGCCCCTGCCGCTCGCCGCGCAGGCGATCCGCCACCTAACTCAAAAACTCCCGTCTATTTATTTCTTCGGCACCTGATACCGCGGAAACAACGCCTCGCCTTTTTCGATCAGCGTCCCCGGCTTCAGTTGTCCCCACTTAACCCATTCGTCGAGGTTACCCTTGCCGCCGTTTCCGGGGGCTTTCATCTGCGCGGCGTAGTCGCAGCCGATCCGCCCCCAAAACTTCTCGCAAGCATCAGGAATAAACGGCCACAACAACACCGACGCAATCCGCAACGCCTCCGCACAGTTGTAAAGAATCGTCCCCACCTCCGGCATCTTCTCGGGGTCTTTAGCGAGTTTGAATGGGGCAGTATTCTCAATAAATTGATCCACCAACCGCACAATGTTCAACCCAATATCTGCAACACGATCAAAAGCCATGAGACTCAGCATTTGCTCAAGTTGGATGCACGAGATTGGACCGATGTTTGGATTTGGATGCGGAATACTCTGGAAGGCAGATTGGTCCGCTTCGTAAGGAGGCAGCACACCATCAAAGTATTTCCCGATCATGTTCGTCACCCGCGAAGCGGAGTTACCAAACGTGTTGGCCAAATCCGCGTTGTAGGTTTCGATGAACAGGTCGGGGCTAAACGCGCTATCCGTCGTCCCCAACGGGCCGCGGGTCGCTAAAAAATAGCGGAGGGCGTCGAGGCCGAACTCCTCGACGTAGTTGTCGATGGCGGCGGGGTCGAGGAAGTTGCCCAGCGACTTGGACATTTTTTCGCCGGTCTCGCTGACCCAATAGCTGTGGGAATAAATCTGTTTGGGCAGGTTGACCCAGTCGTAGCCCTCACACTTCTGCAAAGCCATGAGGAGGGCTGGCCAGATGCTGGCGTGGAACCACAAAATATCTTTGGCGATGAAGTGTGTCGCGCCCGACTTCCAGTAGTGCCGACGGTCGGGGGTATCGACGTAGGTTAAATAGTTGAATAGCGCATCGATCCAGACGTAGATCGTTTGCTCTTCGTCCCCCGGAAGCGGGATGCCCCAGCCGCCCCCGGAAGCATCGCCGACGGTGCGGCTGATCGGCACATCGTTGGCTTCCTTAATCCGGTTGATGATCTCGTTGCGGCGGGCGGCGGGTTGGACGAAGGTTTGGTTTTCCTCAAAATGTTTGAGCAGGGGCTCGACGTAATTGGACAACCGAAAAAAGTAGTTTTTCTCGGCCTTCTTCACGAGCGGCTTGCCGTTGACTTCGGATTTGTAATCCAGCTCTTTGGCTTTGTTTTCCGGGACGTATTCTTCCTGGCCCGCGTCGTACCAGCCGACGTATTCGCCTTCGTAGATGTCGTCGCTGGCGATGAGCGCGGCGACATACTCGGTGACTTTGGCTTTGTGTTGCGCGGACGAGGTGCGGACGAAGTCGTCGTTCGTCATTTCCAGTTTTTCAAACGTCTCGCGGAACGCGGTCGCGTTTTGCTCGGCCCAGGCCTCGGTGGAGAGGCCTAGCTCGGCGGCTTTATCGACGACCTTGGCGGCGTGTTCGTCGACGCCGGTGAGGAAGAACGTGTCGTCGCCGCGGAGGCGGTGGTAGCGGGCGACGACGTCGGCGACCATCGTCGTGTACACGTGCCCGAGGTGGGGCTTGTCGTTGACGTAGTAGATCGGGGTGGTGACGTAGAAGGTTTGTGGCTGGGGGTCAGTCATGGAATGTAGCATGATACACGGGGTGTCGG
>CAYPCC010000091.1:0-11352 GCA_964409095.1 uncultured Phycisphaera sp. | reverse complement strand
GTAGCGCGCCATACTGGGGGTGTGGAGGTCGCAGGTTCAAATCCTGTCGCCCCGATTCATTAGGATCGAATGCATCAAGGGATACGTCACTCGTTGGCGTATCCCTTTTTGTACCCCCCGACGCTATTCCTTCGATTATCCCTTTCGACCCACGGGGATACGCGGGGTATGTCGATATTGGCTCACGCAGGTGTGGTCAATGGGTATCGAGCATAAGATTTCTTTGTACCGGGATCGGGGCGAACTTCATCGTCGTGATCCACTTTGCCATGGCCTTCGACGTCAAGCATGACCCGGTGTTTTGTGCGCGGTGGGAGCTCGATGTGCGACAGATGCGAGGGTGCTGGCAGGTTTGGCCCCACCTTCGCTGGGCTACGTCACGCCGTTGGCGTTCGCCCAGCGAGCAGCCCCCGAAGACTCGCGGCTTCCAGGCGGTTCAGGGTGCGGCAGGGGCAACGCCGGGGTCGCGCCCTTGCATTCCGTGCAAATTGCAAGCATTTTCGACGATGTCAAGGTGTTTCTGGATCGACTTCGGCCATGCCTGATGGGCTGGTCGAGATCGGGCCTGCCTCGCCGGTGAACGTAAACGTCACCGCTGCCCGTTGCCAGTCGGCCCCGGCCTCTCGCAAAGACTCCAGCCCCGCCGCCGCGAAGCCCGGCCGTTTCTGCAGGCTCCGCACATACGTCGGCACGTCGCCCGCGTCCGGCACGACCAGCGTGAATCGGCCGGTGAATTGCTGGGCCCGCTCGGCGTTGCCCGTGCGCACCAGCGACAAATTCACCGGCCGGGCCGTATCAGGCAAGAGGGCGGTCAGCTCTGCGATCGGCTGCGACCACGAGGCGTCGGCCCCGAGTTGGTTCAGTGTTTGGCTCTTGCCGCGCAGCTCGGTTTCGATGACTTGTACCGCACGGTCCAACTCCTCGCCGCGCAGGTCGGCGACGTTCATGGTGGCCAATTCATCCAGGCCCGTCGGCCGATCGATCAGCACCGCGATCTTCAGGTCCGCCACCACGCGGTTACGCAGCGTATGCAACCCGACTTCACGCAGCACCAGCCGACGCGGCGAGGCTTCGATGGCCCGCAGCCATTCCACGACATCGCCCCAGTCGCCCTCGGCCTGCACCGTGACCGGCCGGACGGCCACGCCAGCACGCTTGATGACAACCTCGGGCATCACGCGGGTGAGTTCGAGTCCCGAGCCAGCCGCGGAGGTGCGCAGCCAGTTGATCCCCGCTTCGCCGTCGTGGCCGGGCCACATGCGTTCGCTGAAATAGTCCAACGCCGTGAGGCGAAGCGATAGGAGTTTTTGCTGCTGGGCGTCATGCTGGGCCTGGGCTTTCGCCTCACTCGCCTCAGGGGTTACGGCGTCAGCCGGCTCCGGGGCGTTGTCCGACGAGACGAGAGCCGAATTGGGCGAGCGATCGCAGGCGACCAGAGTCATGGCCAACACGGCGAACACAAGGCCGGGCAAAGATAGGCGCATGATCCACGACTCCCAAAAAGACCCGCCCGTCCACACGGGCTTTCCCTGATTATCGGCTGATGACGCGGCAAAGTGAGACGAAAACCGTTAATTTCTTAAGCTTAACGCGATTCAGCGGATACGTTGTAACGGTCAAGCAAGCTCAATCGGCACGCACGGTGCCATGGAGGACGAGAAGATGAACAGCTGGACACGCACCATGGTGTTGGGGATCGCGGCGGTCGGTACGTCGGTTTCCGCCACGGCCCAGATCACCGATCTGTCGCAGTGGACCCTCCTCGAAGACCCGCCCGATGCGCTGCTGAATGCCGCAGCCACGCCAACCCAAGCTACCCTCACCGCGGGCAACGGCGCGATCTCTACCGGCACCGACATCGGATTCGCCAGCGTCAACGGTCCCGACGTCGCCAACTCCACCGCGGGCTACTACTTCGACCCCGGCAGCGATTTCCGCGTGGCGATCGACTACGACTTGTCGTTCGCCTCGGCCCCCGCAGCGGCGGGCACGCTGGCGGTGGGTTTTGGCGTGGGTGAAGACGTGGCGGGTAACGACTCGGCCGGGCCGGTGTCGGTCCGCTCGTTTGGCGGAACGTTCGCGGGCGGCGTGCTCGCGGCGGGCCGTAACGACAACAACGCTGCGGGTTCAGGCTTTCTGAGTTTTACCCCCGTAACCACCGGCAGCTTCCTCGTGGCCTACACCGCCGCCACCGGCACCCTCGTCGCGGGCTATTCGCCGACGCCCGGCGACGGCATGGCCGCCAACACCTTCACGTTCACCGGGCTGCAAAACGTCTGGGACGACCAAGGCCTGCTCGTCTCGTTCTTCCTCCGCAGCGACAGCACGCTCGGCCCGACATGGTCGGCGGGCAACGCCACCGCGGTGTTCTCCAACTTCCGCGTCCTCGATGGCCAAGCGATCGCGGTGCCCGAGCCGACGTCGGCGATGTTGCTGGGAGCCGCGGCGGGCATGGGTTTGCTGCGACGCCGCCGGGCTTGACCCTTTAACCTTTCTGTTGCTGCTTCGCCCACGTGTCGCGCAGCGTCACCGTGCGGTTGAATACCGGGTGACCCGCCGTGTTCGTCGGCTCGACGCTGTCCCGCACGAAATACGCATGACGCTCAAACTGAAGCGCCACGCCCGGCTGGTCGTCAGCCAACGCGGGCTCGGCCTTGACCGTCACGACCCGTAGCGACTCCGGATTGATGTTGGCAAGCCAATCCTCGCCTTCCGGGGCGTCTTCGGGGTTTTCTTTGGTGAACAGGTGTTCGTAGAGCCGAACCTCGGCGTCGATCGCGTGGGCCTGGCTGACCCAGTGGATGGTCCCCTTGACCTTACGGACGTTGCCCTCGGCGTCGGGCGGCGGATCTTCGCCGCCGCGGGTGTCGGGGTCGTAAGTGCACAGCAGCTCGGTCACATGGCCGTCGTCGTCGGTGATGGCTTGGTTGCACTTGATCCAGTAGGCCCAGCGCAGCCGCACCTCTCGCCCCTCGGTCAACCGAAAAAACTTGCGGTTCGCATGCGGCATGTAGTCTTCACGCTCGATGTAAAGGTGCTTCGAGAACGGCACGGGACGGGTGCCATCCGCTTGGTTCTCGGGGTTGTTGAGCGCCTCAAACATCTCGACCTGATCGTCGGCATAATTCGTGATCGTGACCTTGATCGGATCGAGCACGGCCATGCGGCGCTGGGCATTCGCGTTGAGGTCTGCTCGCAGCACGTTTTCGAGTTTCGCAAACTCGATGTTGTTCACCCGCTTGGCCACGCCCGCTTCGTCCCAGAACCGGCGGATCGCCGCGGCGGTGTAGCCTCGGCGGCGCATCCCGCGGAGCGTCGGCATCCGCGGATCGTCCCACCCGGTGACGTGGCCCCCGGAAATCAGTTGGAGCAACTTGCGCTTGCTGGTGATGAGGTAGGTGATGTTACCGCGGGCGAACTCGATCTGGCGGGTTTTGTACGGCACCCCTTCGGGGTGGCCGCTGACCTCGGCGATGCGGTTGATAAACCACTCGTAGAGTTCGCGGTTGTTTTTAAACTCGAGCGAACAGAGCGAGTGGGTGATACCTTCGAGCCAATCGGATTGGCCGTGGGCCCAGTCGTACATGGGGTAGATGCACCAGGCGTCGCCGGTGCGGGGGTGGGATTGTTTGAGGATGCGGTACATCGCCGGGTCGCGCATCACGATGTTGGGGTTGGCCATGTCGATCTTGGCGCGGAGGACGCGCGAGCCTTCGTCGCATGCGCCGGCCTTCATCTTCGTTAAGAGGTCCAGCGATTCTTCGACCGGCCGATCCCGGAACGGCGAGTCGGTTCCGGGGGTGTTGAGCGTGCCGCGGTTTTCGCGGATCTGCTCAGCCGATTGATCATCGACATACGCATAACCCGCCTTCACCAGCGCGACCGCCCAGTCGTAGAGCTGGTCGAAGTAGTCCGAGGCGTGGCAGAGGTTTGCCCAATCGAACCCCAGCCAGCGGACATCTTCGAGGATCGAGTCGATGTACTCCTGTTCTTCCTTGGCGGGGTTGGTGTCGTCGAGACGCAGGTTGCACCGCCCGCCGAACTGTTGCGCGAGGCCGAAGACGATGCAGATCGCCTTGGCGTGGCCGATGTGCAGGTAGCCGTTGGGCTCGGGGGGGAAGCGGGTGTGGACGTGGGGGTACCGGCCGCTTGAGAGGTCTTGTTCGATCTCCTGCACGATGAAGTGCGAAGGCTTATCGTGAGACGTGTTTTGGTCTTGAGTGTCCTTACTCATAGAAATTAATGTCCTGGCTATTGGCGGGGTGTTGTCCGAAATTGTAACGGGGATGAAGTTTCCTAGCGGAGCGCCCGCGCGGCGAGCGGCGGGGCAAAGCCGAGCGATGGCCATCCCTCGGCTTTAAATTTATCGCGGTACTACCTTCGGGGGTGTCGGGACATCACCCTGACCGCCCGCCGCGCCGGCGATGGCCGCGTCCTATCCAACGACTCAATCATTTATCACTACAATTCCTCACCCCATGAGCCAAGCCCCCCCCAAACCCGTTGTGACTCGCTTTGCCCCCTCGCCCACCGGCGAACTCCACATCGGCGGCGCCCGCACCGCGCTGTTCGCCTGGGCCTACGCCGAGAGATTCGGCGGCCGATTCCTGCTGCGGTTTGAAGACACCGACCAGAAACGCTCCTCCAAGCAGGCCGAGCAAAACATCCTCCGCGACCTCGAATGGCTGGGTTTGCGCGGCGACAACCACGACGCTCTGGGGGGCATCCCGCGGCAATCTGAACGCCTCGACCTGTACAACGCGGCACTCGCCAAACTCAAAGCCGCGGGCCACACCTACGATGACGACGGCGCGGTCCGCTTCCGCATGGACCGCGACATTGAATTCGACGACGCGGTCTACGGCCACATCGCCGTCGAAGCCAAAGACCTCGAAGACTTCGTCATCCAAAAAGCAGACGGCTTCCCGACGTTCCACTTGGCGGTCGTCGTGGACGACGTGGACATGAACGTCACCCACGTCATCCGCGGCCAAGAACACCTCAGCAACACCACCAAACACGCCGCCCTCTACGACGCCCTGGGCGAACCACGTCCCGTCTGGTGTCACACGCCCAGCATCATGAATCCGGACGGGTCGAAGATGTCGAAGCGAGATAAGGCGAAGGTCGCACGACAAGCCGCTAAAGCCGGGGGATGGCCATCCCCCGGATCAATCCCGGCTGACCGCTACGATTCATTCCTCGCCAAAGACAACGACGATCTCGAAATTGCCTTGGCGATCGCGGAGCAAAACCATCTCGACCTCCCCGAAATCAACGTCGCCGACTTCCGCCGCACGGGCTACACCCCCGCGGTCCTGCTGAACTACCTCGCCCTCCTCGGCTGGAACCCCGGCCACGACCTCGAGCGTTTCGACCTCGATTACCTCTGCCAACACTTCGACTTCGACCGTATCGGCAAGTCCAACAGCAAATTCGACCGCGACAAACTCGCCGCGTTTAGCCAAGACACGTTCTTACAAATGTCGGCCGACGAATGGACCGCGACGCTCAAGGCCCACTTCGACGAATACTTCCCCGACTACGTCGAGAAGCTGGGAAATGGTTTCTCCGTCTTCGCCATGGCGTACAAAGAACGCAGCAAGACCCTCAGCGACCCGGCGGAGCTCGGCAAATTCTTCGTCGAAGCCCCCGCCCCCGGCCCCGGCCCCGGAAGTTACGACGACAAAGCGGTGAAGAAAAACCTCACCAAAAACGACGGCGAAGGCTTAACCCATCTCGCTAAAGTCCGCCAGACGCTGGCGAAGCTACCAGATGGCGAATGGAAAGCCCCAGCGATCCACGCGGCGCTCGATGGGCTGTGGCAAGCGTTGGAACTCAAGCATATGGGTGGCGTCGCCCAGCCGTTGCGGGTGGCATTGACGGGCAACGCGGTGTCGCCGGAGATCGGGCCTACACTTGAAATTCTCGGGCGAGACGAGACGTTGTCGCGGATTGATGCTTGTATCGCGGAAATTTCCGCGACTCTCTAAGCCGCGGCACCTCGGGTCATTGACCCGGGGCTAAATTTGGAGATCGATCATGAAATACTGGCTCTACAAATCCGAACCCGGCAACTGGTCGTGGGACGACCAACTCGCCGCCCCCCAGCAAACCACCGCCTGGGACGGCGTCCGCAACTATCAAGCCAACAACAACATGAAGCTGATGAAAAAAGGCGACCTCGGCTTTTTCTATCACTCAGTCAAAGCCCGCACCATCGTTGGCGTCGTCGAAGTCGTCAAAGAACACGAACCCGACCCCACGGACAAAACCGGAAAGGGATTTGGCATGGTCACCCTCAAGGCCGTCGGCCCGATGCCCGAGCCGGTCTGCCTCGACGGGATCAAACTCGAACCCACCCTCGAAAAGATGGTCCTCGTCAATAACTCCAGACTCAGCGTTCAACCCGTCACCGCGGCGGAATGGAAAACGATATGCCGTATGGGCGGCTGGAAAAAACTGAAGAAATAAAACTCGGATGTTTCGGATACACACGGATCAAGACGAAACCAATCGTAAATGTTGGCTTACCTTTTACCCGTGTGTATCCGAATCATCCGAGTTAATCATCCCCCGAAAGGATTCCCCTTGAGCTTAATCGTCACCGGCAGCATCGGCATCGACACCATCCACACGCCCACCGGCCAAGCCCCGGACGTCCTCGGCGGCAGCGCGATTTACTTCGCCGCCGCCGCGAGTTTCTACGGCCCGGTCCGCCTTGTCGGCGCGGTCGGCGACGACTTCCCCGATGAACTCGAAAAGCCGTTCCACCACTTCGACATCGACCTCGCGGGCCTCGAAAAACGTCAGGGCTCTAAGACGTTTCGTTGGACCGGCAAATACCTCGACAACATGAACGACCGCGAGACGATCAGCGTGGACCTCAACGTGTTGGCTGAGGCGTTGCCGCCCGTGCCCGCCGCATTCCAGGATAGCCAGTACCTGTTCCTCGCCAACACGCACCCCGGCGGGCAACTGGCGTTGCTCGAGCATTTCCCCGCGGCCAAGCTGGTGGTGGCCGACACGATGGACCTGTGGATCGAGACCGAGCGGGACCTGCTCAAGACGTTGCTAGGCAAGATCGACGGGCTGGTGCTCAACGACAGCGAAGCGCACCTACTCACCGGCGAAGCCAACATTGTCAAGGCGGGCGAAGCGGTCTTGGCGATGGGGCCGAAGTTTGTCGTGATCAAGAAAGGCGAACACGGCGCGTTTCTATTGCACCAAGAGGGCACCGTGGCGTTGCCCGCTTACCCGGCTCGGGACGTGGTCGATCCCACTGGCGCGGGCGACACGTTTGGCGGCGGGATGATGGGTTATCTCGCCGCGTCCGGAGGCAAAACGTCGTTGAACAATCTCAAGAAGGCCATGGCGGCCGGCACGGTGGTAGCGAGCTACAACATCGAGTCGTTCAGCCTCGGCCGGCTGATGGAGATCGGCGTGCCGGACCTCGAATTGCGGTTGGCCGAGTATGCTGCGATGCTCGACGTGACCGCCTGATTCGGCGACACTGGCCCGCATGGCCCGCGAAGGCGTTTTGGTGAATGCGACTCTGTGCATCGACACTGTGGAGGTGCCGGGCCGGGGCAAGGTCGTGGATATCCTCGGCGGCGCGGCGGCGTACTTCGCCGCGGCCGCGCGGTTGTTTGGTCCCGTGCGGGTCCTGGGCGCGGTCGGCGACGACTATCCCGATGAACTGTGGCGGCAACTCGAAGCACTCGGGCTGGACCTGTCGGGCGTGGTGTGTCGCCCCGGCCGAACGCTGCGGTGGCATGGCTCGTATCACGCGGACCTGAAAAACCGCGACACGTTGGTGGTCCACGAAGACCTGGCCGTCGAAGCCATCCCGCCGCTGCCCGAGGCGTGGCGGGACACCCCACACGTCTGCCTCGGCGTCACGCAGCCCACCAACCAGTTGGCCCTCCAACGGCAAATTCCGGGGGCGAAGCTCAGCGTGCTCGACACGATCGACCTCTACGTCATGAAGCACCGCCCGATGCTGCTCGAAGCGATCCGCGGCGTCCACGGCCTGGTCATCAACGACTGGGAAGCCGCCCGGCTGACCGGCGAAGACAACGCCGAGCAGGCTGCACGGCAACTCCTGGACTTTGGCCCGCGTTTCGCCGTCGTCAAACGCGGCGAACACGGCGCGATCCTCGCCCACCCCGGCGGCGTGTGGGCCTGCCCGGCTTATGGCGTTAAACACGTCGTCGATCCCACCGGCGCGGGGGACTCGTTCCTCGGCGGCCTCTTGGGTTACATGGCCGAGCAAGACGCCGGGCCCGACGATTTCGAACTTCTCAAACACGCCATGCTCCACGGCAGCGCCGCAGCCAGCTTCACCATCGAAGACTTCAGCCTCCGCCGCCTCGCGGTGATTGACCGTGGCCAACTTGACGAACGCGTTGCCACGCTCAGGGCGTTGCTATAGCACGCGACGCAGCGTCGCGCTGCGGCGCAGGAGCGTGACAAGCCCGGCGGTGGCGAGCCAGATGACGGCGACTTTGCTGTAGCGGTTTTGCATCACATAGTCGATCCGCCAGATGGCGTCCCAGATGATCGTGCCGTAGAGCAGTTGGCAGATGTTGCCGTATTGCGAGGCGATCCAGCCGTGCAGGAGGTAGATGCCCATCGTGAGCACCGCGACCCGCATCAGCCAAGCGGGCGTCTTGCCGGTGAACTGCACCGCGACGGCGACGAGCAGCAGCGCGAACATCTGTCGCCACCACTGCCAGATCGCGTGGCCGTGGATGACCGGGTTGTTTTCAGCGTTTGCCCAAACGTAGTACAGCGCCCACAACCCCGCGGCGCCGGTGAGCAGCCAGCGGCGAGGCGTTGCGCTGCCGCCGGCCGAAAGGGCCAGTGTGCGGCCCAGCGCAACGCCGAGGCAGACCGACGCCGTGCCAAACAGCCAAGACTTGCGCACGGTCCAGCCGTAGAGCGCCGCTCGTTCGGCGTAGTCGTCGCTGGTCATACTCATCGGGCCGTAGATCGGGGAAGCGTTGTCATAGACTGCGCCCGTCCAGACGATGCAGACGATGGCCAGGCCCAGCGCCCCGGCGATCACCACGCCCGTCGGCACCCGCCGCAGCGGCGCGAGCAGCCCCAGCACCGCCAACTCGGCGGCGAAGATGAACGGTAAAAACCACAGGTGCATACTCGTCCCGCCGAGGATCATCCACGGATAAAACAACCCCCCAGCCGCTTTATCCGGGTCCACCCCCGCCCAGAACACGCGGTTGATCCCAAAGAAAACCGACCACACGACCCACGGCAAGAGCACCCGCACCGCCCGCTTCCGTGCCGCGCCCGGAAGCTCAGACCCGCCCGGAAGCGCTGGCTTGCGCACCCCCAGCGCGATCGCCACGATGATGAACACCGGCAGCCCCATGCCCCACAGCAGATAGTCTCCCGCCACGTGGATCGAGACGATGTCCATCATCGCCACGACCCGCAGCGCATCGAGGACCGGGTAGCGCGGCGATGGCCTGCCAGCAGCGGGACTCGTCAATACCGTGGCGTCTGGGTTCACCCATGCATCATCGTGCAATTGATTGCCGAACGCTTAGATTTGGAACGCGACGCGGCCCCTTGTGTGGAAGACACGCCGCCGCCGTTACAATCCAAGCATGACGCCCGAACACGATGCCGATGCCCAGCGCTTTGTGCTGCCCCTGGACGGCGGGGCGGCGTTTGTGAGTTACCGCCCGCTCGGCGACGGCGTGGTCGCGTTCGATCACGTCTTCGTGCCGCCTGCGCTGCGTGGCACGGAAGCGTCGCGGCGCGTGTTGGCGTTTGCGTTTGAACACGCCCGCCAAGAGGGGTGGAAAGTCCGCCCGACGTGTCCGTACATCGCCGGGCGATACGTGCCGCATCATCCCGAAATCCAAGACCTGATCGACGACTAACGCGACGGCCTGCCGGAGTTGGGGTTGCAGCAGGCCGAGCCGTGCTCGGCCCGGCAAGGGTTAGTCTTCGATGTTCGCCATGCGTCCGAGATAGACGCGGTCGGGATCGACGTGGCCGTCGAAGTCCGAAGCCCCTTGGAAGTATTCGGTGTGGACGCCGATGCCGTCCGTTGCGGTCTGAGAACTCCAATATTTGAGGCCGATGCGTTGGCCTTGGCGGTCGGTCACCCAGGCAAGAAAGACGACGCTGTGTCCGCTTTTGCCCCGCCAAAACTGGACGAAATCGCCCGGCTGGGCGTCGTCGTGTTCGACCGCGTGGCGTATGCCCAGCCGCTGCATGGCGAAGACGCACTGCGTTTCGGCCGAGACGTCGGTCGTGCCGTACCAATCGCGTTGAAATTGCTTGATGTCGTCAAAGGCAAAGCTTTTGATCAGGCCCGCACGTTTGGCGGCTTCCATGGCGACGGTGAACGTGACGCCCGAACAGTACGTCCCCGCGGCGGTGGTTTTTTTGAGGATGACCTGGCCGTCGTGGAGGATGGTGTGCGGTACGCCGGTGCTTTCCCAGACGTAGCCACCGCCGGTGGGCATGTGGTCGATGAGTTTCAATACCGTCGGGTTGGCGGCGCGATCACCGTCGGCGGCGTCGGCCCCCTGGTACGAACTGCCCATGATGGACACCACGAGCAAGAGATAGAACCAGCGAGCGATTTGATGGGACATCACGGGGACTCCGGGGCCTCAGAAAACAGCACTGTAGCCTAAGGATCGCAGATCACGCCACGAAAAACGCTGGGTGCGTCAAGCACCCAGCGTCGTCGTGTTGCGTTTGGTTTGAATCCGCAGCTTAGCTGGCGGCTTCGACGCCTTTGGCCTTGACCGGGGAGCGGCCGACGCTGAGGTAGGTGAAGCCTTCGTCTTGGGGGAGCTTGGGGTTGTAGAGGTTGCGGCCGTCGAAGATGACCGGCGAGGCCATGAGCGAGCGGATCTTGCCGAAGTCGGGTTGCTTGAACTCGGACCAATCGGTGCAGATGACCAGGGCGTCGGCGTTACCGAGGGTGTCGTACATGTCGTCGTGGTAGGTGATGATGTCGCCGATCATGATGTGCGTGGTTTCGTGGGCGACGGGGTCGTGGGCCTTGACGGTGGCGCCGGCGTCGACGAGCTTTTGGGCGATGGTGAGAGCGGGGGCTTCCCGCACGTCGTCGGTGCCGGGCTTAAACGCCAGGCCCCACATGGCAAACTGTTTGCCGGCGAGGTTTTCGAGACCGCCGAAGTAATGGATGATCTTGTCGAAGAAGTTGAGGCGTTGCTGCTGGTTGACGTCGTGGACGGCTTTGAGCAGGGGGGTGGGCGTGTCGGACTCGAGGCCCATGCTGACGCAGGCGAGGGTGTCCTTGGGGAAGCAGGAGCCGCCGTAGCCGAGGCCGGGGTAGAGGAT
>CAYPCC010000090.1:8117-11398 GCA_964409095.1 uncultured Phycisphaera sp. | reverse complement strand
TCGCCGATGAGCACGGGGTTGTTTTTGGTTTTGCGGGACAGGATGCGGATCGTGCGGCGGATTTCTTCGTCGCGGCCGATGACCGGGTCCATCTTGCCGGTGCGGGCGTATTCGACGAGGTCTCGGCCGTATTTGGCAAGGGATTCGTAGGTCGCTTCGGGGTTGGCGGACTGGACGCGCTGGTTGCCGCGGATGTCGGTGAGCGCGCCGCGGAAGGTGTCAAGACTGATGCCGAGGTCTTTGAAGATTTTGGCGGCGGGCGATTTGGCGTCGGCCAGCAACGACAAGATGACGTGCTCGACGCTGATGTATTCGTCTTTGAGTTGCGTCGCTTGTTTCTCGGCGGCGACGAGGAGTTGTTGCAGACCTTGGGTCATCGCCACTTGTCCTTGGGCGGCGCTTCCCCCCGAGACGCTCGGCCGGCCATCGAGGTTACGTTTAAGTTCACCCGAGACGACATCGGCGGGGCGTTTAAGTTTGTCGAGCAGCCGGGGCACGAGGCCTTCGGGCTGCTGGACGAGGGCGAGGATGAGGTGTTCGACATCGACCGCTTGGTGGCCGTGCTCGATGGCGAGGTTTTGGGCGTTTTGCAGCGCTTCTTGGGTTTTTTGGGTGAGTTTATTGAAATCCATCGGAATGAACCTTTCTGCGTTGAGCGGGCGATCGCAGATCGCCGTGGCCCGCCGACGCGTCGATCTGCGATCGACGGCTAACCCCGAAGTGGCGGTTGGGTTATGCGGAATCCGAATCGGTTTCGAGTTCGCGTAACTTTTTGTAAAGCTCGCGTTGCTCGTCGGTCAGGGTTTTGGGGACGGTGATCAGGACGTGAACGAGTTGGTCGCCGTCTTTGCCCAATCCTTTGCCGCGGACGCGGAGTTTGCTGCCCGAGGCGATGCCGGGGGGGAGGGTCAAGGTGACGGTGCCGTCGAGGGTATCGACGTCGGCCTTGCCGCCGAGCGCGGCGAGGGCGGGGCTGATCTTTAGGTCGCTGATGAGGTGGATGCCGCTGGCGGGATCGATTTTGAACCGGGGGTCGGGGGCGACGTTGATTTTGAGCAGCAGGTTTTCGCCCTTGAGGCGGATTTTGCTGCCGGGCTTGAGTTTGGCGGGGATTTTCACGTCGATCTTTTTGTCGCCGGAGATGCCGCCACCGGCATAACCACTACCCGAAAGGGTGAGTTGTCGGGTGCCGCCGTGGTAGGCCTCGTGGAGCGGGACGGTGATCTGGGCTTCTTGTTCGCGGGGCGGGGTGGGCTGACCGCCAAACGGATTGCCGCGCCCACCACTCCCGGCGGCACCGAACATTTGGTTGAAGAAATCGGAAAAGTCGCTGCCCTGGAAGTCGAAGCTCTGGCCACCCCGGCCGCCGCCGTGGCCCCCGAATCCGCCGAAGCCCGGCGGCGGGCGGAAGTCTTGCCCGGCCTTGTAATTTTGGCCAAACTGGTCGTACTTCTTACGTTTCTCGGGGTCTTTGAGGACTTCGTAGGCTTCGCTGACCTTACTAAACTTCTCCGCCGCGTCCGGCGCATCATTGCGGTCGGGGTGCAGCTTCTGGGCGAGCTTGCGGTAGGCGCGCTTGATCTCATCCGCCGCCGCATCGCGGGCCACGCCGAGCACTTGGTAATAGTCTTCAAACTTCACGGACATCGTTTTTTCTCTCAAAGAAATGCCAGCAACACGCTTGCCACAAGTTTTGACGTAAACCCTGATAAATCATCATTTTGCCTGACATTTTTCGGATTTTTAGTGCCATATTGGCGGTTTTCGGGATGAGCTTGGGGTGAGCCTTGACTGGGAGGAAGCGTGTTGCGTGTAACCATGATCCCATGCTCTGCGATGTCGCACCACAGCGGCCCGCCGATCCGGCCGATGAAATGATCGACACGGGATTTCCCTTTTGCGGATGCCCCGGTCCGTCACCTTTCACCCACTCCGGAATCACGTTCATGCCCGACACGCCCGCCCCCACGCCCGTCCGTTCGTTCCGGTTGTACCGCGCCTCGGCCGGGGACGGACCGCTCCACCTCAACGACGCGGCGGGCGACGAGCCGCTGCGTCAGCTTCACCCCGAGATGGTCGAGCATACCCTCAAGGCCCTCCGCAGCACGGAAGGCACCGCCGCCGACCTGCCCACCACGCTCGTCCTCGACGCCACTCAGCAAGGCGCTTCCGACATCCACATCGACCCGGCAAACGACGGCTGCGTCGTCCGCTTCCGTATCAACGGCGTGCTCTACGACGCCGCCGAGTTCCTCGCCGACGGCACCCAACGCCTCATCAACCAGATCAAAGGCGCTGCCGAGATCGACCCCATGCGCAGCTTCACCCCGCAAGAGGGCCGCTGGCGACAAGAGATTAACGACCACCACGTCGACCTCCGCGTGACCACCATCCCCTCAATCGCCGGCGACAAGATCGCCATCCGCCTGCTCGACCCCCAGCGTGCCAATCAGCAACTCGAAAACATCGGGCTCTGTGGCGTCCATCTGGGCCGCCTCAACACTTGGGCCGAGAACCCCGACGGCCTGTTCCTCACCGTCGGCCCCACCGGCAGCGGCAAAACCACCACCCTCTACGCCCTGCTCCAACGCTTCCGCACCAGCGCCCGCAGCGTCGTCACCATCGAAGACCCCGTCGAGTACCGCCTCGAAGGCCTCACCCAGATCCAAGTCAACGAACGCCAAGGCCTGACCTTCCCCGCCGCCATCCGCTCGATGCTCCGCCTCGACCCCAACATCGTCATGGTCGGCGAGGTCCGCGACGACGCCAGCGCCAACGCCGCCGCCGACGCCGCCATCACCGGCCGGGTCGTCATGAGCAGCCTCCACTGCCGCGACGCCGCCGGCGCCATCACCGCCCTACGCAACCGCGGCGTGTCCAACCACCAAATCGCCGCCAGCCTCCGCGTCATCGTCGCCCAGCGGCTGATCCGTCGGCTCGACCCCGACGCCCGCATCGAAATCCAGCCCGATGAGGCCGACCTGCACTGGCTCAAAGCCTTAGGTAAACCCGCGCCGGCCGTTTGCTTCGACACCCCCGCCCACGCCGGCCGCCACGCCCTCACCGGCGAAGGCCGTATCGGCGTCTACGAAGTCCTCGAACTCACCGAGCACGAAGTCGATCTCATCCTCGCCAACGCCAGCGAACGCGAAATCCGCGCCGCCCTCGCCCAAGGCGACCACCCCACGCTGGTCGATGACGGCCTGGCCAAAGTCGAGGCCGGCCTCATCAGCCTCGGCGACCTCCGCCACGCCATCGGGGTCAACCCGGTACAGTCGGCT
>CAYPCC010000090.1:0-8107 GCA_964409095.1 uncultured Phycisphaera sp. | reverse complement strand
CCCGATCATTCCGCCCGCCAAGCGGCACAAAACGACGCCAACCGGGCCGCCGCCTAATCCTCGTAGGTTATGCTTCACATAACTCGGCGATGAAAAACCCCGTGTCATGCTGAAGCATAAGTTACACTTCGCACTCAATCGCGCGCACTGATCCGCGTCTGGCCCGCCTGATTCGCTTGCCAAATCCGCCCGGTCTCGGGTTCGAGACACGTCAGCCAACCCTGGCCGCAGGCCCACGTGTCGATGCACACCGCGTGGCCCAGGTCCAGCACTTCGCCGGTTTTTTGCGAGGTGTGGCCCGCGATCATGGTCTTGCCCGAGACGTGGGGCAGCGGGTCGTAAAACTTATCCCATAGCAGCGACTCGATGGATTGTTGATGGAGTGGCAACTCGTGGTTGACGTTGCCGTGGACGTAAAAAAACTTCGACGCCTCGTGATACAGCCGCGTCTCATCCAGAAAATCCCAGTGCCGCTGCGGCACGCTGCTCAGCGGGTCGCCGTTGCGTGACGGCGGATACGCGTCCAGAGTCTTGTCGCCGTTGCTGTACCACCAATCCTTGAACGCCGCGGCGTCGTGACGGGCATCCATCATCATCTGGTCATGGTTGCCCCGCAGCGCGATCAGCGACGCGGGGTTTAGCCGTGCCCGCGCACACAACCAGTCCAACCCCCCCGCCACGTCCGGCCCCTTGTCCACATAATCCCCCAACGTGATCACCACGTCGTCGTCCCGAATTCCCACCAGCGTGGCGAGCGCACGCAGCGCGCGAGAACAGCCGTGGATATCGCCGATGGCAAACGTGCGCATGGGCGGGAGTGTAAAGCAAATAAGCCGCCTACGGCTTACGCCGACAACGGCGTGCAGAAGAACGTGCGCTGCTCGCCCACCGACACGTCACGCAACAAGTGCAGCTTCAGCAGGTCGCCTAAACGTGACACGAGGTGCACCGACAGGTCGGCGCGGTCGGTGAACAGGTGCAGTACCGGGTCAGCCTCGGGATCGAAGCGTCGGCCGCGCTCGGTGAGTTGGAGGAGTTGGCGGTGTTGCCGGGCCCAGTCGCGGACGGCGACGAGTTCGACGATCGCTTCTTTGGGCGTCGGTGGATCGCCCTCGGCCGAGTCGTGGCGGTGCAGCAGATGCAAGCGACCCATCGAGTCCAAGGCCAATTGCGTGTGGGGCTGCGACGGGCAACGCGCTTCGAGCGCGAGCCCGCCGGGGATCGACGCCGCGGCACGGGCATCGGAATCGATCAGGCCAAACAAATCGACCTCCACGGCTTGCGACTCGTCGGGTTCGCAAGTGAGTTCCCAACGCGGCGGGGTTTGGGCTTGGCGTTCTGATTTCGGGGGGGATACCGCCTCGACGCGGACGGGCGCGTCGAGCGGCGGCAACGCCGCGCGGCTCGCTGCCGCAGGCGGTTCCTCGGCCAAGGCTTCGCTGCGCTCGATCGAAGACGCGACCGGCTCGGCCGCCACCGCCGGATCAACCCGAGGCGCTTCGAGACGCGACAACCACTCGGTCAGCCTCGGCCAAAGCCCTTCGAGACCCGCAAACGTGCCGAGCGTGCGGCAACGGGCGGGGATCATTTTTTGCTGGTAGCCGATCAACTCGATCGGCGTGTGCAGGAAGTTGGCGGCGGCGGACCGCAGCTTGGCCGCCGCGTGTTGGCCGGCCTCTTTGTCCGAACCTACGACCATCAGTCCGACGTGCGCCCGGGCCACGCGGCCGTCGGATTCCAGCAGCCGTTTGAGCAGGCGATACCCCGCGACCACCGCCGCGTCGTCCGCGCCGCTGAGCAGGGTCCAGTAGTCGAGGTCCAGCAGCCGGGGCAGCGCCTCGGGCGTCGGGTCGAGGTGCAGCAAGATCGTACGCACCGCCATGCCGCGCGCGCCGCAGAGTTGGTCGAGCACCGCGATCAAGTCTCGGCCGGCAAACCCTCCCGGCGGCACCCGTAGGCTCGGACCACTAAACGCCCCGCGAGCGCCATCCGCGTCGTGCTGCGTGGGTTCGATGACTTCGAGGTCGATGCGGTCGGTGTCCACATGCAGGATGGCGACCGCGCCGTCTTGCTGGGCCAGGAGTTGGCCGTACTGCGTCAGCCACGGCCCGGCCATGCCCGGAAGATTGCCCAGCAACACCGCCTCGGCCAACGCGACGTTCGGCCGCGCTGCACCATTCGACCCACCGGCCGAATCATCGTCGTCTTCGTCACCGCGGCCCGCCAAGCGCAGCGACGGCCCGGCCGCGTTTCCGGGGGCCGGGGCGACTTCCGGGGCGACTTCCGGGGCGGCTTCCGGGGCGGCTTCCAACGCGTCGGCAATGTGCTGGTATTCACTGGCCGAAGGGTCGGCGGCGGCGGGGTCGTTGTCCACCATGCCCAGCAGTTCTTGGGTCAGTTCATCAAGTTCGCCAAGCGTGGGCTCGGGCGGTTCGTTCATGGACGCGGGGCGGACGGCCTGCGTCGCTTTGGGCCGCAGCTTGATCGGGGCCGGGCCGGACAACGCATCGCCGTCGGCGTGTTCCTGAGTGAGGAACAAGTCGGCGAGGGCGTCGAGCGTGTGGTTGGTTTTGTCGTCCATATCAGCATGAGTGAACCGTAAACAGTCCACCGTGAACAGTCATAGGAATTCAGGTTGCTCAACACTGTTCACTGTTTACGGTGAACTGTTTACTCGCCGTCAGGCTCGGATTTCGATGATGTTGTTCAGTTCGCCGAAGGGGTTGGATTCGACGGTGCGGTTGAACGGGTCTTGGACCCATTGGCCGTTCTTGACCAGCCGGTAGCGGTAGCGGCCGGGCGGGACGTTGACGCAGGCCCGCCAGACGCCGAGGTTTTCGTCCTTGGTCATCGGGGTCTGCGAGGGGTTCCAGTTGTTGAAGTCGCCGGCGATGGCGAGGTTGGCCCCGATCGGCATGTCTTTGTCGGCCGGCTGCACAAACAGCACGCCGCGGCTGGTGTGGCGGACGCCGTAGAGCTTGGCGAGTTTTTCTTCGAGGCTTTCGATCGCGGGGGTCGAGACCGGGGCTTGCGGGGCGAGCGTGGCTGCGCCGTTGGCACGGGGGGCGGTGGCGACACTGGCGGCGGGGCTCATCGACGCGGGCAACGGCCCGGGGGCCGAGGCGGGCGTCGAACGTGGCAGGAGGTCGGGGCGGATCGTCGGTGTTGGGGTGGCCGGTGCGTGAGCCGCGGGCTGGGGCGATCGCTGCGGGGCCGCCGGGTTGACCTGCGGAATCGGCGTCACGGTCGAGGGCGGGGCGATCGGCTGAGCGAACGCATCCTGATCGGGGTCGTCTTTGAAGCGCTCGGCCAAACTCGCGGTCCGGGCCGAGAGAGCACGGGCCCGCTCAACCAATTCCGCAGCGCGACTCAGAGCAGGATTCGTGCTGCGGCCGGGCAACACCGGCGGCTGGCCGGGGATGATTCCGGAGGAATTTCCGGGGGCGGAGTTGGGGGCAAGGGTGGGGAAGTGGGCGTGGGCCAGTTCGCCGTTTTCGATCGATGCATCTTCTTGCGGGGCAAACGACACGGGCGCGGCGGGGGGGTTGGCCAGCAACCACGCGGCGAGCGCCTCGAAGTCCTGCATTCCCCGGCTGGCCGCGTCGTATTCGGTGATCGGTTGGCCGAAGCTGGCGGCTTCTTTGAGCTTGCTGTTGAAGTTGATGACCATCGGCAGCACACGTTCGCCGAAGTGTTTCTTGAGCTCGCTCAGAATCTCGCGGGCCAACTTGGTGCGGACGTCGTACATCGTCGGCAGCACGCGGAAGCGCACCTTGTGGCCGACGCGGCGGACGAGCATGTCGATGGTTTGTTCCTGGCGGACCGAGCCTTGCATGGCGAAGTAGCCGGTCTCGACGGGGATGAGCACCTCGTCGGCGGCCCGCAGCGCGTTAAACGTGAGCAGGCCGATGCTCGGGGGGCAGTCGATGATGCAGAAGTCGTATTTGTCTTGGACCGTGGACAAGACCTGCACCAGCCTTCGGTCTTTGTCGGGGGCGGACGAGAGCTGCTGCTCCATCGCCGCGAGGTCCATGGACGATGGGGCGAGGTCGAGGCCCCGGCTGATCTGCCAGGTCACGTCGCCGACGGACATCGAGCCATCCAAACCATGACGCAAGAGGTCGGCCGTGCTGCGCTGGATCTGGGTCTCGGGTACCGCCAGACCCAGGGCGCAGTGGGATTGCGGGTCCATGTCCACAAGCAGCGTGCGGTGGCCCTTGAGCGCCAGTACGGCGGCGAGGTTGATGGAGGTGGTGGTTTTCCCACAGCCGCCCTTTTGGTTGATAATCGCGATCGTGCGCACGTCTGATAACCTTCCGTCCGTGAAAGGAGGTGGACCCTCGCCAGACTTATCGGGGTTAAGCCGGGGAAACCTTGAGGGATTTTTTGCCCCCGGCATTTAGCCCGGCCGGTTGGGTCTCTACAATGCCCAGCTTGTCCGCCGAATCCTCCGCCTCATCCCCGAGACTGTTGCTGGCCAGCCGTTCACCCCGGCGGGCGCAATTGTTGCGCGATGCGGGGTTCGATCCGATCCAAATCACCCCCGATTTCCAAGACCCCGCCGACCCGAACGACGCATTTGATCAGGCCCCCGAAGGCGCAAACGCCGCCCTCCACCTCGCCCAGCGCAAAGCCGCCAGCCTGCCCGCGGAAGTTTTTGATCGATATCCCGGGGCCGTGGTCATGACCTCCGACACCGTCGGCATCACGCCCGCCGGCCGACTCGTCGGCACCCCCGAGTCACGCGAACAAGCCCTCGCCATGCTCCGCGGCCTGCTCAACCAAACCCACACCATCGCCACCGGCGTCTGCCTCCGCTTGCCCAACGGCCACACCCAATCCTTGGTCGACACCGCCGACGTTCACCTCGGCGAGGTCCCCGAAGCCCAGCTCCAACGCTACGTCGCCTCCGACCAGTGGGTCGGCAAAGCGGGGGGGTACAACCTCATCGAACGCCAAAACGCCGGCTGGCCGATCACGATCACCGGCGACCCCGCCACCGTCATGGGCCTGCCGATGATCCGACTCACGCCCCAACTCCTCTCGCTCGGCATCGTCTCGAACCTTTCTCATGCGTAACCCCTTCCGCCTGCCCAAACCCGATCGGCTCCACGGCATCATGTCCGGCCAACACCGCGACCCGCTCGCCCTGGGCCTCCGCCTCGTGACCAACCTCGGCGTCCCGCCGTACCGCCTCGCCACCGGCGTCCGCAACACGCTTTACGACGCCGGGGTGTTGCGCAGCCACCCGCTGGGCCGACCGACCATCAGCGTCGGCAACCTCACCGCTGGCGGCACCGGCAAAACGCCGATGGTCATCGAACTCATCCGCCGACTCCAAGCCATGGGCCACCAGCCCGCCGTCCTCATGCGCGGCTACGAACCCGCGGGTCTCGAAAGCAAGAAGGGCAGCGACGAGGCGGCCGTGCTCCGCGGCTCGCTCGGCGGCGACGTGCCGGTGATGGCCAACCCCTCCCGCACCCAAGGCGCGCGCGACGTCTTGGCCGACCGCCCCGAGGTCGGCGTGTTCGTCCTCGACGACGGATTCCAACACCGCAAAGCGGCGCGGGACCTGAACTTGGTGCTCGTCGATGCGAGCGTGCCGTTTGGGTTTGGGCGGGTCTTGCCCCGGGGGCTTTTGCGGGAACCGATTGGCCGACTCAAGCGGGCCGATGCCGTGATCGTCACCCGCGCCGACCGAGCGACCCCCGACCAGCTCGCCGCGCTCGACGCCCGCCTCGAAACAATCACCGGCCGGCCGCCCCTCGCCCACGCTCGGCACCACTGGGCCAAGCTGCGTCAGGGCTACAAAGACCTGCCCGTCGAATACCTCGCCGACAAATCCGTGCTGGGCTGCAGCGGTGTCGGCAACCCCACCGACTTTGAGCAATCCCTCCGCGCCGCCGCGGGAAAATGCGTCGGCCACATCATTTTTGAGGACCACCGCCACTACAACCGCACCGACATCAGCGGCGTCTTCCACACCGCCCAGGAACGCGGGGCCGACGGCGTGGTCATCACCGAAAAAGACTGGGTCAAGTGGCGCAAAAAAGCCGGCGGCGTGAAGTCCACCCTCCCCGTTTTCCGCCCCGTGGTGCAGATGCAGTTCCTCGACGGCGGCGACGCCCTCGATGCCAAGATCGCTGAATCCGTGGGCGTGAGGCAATAGGGCAATAGGCAGTGGGGCTGGGGCAGTGGGGAAGCGGGATGCGTTGCCGGAGCACTTTTGGGGTTCGTTTCCCCCCCCACTGCACCAGCCCCACTGCCCACTGCCTACCTCCCCCCTCACGACTGACTTACCATACCTCCATGTCTCACGCCGACCTCATCACCCACCTCGACCGCTGGCAGCCCAAGCGCATCGTCGTCGCTGGCGACTTCATGCTCGACCGCTACGCCTACGGCAACGCCGACCGCCTCGCCCCCGATGCGCCGGTGCCCGTCCTCGCCGTCCAGCGCACCGAGTCCATGCCCGGCGGCGCGGCCAACGTCTGCCTCGACCTCGCGGCCCTGCGCTGCCAAGTCGCCTGCCTCGGCCTCATCGGCGACGACGAGCCCGGCGAAACGCTCGCCCTTGAACTCCAAAAACACGGTATCGATACCGCTGGCCTCGTCGCGTCTAAGGAACGCCCGACCACCGTCAAGCACAACATCGTCGGCCTCGCCCAACACCGCCACCCCCAAAAAATGTTCCGCCTCGACACCGAGGACAAGTCGCCCATCACCGCCGAACTGACCAACGCCTTGTTCGAACAGGCCGAGGCGTTACTCGATAACGCGGATATTCTTTGTCTTGAGGATTACAACAAAGGTGTGCTCAGTGAAGCGCTCTGCCAAGGCCTGATCGCGCTGGCCAAAGCCAAACACATCCCCGTCTTCGTCGATCCCGCCGCGATCATCGACTACGCCAAGTACCGCGGCGCGACCTGCATCACGCCCAACCGCACCGAGGCGCAGCTGGCCACCGGGAAAACCGATCCCCACGCGATGGCCGCCAAGCTCAAGGCCGACCTGGGCCTCACCCACGTCGTGCTTACGCTCGACAAATCCGGCGCACTTCTTCTCGACGATGAAGACAAAACCCACACCGTGCCGACCGTCGCGCGGTCGGTCTACGACGTGACCGGGGCGGGCGACATGGTCTTGGCCATGCTCGCCGCGGCGCGGGCCAACGACGTGCCGTGGCCGGGCGCGGTCGCCTTGGCCAACGTCGCGGCGGGGCTCGAAGTCGAAAAGTCCGGCGTCGTCCCGATCCCGCTCGACGAAGTCCTGCTTGCCCTGCTCACCCTCCACCACGACCAACTCGGCAAGGTCCGGCCCCCGGAAGCGCTCTACCGCGAGCTCGAAGCGTATCGCAAGCAGGGCCAAACCATCGTTTTTACCAACGGCTGCTTCGACATCCTCCACGCCGGCCACGTCGCCTACCTCCGCGCTGCCGCCGCGCACGGCGACCTGCTGGTCGTCGGCCTCAACTCCGACGCCTCCATCAAGCGCCTCAAGGGCAAAGACCGCCCGGTCAACCACGAGGCCGACCGCGTCATGGTCCTCAGCGAACTCCAAAGCATCGACTACATCGTCGTCTTCGACGAAGACACGCCCATCAAACTCATCGAAGCCATCAAGCCCGACGTCTTGGCCAAAGGGGCCGACTACACCCGCGAAACCGTCGTCGGCCACGAAGTCGTCGAAGCCCACGGCGGCCGCGTCGAACTTATCGACCTCGTCGAAGGCAGATCCACCACCAACATCATCCGCAAGATCGCCCCCGCCCCCGGAAGTTGATCACTGTTCGTATGGCAACTCAAACGGCATGATGGCCTCGCCGGTGATTCTTCCCCATAAAACTTCTAACGCCATGTGACGTGGATCGATGGCTTGCAACCGCTCGGTCATCGCTCGCGCTGCGTCTTTATCCCCGCCCTTGAGATACCACTCCGCCGCCGCCGCCGCGTAGACCGCCTCGCCCGGCCGAGCCTTCAGCGCCATCTCATACTCCAGCCCCGCCAACACCGGCTGGCCGTTCATCTCCAAGTAAGCTGCGATTTCTTTAAGTACCTCCGGCGACATCCGCGGCGGACCCGACAACGAATCCAACACCGCCACCGAT
>CAYPCC010000089.1:0-11495 GCA_964409095.1 uncultured Phycisphaera sp. | reverse complement strand
GCAAGGTCGAAGACGACGACGCCCGCCAAGAAACCAAAGACATCCTCAAAGCCCTCAACCCCCCCAAAGAGTTCGGCTTCATCGTCCGCACCGCGGGCATCGGCCAAACCAAGACCGACCTCAAACGCGACCTCTCCTACCTCCAGCGCCTCTGGAAAAACATCGAAACCAAGCGCAAGCAGCGCGGCAAGTACGGCGAACTATACGCCGAGTCGGACCTGGTCATCCGCACCATCCGCGACGTGTTCAGCGGCGACATCGACCGCATCGTCTGCGACGACCTGACCGCCGCCCGGCGGGCGCGCGACTTCCTCGCCGTAGCCAACCCGCGGGCCAAATCCAAGGTCATCCACTACGACGACCCCGTGCCGTTGTTCCACCGCATGGGTATCGAAGAACAACTCGACAACATGAACTCGCGTGAGGTCCCGCTGCCGTCGGGCGGGGCGCTGGTGATCGACCAGACCGAGGCGCTCGTCGCCATCGACGTGAACTCCGGCAAGTCCCGCGCCGCCAAGGACGCCGAGACCAACGCCTACAAAACCAACATGGAAGCCATCGACGAGATCGCCCGGCAACTCCGCCTCCGCGACCTCGGCGGGCTGGTCGTGCTCGACCTGATCGACATGCGGCCGATGAAAAATCGCAAGTCCGTCGAAACCCGGCTCCGCAACAACCTCAAAAAAGACCGCGCCCGTACCCGCATCGGCCCGATCAGCCAGTTCGGCCTGCTCGAAATGACCCGGCAACGCATGCGCCCCTCGCTGGTCAAATCCATCTACCAAGACTGCAACCACTGCAACGCCCGCGGCTACAGCATGAGCCCCGAATCGGTCATCCTCAGTGTGATGCGTCGCCTGGCGTTGGTCATGCACCGCGACGACGTTTCCCGCATCGAATTGACCATCAGCCCCGACGTCGCGTTCCACATCCTCAACCGCAAACGCGGTGAGCTGGTGGGCTTGGAAAAACGCTACGGCAAGCCGGTGATGGTCCGCGTCGGCGGCGGGACGGTGGACTTTGTGAATATCGTGGCGCTCAACGCCAAGGGCGTCATCCTGCCCTCCGACGCCGAGACCTACAAGCAGCGAATCAAGCCGCCGACCGACGAGAGCTTCCGCGAACTCGATGACGCCGAGTTGCCCGATATGGACGACCTCGACGACCTCGACGAGATTGAATCGGAAACAGCATCCGAGTCGGATCCCCAGCGCGATGCTCAGCCCGACACGCCCCCGGAAGTGTCTTCGGAGCCAGACGCCGCTCACGACGAATCCGAAGAGGGCGGCCGCAAGTCCCGTCGTCGTCGTCGTCGCTCCGGCGGCCGGGGCAAGACCGAGGCCCAAGACACCTCCGAGGAATCGGCAGCCGCCGAAGCATCGACCAACGCTCAGGCCGACTACGAACCTGCCGAGGCCAAACAAGACACCGAGCGCGGCGAGGGTGACGGCGAAGACAAGCCCAAACGTCGCCGCCGTCGCCGCCGGGGTGGCCGCGGGCGCAACAAAAATAAAGACGAACAAGCTCACGACGACGCCGCGTCGGAACCCCCCCAAGACCGCGAAGACGCCCCCGCGCAAGACCGTGACCCGCGGCGTGACGAAGAGGCGAAAAGCGAACCTAAAGCCTCCTCGCCCGACGCGATCGAGATCGCCGAGACCGACGCTGCCGAGGACGTCCAGGAAGCCGCCCCCAAGAAGAAGAATCGGCGTCGCCGACCGCGTGGCAATAAGAAAACGTCGCCTGATTCCGAATCGGCGAACGTCAACGCGGATCATCACGCCGATGAGCCCGACCCGCCCCGGCCCCAAGCGAACGACAACGCGATCGACGAAATCGTCACCGGCAACGGCGCATCCAAACGCCGACGACGACGCACCCGCGATAAAAAGAACGGCGACGGCCCGGCTTCCCCGAAATCCGCCCTGCCCGTGGACGAGTTCGGCGATGTCAACGGCAATGTCAAGCTGCCCGAAGACGGCAACGCCAAGTCCCCGGTCGAAGGCAACGGCAAAACCAAAACCGCCAAGCCGGCCGGAATAACACCGCCGACCAAGCCCGGCCGGGGTTACGCCAACCGCATCGTGAGTGGTTAATCCCCGGGCGTTGATTCCTTGCGTCTGATCCCTGAGGCGGCCGCCGTCAATCATCCGGCCGCCCTTCCGCGAATCCTATGCCGACACCCCCTGCCCCAAGCCCCGACCCGACCGACCATGCGGTTACGGTGCGCCGCGACGACGCCTCGCCGCGGCGCGTCGTCGTGCTGGGGTCCACCGGGTCGATCGGCGTCAACACGCTCGCGGTGATCGAGCACCTGACCCGCACGGGACTCTGCCCATTCGAGGTCGTCGGCCTCGCCGCAGGGAGCAACGCCAAAACGCTCGCCGAGCAAGCCAAGCACCACGTCTGCGGATGCTTGGCCTTGGCCGATGCGCGTGCATCCTCTTTGCTTCATGCCGAGCAGGTGTTCACCGGCCCCGACGCCTCGACCCAGCTCGTCGAACACACCCGGCCCGACGTCGTCGTCTCGGCGATCGTCGGGGCGGCGGGTTTGTCGGCCACGGTCGCGGCGCTGCGTCGGGGCTGTACCGTCGCTTTGGCGAACAAAGAAACGCTGGTCGCGGCGGGTGCGTTTGTCATGGCCTTGGCGCGGCAGCACGGCGCGGTGATGATCCCGGTGGATTCTGAACACTCGGCGATTTTTCAGGCGCTGGGCCAAACGATCGACACGACCGGGGTCCGCCGGGTGGTGTTGACCGCGTCGGGCGGGCCGTTCCGCGAGTGGTCGGCCCAGCGGATGCGCGACGCCACGCCCGAGCAAGCGCTCAATCACCCAACCTGGGACATGGGTCCTAAGATCACCATCGACTCGGCGACGATGATGAACAAAGCGCTGGAGATCATCGAGGCGCACCACCTGTTCGCGTTGCCGCCTGAAAAAATTGAGGCGGTGATTCATCCGCAGTCGGTCGTGCACAGCTTCGTCGAGTTTGCCGACCACAGCGTCTTGGCCCAGTTGGGTCCGCCGGACATGCGGACGCCGATCCAAGTGGCGCTGACACATCCCAAGCGTGTGGCGGGTTGCTCGGATCAGTTGGACTGGACCAAACTGCGTCAGCTCGACTTCTTGTCGCCCGACGGCGAGCGGTTTCCCGCCCTTAGACTCGCCTACGACGTGATCCGCCGCGGCGGCACGGCCGGGGCGGTGTTCAACGCCGCCAACGAGGCCGCGGTTCAGGCGTTTCTCGAACACCGCATCCGCTTCGGGCGTATCGTAGAGCTGGTCGGGGAAGCGTTAACGGCCATCCCGACCGTACCCATCGAATGCCTCGACGACGTGTTTCAAGCCGACCAACACGCCCGCGATTTTGTGACCGCGGAGGTCCGTGCTTCCGCCGCTCCGGCCCGCGGAAGGTCCACCTAGTATTCCCTTAAGACATGCTGCCGCCTCGCCGGTGGCCCCCGCTTCTTCACCCCACCCCGCGACCCACCCTCATGATGAGCGCCATCTTCAGCAATAACCTCACGGCGATCTTCGCCCTGATCCTCGGCTTCGGCTTCCTGATCTTCGTCCACGAACTCGGCCACTTCGCCGTCGCCAAGTGGGTCGGCATCCGGGCGACGCAGTTCGCCATCGGCTTCGGCAACGCGATCGTCGCGTACCGCAAAGGCATCGGTGTCCGCTTCGGCGGCACGGAGAAGGAATACATCGCCCGCGCCCTCGACGCCCTGAAAGAAGAAGGCAAGTCGATCGAAGGCCTCGACGAACACCAACGTAATCAGATGATCATGGAAAAGGCCGACGCGCTGGGCCTCGGCGAAACCGAATACCGCTGGAACACCCTGCCGCTGGGCGGCTACGTCAAGATGCTCGGCCAGGAAGACATGGACCCCGCGGCCCAGTCCGACGACCCCCGCTCGTTCAACCGCAAATCCATCAGCGCCCGCGCCGCGGTCATCTCTGCGGGCGTGGTGATGAACTTGATCTTCGGGCTGCTGTTTTTCATTATCTGTTTCCAGATCGGCGTAAAGTTCCCCGCCGCGGTGGTGGGCGGCACGGAGCCCGGCAGCCCGGCCGACGTGACCTACGCCCAAGGCTTCGAGGGTGACGCGGACTACCGTGGGTTGCAACCCGGCGACGTCATCTCGCACATCAACGGCAAGCCGATCACCGACATGGCCGAGGTCCGCATCGCCACGGCCCTGGGCAAAGGCGGCCAAGCGGTCGCCATGACCATCGACCGCGAAGGCGAAGCCCAACCGCTCACCTACAACATCACCGCGGTCGCGTCGGAAGCCAACGAAGGCTTGCTCTCGGCGGGCATCGCCCAGCCGTTCACGATCACCATTGGCGAAAGCCGTGATCCGGGAAGAGAAGGCCAAGCGGCGATCGACCCGGGGAGTGTGTTTGCCGGTCACGGGATCGAGCCGGGCATGGCCATGTCGGCGATCAACGGACAGCCGATCGACAACTTTGGCCAGTTTTACCGTGCGTTCCAAGCCCTTGAGGGCCCCTCGATCGACGTGACGTTTGCTTCGCCCGACGGCGAAAAAACGGTCGCGGTCGCGGCGGCCGCTCGCCCGTCGCTCACGCAGACGGTGGTGGGCGACGAGGAGTTGCTTAACCTGCTGGGCCTACGGCCGGTGACACGGATTGCGTCGGTCGCCCAGGGCAAGCCGGCGGAAGCGGCGGGCGTGCAGGCGGGTGATCTGTTGGCTCGCTTGGGGCCGGTGGCGTGGCCGGGTGTGGAAGAGGTTAGCAAAACGGTCGCGGCGGCAAATGGTCAAGGGCTTGAAGTTTCGGTTTGGCGCGAGGGCGAGCGGATTGATTTGGGGGTGATTAAGCCGAGCCGGGGGTTGATCGGTGTGAGTCTCAACGCGGCGATGAACACGAACGTGGTCGCGGAGGTCCTCGAGGGTTCTATGTTCGCAGCGGCAGCGGGCGATCGGCCGTTACCGCCGGGCTCGCGGTTGCTGCGTGTGGGCGATCAGGCGATCAACGACTGGGCCGGTTTTCAGGCCGCGCTGTCAGCGGCGTTGGCCCAGCATCCCGCTGAGGGTGGCGCGCCGCTTAGTCTGACATTTGAAATCAACCTCGGCGATGAGCCGCAGGTCGAAACATACGAACTCTCTCTGGGCGAGGAGGTCGAGGCGTTGCGGAGAGCTTTGGCTTGGTTGCCCCCCGCAGGGCTGGGCTTTGAGCCGATGATGACCACCGTCAAAGCCACCGGCCCGGTCGAAGCCACCATGATCGGCCTCGACAAGACCGGCCAGTTCATCCAGCAAACCTACATCACCCTGCTCCGCCTGGTCCAAGGCACCATCGGCGTCAAAAACCTCCGCGGCCCGGTCGGCATCGTCGATGAAGGCGCAAAGATCGCCGCTCAGGGCTTTGCGTATTACCTGTTCTTCCTCGGGTTGATCAGCATCAATCTCGCGGTGCTCAACTTCCTGCCGATCCCGATCGTGGACGGCGGGCTGATGGTGTTCCTCCTGATCGAGAAGCTCAAGGGCTCCCCGGCGAGTCCGAAGGTGCAGGTGGCGGTGTCGCTGGTCGGAGTGGTGGGGCTGGCGTGCGTCTTCCTATATGTCACGTTCAACGACATCTCGCGGATCGTTGCGGGCTGACCCCCCTGCCCCCGGAATAGGGTGAGATGCGGGAGATGGCGTGCGACGCTTGGTCGTGAACATGCCCGCCCACCGCGTCCCGACTGGCGGGGGGCTGCTCCGGTATACTGCTCCGCTCACTCGCGTTTTCCCCGAGGTTTTGATTGATGAGACTGCTGGTTCCGATTGTTGCGATCCTGATCGGGGTTGCGTTTGCGTTGGCGATTGCGACCGGCCGTTCGGGTAGCGATGCGCCGCCGATCCCCGCCGACGAGCAGGTCGCCGCCGAGGCGGTGGCGGCCGGTGAAACCGATAATGACGCCATCCCGGCCGCGGTGACGGAAACCACCGATGACGCGGGTCAGACCACGACCGCCGAGACGAACGCCGTGACTCCGAGCGCATCCACCGCTCCCGCCGCGGCTACGACCGTGGCGATCGACCGCCTGCGTACGGTGCCGACCGATCACCCCCTCGCCCCCGCGCTCGGCGGCGACCAATCCGACAGCCCGTTTAAGTTCCGCGTCGAGTTCACGTCCTACGGCGCGGGGATCAAAAAAATCACGCTGGCCGACTACGCCCAGTTTGTCGACCCGCCTGCGCAGGGCCAAGACAAGCCGCCCTACCGCTTGCTCGATGTGAACCAAGGCGTGGCCGAGGGGTCCGCCCCGGCGTTCTACCCCTACGCCGCCCAAGCCATCACCATCAACGGCCAAACCCTCCGCCTCGACGGCGTGCAATGGTCCGCCGACGACGTGATCCGCACCGACGCCGGAGATTCCGTCACCTACCGCCTGCCGATCGTCGATGGCGACGATCAGCCCGTCGCCGAGATCGTGCGCACCTGGACCGTCGCCGCAGAAAGCTACGACTTGTCGCTTGCGCAAGAGATCACCAACCGCACCGCCGCCCCGCTCGACGTCAGCTTTCAGCAGTACGCTCAGGGCGATGTGCTCACCGACCTCGGGGCCTACCTCGGCGACCGCCGGATGTTCATCACCGGCCACTTCCGCGACGAGAAGCCCGCCAAGTTCGGCATCTACGTCGAAGACAGCTTCATCCCCCGCGCCGACCTGATCAAACAAAAACGCGCCATCTGGCCCAACGAAGACCTGCCGGTCAGCAAGAACCCCCGCCTCGCTTGGCTGGCGTCGGAAAACCGCTACTTCGCGGTCATCACCCACGCCCCGGTCGCCGCCGACGCGCCCGAACTCGACGCGACCTTCCCCGCCGTGTCGTACAGCATCCTCGCGCAAAACACCGACGAGGTTCACGCCGATACCCAGCGCGTCGCCGTCCAACTAAGCAGCCGCACGCAGACCATCGCCCCCGGATCGTCGATGTCGCTGGATGTGGCGGTCTACGCCGGGCCGCGCAAAATGGCCGTGCTTGAGGATGCGCCGTACAACCTGATGCACTTCGACAAGCTCATCCGCTACGAGTTGGGCTGCACCTGGTGTACGTTCCAGTGGTTGGCCAAGGGTTTGCTGGGCTACCTCAAAGCGATCCACTGGGCGGTCGGTGACTGGGGTATTGCGATCATCATCCTCGTGCTCACCGTTCGGCTGATCCTGCACCCGATCACCAAGCGGGCGCAGACGAACATGATGAAGATGAGCAAACAGATGGGCAACCTCCAGCCGGAGATGGCCAAGCTCAAAGAAAAATACAAAGACGACCCCACCTCGCTCAACCGCGAGACGATGAAGCTCTACCGCGAAAAAGGCATCAACCCCGCGAACATGCTCGGCTGCCTGCCGATGCTGCTCCAGACCCCCATCTGGATCGCGCTCTACGCCATGCTCTACTTCGCCATCGAACTTCGGCACGAACCCGCGTTCTACGGCATCTTCCAAACCATCTCCGGCGGGCAGTGGCACTTCCTCCAAGACCTCTCGGTCAGCGATAACTTCCTGCGGTTCATCCCGCCGGATCAGCCCGCCTACAAGTTGTCGTGGTTCCCGGTGGTCAAGCCCGAGTTCCGCAGCCTCAACATCCTGCCGCTCTTGATGGCGTTCGTGTTCTACTTCCAGATGAAGCTCACCACGCCCCCCGCGCAGACCGAGCAGCAGAAGCAGCAGCAGAAGATCATGAAGTTCATGCCGTTTATGTTCCCGATCTTCCTGTACTCCGCCCCCGCGGGCCTGACGCTCTACATCTGCTGCTCGACGCTGGCGGGGATCGTCGACAGCTACATCGTCCGCAAGCACGTCCGCGAGCAGGAAGAGGCCGGCACCCTCTTCGACAAGAAACCCGTCAAGCCCGGCGGCTTCCGCGACCGCATGAGCAAACGCTTTGAACTGGCCTCGCAAATGGCTGCCGAGAAGCAAGCCGAGTTGCAGAAGCAGAAGCAAGGCGGCCCGGGCGGAAATAAGAACTATAAGAATAAGAAACGCAAGTAGGAACCTCGCCGTGGCCACCGACACCATCGTGGCGGTCAGTTCGCCGCCCGGGCGATCCGCCCGGGGGCTGATCCGGTTGGCGGGGCCCGAGACGTTCAGCATTGTGGAGCAACTCGTCGATGCTTTACCCGTGCCGCGTCACTTACGGACGGCACGATTGCGGCACGCCGATCTGCCGTCGCTTCACGTTCTTGTGATCCGTTTTTCGGGTCCAAATAGCTACACCGGCGACGATGTCGCGGAGTTGCAATTGCCCGGCCACCCGGCGCTGCTCGACCGCGTGGTCCACGCTGCGCTTGGGCTCGGTGCCCGGTTGGCCGAGCGGGGCGAATTCACTTTTCGAGCGTACACCGCTGGCCGGTTGGACCTCACGCAGGCCGAGGGCGTGGCCGCAACAATCCACGCGGTGAGCGACGGCCAACTCGCCGCCGCCGCCCACCTCCGCGAAGGCGAACTCGCCCGCTTCTCAACCCATCACGTCGATCGGCTGGGCAACTTGCTGGCGTTGGTCGAAGCGGGCATCGACTTTGTGGATCAGGAAGACGTAGTGCCGATCGCCCCCCGGACATTGGCCGAGGCGCTAACGGGTTTACGAAAAGAGCTTACGAACCTGCTGGCCAACAGCCGATCGTGGGGCAGCGTCGAGGCGTTGCCGCGGGTGGTGTTGGTCGGGCCGCCGAGCGCGGGAAAGTCGACGCTGTTCAATGCCTTGCTCGGCCACCCGCGGGCGGTCATCGACGCGGACCCGGGAACCACCCGGGACGTGCTCGCCGAGCCGATGAGGCTGGGCAAAGGCGAAGTCATGCTGGTGGATATCGCGGGCTTGGAAGATGCCACATCTTCCTTGGATCGGCAGGTTCAACAACAAGCCCAAGAGGCGATTCGCACCGCCGATTTACTGGTTGTCGTCGGCCCAACGCCTCCGCTACACGCGGCGACCTGTCCACGGCTGACCGTTCAGACTAAATGCGATCTTTCAACCACCAACCCTCAAGCCCACGAAAGCCCAAGCGACCACAGCGCGAGTTCCGCCTCGCCGCTTCGGGTCAGTGGGGTGACGGGCGTGGGGCTAGACGCGCTGCGTGCGGCCATCGAAGACCGCCTCGGCGACCGGGCGGTGAGCATCCAAGCCGAATTGCTTTCGCTTCAGCCGCGTCACGAGTCGGCACTGCGTGAGGCGCTGGCGTGTTTAGAAGACGCCATACATCACATCGACCCCGCCGCCTATGCCCTCGACGAAATCGAACTCGTCGCCGGGGCCATGCGACAGGCGCTCGATGAGCTCGCGGGCCTCGGCGGACAACTCACCCCCGATGACGTCATCGGGCGGGTATTTTCGACGTTTTGCGTAGGAAAATGAACGCGGATGCTTGGGCTGCGGGTTTACTCGGCCGCGGCGGTGGCGTCGGCGGGTTGTTCTTCGAGAAGTTGCTTGACCACGTCTTCCACCCGGCCTGTTTGGAGACCCAGCGCCCGGACGACGCCGTTACGATCAACCACCGCGTACGTCGGCCACCACATGACCTTCCACTTTTCGGCATTCTCGAGCGACGCGTCGCGGGCCGAGGGATAAACGACGTTCTGCTGTTTGAGTACCTCGTCGAATTTATCTTGGCCGTTCTTCGAGCCGCAGATGCCGAGCACGACGACGCCTTGGTCGGCGTACTGCTCGTGCATCTTGTTGTTCTTGGGCATCGCCGCGATGCACGGCCCGCACCAGGTCGCCCAGAAATCGACCACGATGATCTTGCCTTCGAGGTCCTCGGCGGAGAACTCACCGTTACGCCAATCTTCGAGGTCCAGCTCGGGCATGGGCTGGCCTTCAAGCTGGGCGTGCGCGGCGCGTTGCTCGGCGTTACCCCAATACCAGTCCTCGGGGAACTCGCCCGCCTTCAGAGTCGGAGCCATGCCTAAACAAAGGGCAAGAATCAACGCAGAGAACGAGGGGTAGTGTTTTGACATGACCAAAGCCTTTCGGAAGTTCGATGGATGAAAACGCGGTGCAATTTGATTATAGCGGGGCAAAGCGAACTCTCGCAGGCTAATGCGAAGGCTTGGTACGGTCATTTGGAGGTGGCCCACGCGGACCCTACACTCCGGCGATGGGATTAGAGATCGTCTTTTTGGGTTCGGGCACCAGCGCGGGTATCCCGATGATTGGCTGCGGCTGCGCGGTGTGCCGGTCGGAGGACCCGCGGGACCGCCGGGATCGACCGAGCGTGTTGATCCGCTACGACGATCCCGCGCTACGCATCGACGAGCAACACGCCGACTTCAACCCCAAACAAATTGGCCAACGCCAGATCCTCATCGACACCAGCCCCGAGATGCGTCAGCAGATGTTGCGTGAATCCGTCAGTCGGCTCGACGGGGTGATCTTCACCCACGCCCACGCCGACCACACCTTTGGCCTCGACGACCTCCGCCGGTTCAACGCGACCATGGACACCGCGATCGATCTGTATGCCGAGCCGGACGTGATCGCCCAACTCAAGGCAACCTTCCGCTACATCTTCGAGCCGCACACCAACGTCAACCAATCGTTTATCGCCAACCTGATCGCCCACCCGATCGACGCCCAAACGCCCAGAGATTTCTTCGGTGCGACCTGGACGCCGCTACGGCTGATGCACGGCCGGCTTCCGGTGTTGGGCTACCGCATCGACCACGCCGGGCGCTCTATCGCCTACTGCACCGACGTCTCGACCATCCCGCCCGAGACCTACCCGAAGCTGCAAAACCTGGACGTCCTCGTGCTTGATGGCCTGCGTTACCGCCACCACCCGACGCACCTCACGGTGGACCGCGCTATCGAAATCATCGAAAGGCTCAAGCCCCGGCAGGCCTACCTCACACACATCGCCCACGATATTTCTCACGCGGAATTGTCATCGCGTCTGCCCGAAGGGATTGCGCTGGCGTTCGATGGTTTGCGTGTTATTTTGGACCCGTCCCCCGATTCATAGGTTGGCCGCGCGTTTCCGCTGGCCTTTACCTTCGCTTCATCTCGAGACTCGATACTGGGGCATCCAAACGAAAGGTTCGGTTCGCCATGAGTAAACTTATCAAAATTCTTCTCGCCATCTTTTTGCCCCCGTTGGCGGTGTTGCTGGAACGCGGGGTCGGCAAGTCGCTGATCATCAATATCATCCTGACCATCATTATGGTGCTGCCGGGATCGATCCACGCGTTGCTGGTGATTTTGGATGACGCCGAAAACCTAGGCTGAATCTTTCATCAACTCACGCAGCGCAGCGCCGATGTCGGGCTGGCGCATGAGGTGTTCGCCGACGAGAACGCGGTGGACGCCCGCCTCGGCGAGGCGTTGGATATCCTCCGGGGTTCGGATACCCGATTCGCTGACGAGGATGTCCTTGCTCGGGACATCCTTGAGCATCGCCAGGGTGTGCGACACGTCCGTGGTCATCGTTTTGAGGTCGCGGTTGTTGATACCCAGCAGTTGGTAGCCGGGGTGGGGGAAGCCGA
>CAYPCC010000088.1:0-11615 GCA_964409095.1 uncultured Phycisphaera sp. | reverse complement strand
CGCCGCCCCGACCGGCGACATCGTGGATACCGCCGCGTCCGCCGGCATGTTTAACACCCTGCTCGCCGCCGCCGAGGCCGCCGGCCTCGTCGAAACGCTCAAGTCCGACGGACCGCTGACCGTCCTCGCCCCCACCGACGACGCCTTCGCCGCGCTCCCCGAAGGCACCGTCGAGTCGCTGCTCCTGCCCGAGAACAAGGACAAGCTCGTCGCCATCCTGACCTACCACGTCGTCCCCGGCAGCGTGGACGCCAAGGCCGCGATGAAAGCCGGTACCGCCACCACCGTCCAAGGCGGCAAGCTCACCTTCGCCACCGAAACCCACGACGGCCACGCCCACGCCACCGTCAACGGTGTCAACATCATCAAAACCGACATCGCCACCACCAACGGCATGATCCACGTGATCGACGCCGTCCTGCTGCCCGCCGAGTAAGGTCCCTCGCCTCTTCGATATTCTTAACCGCCCACCCTCCAAGGTGGGCGGTTTTTTTGTGTATGTCTTCAAATAGCCAAGACCTGCGTCGGTGTCCGCGATCAAAACGAAACGGAGATGAGTCATGCGTGTGATGACCGGGAACGCACCGTTGGTGCGGCGTGGCTGCGTGAGCCCTAGCCCTAGGAAGCCCACGAAGGCCCGGACGTATTCAGCCAGTTTGGCGAGAGCGTGCACAACGATTCGATCAAGGCATCGCTCGAGAAAGCCAAGACGGTCTACGCCCAGAAGATCGAATTGGCGGCGGGGCGGGTCCACGCAGCGGTGGAGTTCGACGCGTCGGGCCGTGGCGACGTGAGTGGTTTCCTGACCCGCCTGCAACTCCCGGGCGTGATCCCCGATCCCCGGCAAGTCCCTTTGGGCACGACCACGCTGACGCGACCAAAACCTTAGCGAGAACCCGGCCGTCTCCCGCCCCAAGAGCGTGATCAATCTCTACGTGCAAACGCGGCTATAATCCCGCTCGTGATCCAACGCCTCGCCCACGGATGGCCGATGTCGTGTGGAGTTTGTGATTAGACCCGGGCCTCGTGTCTCCGCACGCGGCCCACCCGCCGGACAACCCCGGCCGACTTGGAAGGAACCCCCCGCGATGAGCACGTTAGTCCCCATGGTGATCGAGAAGTCCGGCCGCGGCGAACGCGCTTACGACATCTACTCCCGCCTCCTCAAAGACCGAATCATCTTCCTCGGCGGCCCGGTCACCGACGACTCGGCGAACCTGCTAATCGCCCAGTTGCTGTTTCTCTCCAACGAAGACGCCGAGAGCGATATCCACTTCTACATCAACTCGCCCGGCGGCAGCGTGAGCGCCGGATTGGGCGTGTACGACACGATGCAGTTCATCCGGCCCAAGGTCGCTACCTACTGCATCGGCATGGCCGCGTCGATGGGTTCGCTACTCCTGATGGCCGGCGAAAAAGGCAAACGCCACATCCTGCCCAACGGCCGGGTGCTGCTGCACCAGCCGCTGATGGGCGGGGTCATGCAGGGCCAAGCCACCGACCTGGGCATCCAAGCCAAGGAAATGATCAAGACCCGCAAACGGCTGTACGCCATCATGGCCGACCACACCGGCCAGAGTGAAGAAAAGATCGCGGAAGACTGCGAGCGCGACTACTGGATCGACGCCGTGGAATCGGTGGAGTACGGCGTCGTCGACCGCGTCCTCCAACACATTCCCGAAGGCATGGGCGGCCCGTCCGACGACGACTAAACCGCGGACCAAGCTCGGGTGGTTCGAGGCCCGCGCGTTTTCCCCCCGCATCGGAGCGATTTCCATGCGTCTCATCCGTCAGAATGCAACGGCTTGGTTAGTGATGGCTGGCGGGCTTTGTCTCGGGGGCTGCACCGCCCGCGTCGGCGGCGACGGGCGATCGCTGGCCCAGCACAACGACGAGCTCCGCCGGGACAACCTCGAACTGCGTCAGCAGATCGAGACGATCCGGGAACAACTGGCGCTGTTGGAAAGCGAGCTCCGCGCGGTTCGGGACGAAAGCAGCGCCCAGAACGCGATCCCCGGCGTGGTGACGCCGGTGTTCGCGGGGGTGGAGCTGGGGCGGTATTCCGGGCCGGTGGATACCGATGGAGATGGCCTCGACGATGAGCTTCGGCTGTATGTGAAGCCGACGGACCAACAGGGCCGGACGTTGGTCGTGCCGGGCCGGGCGACAGTGCGGTTGCTACGGATCGAGGGCGAATCGCCCGAGGTGTTGGCCGCGCAAAGCTGGGAGCCCGCCGATTGGGACGGGGCGTATCGCAGTGGTTTTACGGGGGATCATTACAGTTTGGCCATGCCCTTGCCCGCCGATCAGTTGGCGGACCTCGACACGCTAACGGTGACGGTCGACATCACCGAAGCGACCCGCGGCACCGTCCGCGGCGCGCGAGCGATTTTTCCCTTGCACCGCTAATGTGCCGGATTCCCCGCGGGTTGGGGTGGACCTTTGTCGGTTGTAACGTCTGGGCGGTCTGCGGCGGGCGTCAGGCGTGCTATTTCGTCAAGTACGCTAGGTTTCGCGTCGATGGATCAGTCATTCCGCGTGGCAGTCCGGGGCTCTGCAATCGAGTCGAGGGAACCCATCATGACGAAGCGAACACACCATCACGGATTCACCCTGGTCGAGATTTTGATCGTCGTGGTGATCCTTGGCATCTTGGCGTCGATCGTGATCCCTCACTTTAGCGAAGCCACATCGGGGTCGAAGTCCGTGGCGACCGCTTCGATCACCCGCACCGTGCAGTCCAAGATTTTTGAAGACTTCGCGACCCAAAGCGAGTTCCCCAGCGTGATCGAACCTTCGTGGTTTGTCGAAGGCACGCTGCCCCACAACCCCTTGGCCCCCGACCAGACTTCGCCGATGGTGATCTACGACACCTCGGCGTCGAATAGCGTCACGCACCCCGCCAGCAAACTCGTCAGCACCAGCGGTGCGTTTTGGTACAACCCCAACAACGGCGCGTTCCGCGCCTTGGTCCCCGCCCAGAACACCGAAGCCCAGACGCTTAAACTGTACAACGACGCCAACTCCGCGCAAGTCAGCAGCCTCGCCGCCACCGGGGAATGATCGCTGCGCCCTTCGCCGCCGCGCTCGGGATTATCGCCGTAGCTCGCGCACCTCGGGCATCTTCATCAGCCACGCCCCGGCGAGCACCACAGCCCCGCCGATCAACACGCATAACCCCAGCACCCCCAGGCACTGCGCTTTGCTGAGCGTCGTGGGATCGACCACCCAGATCAATGCCCCGACCGCCGCCGCCATCACCGCGGTGAGGCCCACGGTCCGCATGACGCCGCCCACGACCTCCGGCGTGACCGGGCGATCCATGTGACGGCGTAACAACACGATCAACACCACCGACTGCACCGCGGCGCTGATCGCCGTGGACCACGCCAACCCCGCGACGCCCAGCGGCCAGATGAGCATGAGGTTCAGGAGTAGATTGAGCGCCACCATCACGCCGCTGACCTTCAGCGGCGTCATCGCGTCGTTCACGGCGTAAAACGCTTTGGTCGTGACGTGCGTCAACGAGTACGCCCACACCGCCGAGGCGTAGCCCATCAGCACCGCCGCCGACCGCAGCGCGTCGTTAGCCGTGAAGGCGTTCCATTCAAAAAACACCCGCGTCAACGGCACCCGCACCAGCATCAACCCCACGCTGGCGGGCAGCCCGATGAACAACGTGAGCCGCAGCCCGCGCCTGAAGATCGCGGCAAAGTCATCCCCGCCCCCGGAAGGTTCCGCTTTGCTTCCGGGGGCCGCCTGCGGAGGGGTGACGCGTTGCGCCGCGGCGTGGGCGAGCGCGGGGAAGATCGCGGTGGCGATGGCGATGCCGAACACGCCCAAGGGAAACTGGTACAGCCGCTGGGCGAGCGTCAACGTCGTCACCGCCCCCGCCTCCATCGGGTAGTCGAACGTCCGCCCGGCCAACGTAAACGTCTGAGTCAGACTGTCCGGCGACGCCGCCAAGCCATACGCGATCAACCCGTCCAAGAGCGTGTTGATCTGGAACACACCGAGCCCGATGACCATCGGCCCCATTGTCCGCAACATCCCGCGGAAGTGAGTTCCCGTCCCCGCAAACGCCGCGACGAGCGGGGCGGTCCGCCAGACCGAAGCGCCCAGCCAGAGGAGTTGCAGGCCACCGGCGACCAAGACGCTTGCCGCGACCAACTGGATACGGGGCCAATCCTGATCGGACGGGACGTCGGTGAACCACACGCTGCCGAAGAACGCCGCGGCGATCATCACGACGTTCAGCACAACCGGGGCCGCCGCCGCCGGACCGAACTTGCGGTGGACCTGCAGGATCGCCCCCAGGAACGCGACGCCGCAGACCATCGGCATGTACGGCAGCATCAGCATCGTCAGCCGCAGCGCCGCCATCGCCTTGACGCCTTCAGCCTGCGATAGCAACACCTGCAGGACCACCTCGCCCACCACCGTGATCCCCGCCAACAACATCGCCACCACCACGACGCACAGCGACGCGAACCGCCGGGCCAGCGCGGGGTCCTCTTTGAGCAGCTTCGTGTACCGCGGGATAAAAGCCGCGGTCAACGCCCCCTCGCCAAACAGCCGACGAAACAGATTCGGCACGATGAACCCGATCAAAAACGCATCGAGCACCATCGACGCCCCGAACGTCGCCGCCAACACCGCGTCCCGCACCAAGCCCAACACCCGCGACACCAACGTCAACCCACTCACCAACGCCGCATGCCCCATAAACCCACCCCCGGAATCCCCGCCCCCCCCGGAATTTTCCCCGCCTGCTTCGTGAGTGATTTCGGGGTTTGGTGAGCCAAGCCGAGCTGTCGTTTGTGTTTGGTCTGCGACCATGCGTCGCCCGCTCAGTAGCTTCACCACGACCAGCGCGATCCACGCCCCGATCATCAGCCCGATCAAGTCGGCCACCAAATCGTTCCACGCCCCGGTCCGGCCGAAGTACGGCTGGGTCAGTTCCTTGATCCCCCCATATACCAACCCTAACCCCACCGCCGCCGCTGCGTTGCCCCGCCAGCCCCAGCGGCCAAACCACCGCGACCACGTCAGCCACATCGCCAACCCCGAAAACGTCAACAAGTGCATCGTCTTGTCGAACGGCAGCCAACGCAGGTCCGGCAAATCTTCCTGCTTCAAGTTCGGCCAGTGCGTCGCCGCCGTCAGCACCAACCCATACACCACGCAAGTCACGCGGATCAACCTCCGGCCATGCGAGGGCGACGGCGGGGCGGTTGGAGAAATAGCGGCGGCGTCAGACACCGCGGCATTGTAGTGGGGTGGGTGATTCGTCTTCTTGGGCCTCATGCCGCGGCGTCAGCGGGTTTAGCCGCAGGGCGTTCATTGAGGTGGACGCCCTTGACCAGCACGAACAGACCGCCGAACGTGGCGTAGACGAGCATGAACCCGCGGTAGGCCATGATCATCGCGGCCACTTGGTTAAACGTCACGTCGCCCTGGGCTTTGAGTAGCCCAAACAGCGTCGGCTCCATCAGGCCCAAGCCCATAAACGTCAGCGGCAGCGAGCCCACGATGAACACGATCGGCAGCACCGCGAGCAGCGTCAGCAACGGCGTGGGCACCCCGATCGCGTAGCCCGCCATCGCCGTGGCGACCGCGATCGCCACATGCACCGGCAGACTGATCAATACCGAGCCCACGACCACTTGGCCGTGGTGCCGATACCCGCTGACCGCTTCGTCGATTTTCTGTAACACCGCAAACCGCGTGAGCAGCGTCACGCCCAGCCATTTCCGCGTCACCGGCCAAAGGTAAACCCCCACCCCCACCACCACCATGACCAGCGCCGCCCACGAAAATATCGTGATCTTTCGCCCCACCGGATCGTCCCACACCAACGGCCCCGCCACCGCCGCCAACAAAACCAAGCCCAATAGCCCCGCCACCCGGTCCATTAGCACGCTGATGATCGCCTTGGTCGTCGACCCGGGCGTCTTGATCCCGCGGGCTGCGCCGTAGGCTTTGACCACGTCCCCGCCGTTGGTCCCGATCGGGACGCAGAAGTTAAAGAACAGCCCGACCATCACCAGCTTGAACACGCTGCGCGTCGAGACCCGCATCCCCCGGCAACGTAGCAGCATCCACCACCGTAGCGTCTGCAGCGGAAACACCACAGCCGTGAGCAGCAACCCGCCCAGCAGCCAGCCCAGCTCGGCCGACTTGAGCAGCGTGATCATGCCCTGGGTCCCGGTCTCGGGGTTGTCCGCCCACTCGACCGTCCACACGATATACCCCACCCCCGCGGCGATTAGTAACACCCGCACCGCAGTCATCAGATGTCGGCGGAGCTTGTGTTTCAAAAAGGGTAGCTTTCGGGGGTGGTAAGCTTAGTTTACAGCCTTATTTCGGCCCAGAGGAAGCCGGCGCATGAAAAAACCGGCACGCCGTGGAGGTAGGTTCGGCGGGCCGGCTAATGGTTTTTCTCCCCGAACTTCGGGGGACACGCTCGATGAATCAGAGCGCGTCGTTGTCCGATTCGCCGGTGCGGATGCGGATGACTTTGGTCAGTTCGGTGACGAACACCTTGCCGTCGCCGACGTTGCCCGTGCGGGCGGCGCTGGTGATGGCTTCGAGGGCCTTGTCGAGGTCTTCGCTTTTGACGGCAACCTTGAGCGTGACCTTGGGCACAAAGCCCACGTCCATCCGACCGCCGCGGTAGCGTTCGGTGTGGCCTTTTTGCTTGCCGAAGCCTTTGCATTCCAGGGCGGTCATGCCCAGGACGCCGACTTGGGCGAGTTTTGATTTGACACCGTCGATCGACGACGGCTTGACGATGGCCTCAATCATGTGCATGACGAGTTCTCCTGTTTCTTTCGGTGCGGGCGGGCCGAGGGGGCCGGCCGTGGGGTTTAGTTCGTTCGTTAAATGCTACGGTTTCGAGTCGAGGTTTCGGTCGTGTTCACGACCAGCAGGTTTTCAAGGGCGTTCCGTTAGGCCCGGGTCGGGTGGCGTCTTTGAACCACCCGACCCACCCCGGGAATTGGGGCCGAAGTCGGAATCCAGTTCCGGGGGGATTTAGATCTCCCGGGCGTGGTAGCTCTTGATGTAGGTTTGCTGGAAGTCGGGGTAGGCCGACATATCGTGTTCGCCGAGGTCGAGGCCTTCGATTTCCTCTTCTTCGCTGACGCGGATGCCGAGGGTGACTTTGAGGACACCGAAGAGGATCAGGGCGACGACGAAGGCGTAAGCCACACCGAAACCAGCACCGATGGCTTGAATGGTGATCTGCGGCACATCGATACCACCCGAGAAACCGACGGCCAAGGTGCCGTAGATCCCGCAGACGCCGTGGACCGAGATCGCACCGACGGGGTCGTCGATCTTGATCTTGTCGAAGAACAGCACGGAGAAGTAGACGAGGACGCCGGGGATAGCACCGCAGATCAAGAGAGCGCCAACCCACGAAGGCACGTCGGGGCCGGCGGTGATGCCGACGAGACCCGCGAGGATGCCGTTGAGCGTCATGGACAGGTCGGGCTTGCCGCCGACAACCCACGAGGTGATGGCCGCCGCGATACCGCCGCCGCAAGCGGCGAAAGCGGTGGTGACCAAGACGTAGGAGACGCCGGGGGCGAACGCGGACAATTCCGAACCGCCGTTGAAGCCGAACCAGCCGAACCACAGCAGGAACACGCCGATGGCCGCGAGGGGCATCGAGTGGCCGGGGATCGGTTGAACCGTGCCGTCGGCGGCGTACTTACCGAGACGAGGGCCGAGCAGGAGGGCACCGGCGAGTGCGCCCGCACCACCGACCGCGTGGACCAGCGTCGAGCCGGCGAAGTCCGCGAATTCAGGCAGGCCGAAAGGACCCGCAATGTCTTCGTCGTTAGTGGGACCATTCAACCAGCCGCCGCCCCATTCCCAGGAACCGACCACGCAGTAGCCGAAGGGGACAAAGATGGTGCAGAAAATCAGGAAGGGCAGGAGTTTTACCCGGCCGGCGACCGCACCCGAAACGATGGTGCAGCAGGTCGCCGCAAACATGGCTTGGAAGAAGAAGTCGGTCCAGACGGTGTAGCCCGTGTTGTAGGCGGGCGTCAGACCTTTATAGCTGTAGCCGCCACTGATATCGCCGTCGTAGAACTCGCCACCGGCCTGAATACCCATGCCGAAGCTGAAGATGCCGTTAAAGTCACTGGGGTACATGATCATCCAGCCGCAAACGCCGTACATGACGATGCCGATCATCACGATCATGACGTTCTTGAACAGGATGTTGACCGTGTTCTTGGCCCGGGTAAGCCCGGTTTCGACGCAAGCGAAACCCAAGTGCATAATGAACACCAGGCAACCCGAGATCATGATCCAGAGGTTGTTGACGGTGAACATTTCTTCGGAGACTTCAGCAGTCTCCCAGTCGAAGGCGTAGGCCTCGTCGGCCGCACCATCCACCGCATCCGCGACGGCTTCTACGACTTCCTCGGCGTCCTGCGCCCAAGACGCATCCGCCATACACAATCCGCCCGCCAGTACGGCCAGCAGCAATACCCATCGACCTCTCAATATTGACATTATTTCGCTCCTGTCTGGTGGTGTCCTGAAAAGCGGACGAGATCCGTCGGTCCAACCCGCAGACAGCGCGGGACGGCCGATACCATTAGTTGAGCGGCATTATAACCACCGACTGCACGCAATGCAATCGTTTTTTATTTTTTATGCCCAAGTCTTAGGCGTTGATTTTGAATAACGCCCAAATATGGCCCGTTTGCTGGGCGTTGAGTTGAAAAAATGAGGAAAATGAACCATGGTCGCCCTGATTATCGGTCTTTAGGTGAACCATGATCGCGGGGCGGTGGCGATTTTCATCGGAATGAGGGACGATGCCGGAGGGTTGTTTGTAAAAAAAATGAGGTGGAGCGGTGGCCGGGTGGCCGCTGGGCTCCAGCGAGAAGGGGGGGCGAGCAGTGGAAGATGGCCATCGATGGGAATGGAATCTCTCGACAGGGTGGCGGTGGTCGTGGCCGAGGTTCGGGCGGGCGGGGCGCACGCGACGACGGCCGATCGTTGAGGTTCGAGGTTCGTGACGGTGCGCAGAACGGGTCGGTCGATAAAAAAAGCGGGTACCCGCAAAGGTACCCGCTTATCGCCCCCCACGAACGCCGCGGGGGTGGCCTGCTTCAGTTGTAACCCGCGATCTCATTCAGCTTTGCCGTCAAAGCCCGGTCCAAGCGATCGAGTGTTCGTTCGCGGGTGATGCCTTGACTCTGGCAACATCGGTGCCAGTCAAAAAAGACGGGACGAAAAAAAATGCGTTTCGTCGCACACGCCTCCGCGGCCGGCGGTGAATCGCCTTGTTTTTAAATGATTTTTAAGCCGAATCCCCGATAGAGTGGTGAGATGAGCGATTCGATATTTCCTTTTTTGGCCGCGCTCGGTTTGCTTAGCGTCTAGGCAGTAATGAACGGCTTGCCTCAATACGCTGCACGACTCGGGGCAAACCTCAACGGCATCGCGGCCGAAATGTAGCCGGCCGGGGGTATGATGGGACGACGGTTCCCCCGAGGCATGACCCGAGACGTCCCGCGGGCCAGCGTTCCGGGGGGGGATCGCGGCAGGGTTCTATTTTTCACGCAGCCATCTAATCCACGGCCCGGAGTGAGCACCATGACGATCAGAGCGGAACATGTTCGGCAAAACCAACCACACTGGACGGCCTGGGTCGTGGCTATCGGGGGGCTGCTCGCGGGTGGGGCCATGGACGCGACGCCCGCCGTCGCCCAGGACAACCGGCCTACGGCCCATGTTCGGATGGACTTGTTGCTGAACGCCGACGTTCTGAATGACACGGTGAACGGCCCGGTGTGGGACGTGGCCCCGACGCCCGGCCGACGCTTGGTTCAGCTGCCGATGCAGATTACCCCGGCGGCCAAGGACGAAGGTGCGGTCGTTTTGGCCGAGCCGGGGTTTGACTTCGCCGGCGGGCGGTTTCTCTTTTGGGTATTGCCCGACCACGAGACCGACGCCCGAGGCCGCGGCCGGGCAGAGGTGCAGACGGTCGGCCCCAGCGATGAAGACCTCCTGAACCTCACGGCCCTGCTGTCGCGGGGCGAGCAGGCGGATGGCCGTGACCCGCGTCGGGAAGTGCCGCCGATGCCGATGGGTTTGCCCGAGGTCCCGGCCGAAGCGCCGCGGCTGGCCCGCGAGTTGTTCATCTCACCCGGTGCCGACGGCCAAGCCCGCGTGGGGTGGGAAATTACCCGTGGCATCCCCAACGGCACCGTCAAAACCGGCAGCGCCACCGAACCCTATGTGCTGCTGCTCGACCGCGATCAACTCGACGCCCTCGAGCCCGAGCGGCCCGACCGGCTGACGCGCAACGCCAACGAAAGCTCCCGCGAGTTCACCTTCCGCAAGCGCCAGGCCGAGGCGGACTACCGCGAACTCGCCACGACGTTCCGCGCATTGCAACAACGGGTGCGGTCGCTGCCCGAGCGGTTTGAGCAGGACTTGCCCGAGACCGTGATCGCGGTGTTTGAGATCAACGCGCTGGGGTCGGATTGGACGATGCGGGGCCACGAGGCGGGGCCGTGGTCGATGGGGTTTGATCAGTGGGCATTGCTGGAGGATTTGGCCAGCGGCCGCGGGGCTCGCGGCGGGACGGGCGACGGAATCTTCACGGCCGAGGAAGTATCGGCGATCAACCGGCTGGCGGTGCTGGCTCGGGATAAGCATCCTTGGAACCAGCGTTTGCTGGCCGCCGCGTTGTCCCAATCGGACCTGCCCGGCCGGGCTGCGCCCAATGACCCGGCCGCCCGGCTGATCGCGGCGGTGCTGGCGAGTCCCGACGTGTTGGCTCGCAACCGCATGGTCTTCGCGTTGGCCCAACTCGAGCCCGCCACGCCCGCCGCCGCGCAGCTGCTGGCCGACGCAGCCCGGCAAACCGGCGACCCGGCGATCCAGCTGGCTGCGCTGCAGGCCGAGCTCGGCGTGCAACTGGCCGACAGCAACCCCCGCGGCGGCGGGGGGGCGGGGGGCGAGGGCGTGGCCGGCGCGATCCGCGTGACCAACACGATGTTGGCCGACGAGCAAGGCCCCGATGCGGGCCTGGTGATCGAGCAGCTGCTGCGGGCGATCCCCGACACGCCCGAGAGCGACGCGGCGGTGATCGGCGGCGTGAGTTTTGATCTGCCGGGGCCGCGTTTCGACGCGGCGGTGGGCACGGCCATGCAGATGGCCGGGCAGCGCCCGGCGGTGGTGGGGGGGTGGCTCAACCGTCAGTTGCTCGGCTCAAACAGCCCAGACGTCGTGAAGCGGACGCTGGACCTGATGACCCGCGCCGACGCCCCCGCCCCGGTCGTCGGGCCGATGGCCCAAGGCCTGCGGCACCTGGTCTTCGGCACGCCCGCGTCGAGCGAGACGGCCGACGCCAACGCCCCGGCCTCCAACCCGTTGACCCTCACCGCCGGGCTGCCGCTGGACTCGGCCAACCACGCACTCTTTAAGCTGCTGAACTCCGGCGACCCGGAGCTGCGCAAACGCGGCTGGCAGGTGCTGCGCCACTTTGAGCTGACCGATCAACTCGACCCCGGCTCACGCGCCAATGTGACGCCGATCAACGACAACGCTTCGGACCCGCTGAAGATGATCGTCGATGC
>CAYPCC010000087.1:0-11630 GCA_964409095.1 uncultured Phycisphaera sp. | reverse complement strand
TCGACCATGACCGACAATCCACCCCCATCCGAATCCGCCTTCACCGACCCCGACGAGCCCACGCCGTCCCCGTCGCCCGCCCCCGAAGCGGAAACCCAAAGCGGCAAGAAGAAAGACCCGCCCCAAGGCCTGTGGCGCGGCTGGATCCGCCCGCTGCTCACCGTCATCATCATCGTCACCACGCTGCGCTCGTCGCTGATTGATTGGAACGACGTGCCGACGGGTTCGATGATCCCCACCGTTGCCGTGGGCGACCGTATTGTGGTCAACAAACTGTCTTACGCCTTCAACCTGCCGTTCAACGGCCCGGTCGTCACGGTCCCCTTCATCAACCTCAGCTTCGACAACCCCGCCGACTTCTTGCCGGGCTTCTACTACGCCAAGCCCCAGCGCAGCGACATCGTCACGTTTTGGAAACCCTCGATGTGGGAACACCACCACACCACCGCGCTGCTCAACGGCCTCTCCGAAGCCCAGGCCGCCGCCTACGCCGACGAGCGCGACGACGCGGGTATCCGCATGGTCAAACGCATCGTCGCCGTCCCCGGCGACACCGTCGAGATGCGCCGCACCACCCAAAAATTCAGCGGCCGGCCGTTCGATTTCAGCAAACTCATCATCAACGGCGAAGAAGCCACCTACGCCGACCACAACGGCTTCGAACTCACCGAAACGATCCTCGGCGACACCCGACGCATCCAATACATGCGCAACTCCACCGTGACTGACCAGGCCGGCAACCCCCGCCCCTTCCCCGTCCAACGCCCCGCCGTGGAGTTCGGCCCGGTCACGCTCGGCGAAGACCAATACCTCATGATCGGCGACAACCGCGACAACTCGGCCGACGGCCGATTCTTCGGCCCCGTCCACCTCAAACAGATCACCGGCAAAGCCAAGTTCGTCGCCGTCTCCTTCAACGGCAGCTACCTCAAACCCAACCCCTCCCGCTTCTTCCACGCCTTCGACAGCGACCTCGAACCCGCTCCATAACGCTAAGCCCCACAAAGCCGAGGGATAGCCATCCCTCGGCTTTAGGATTCCGCGCTATCCACCCACAACGTCACCGGCCCGTCGTTGTGAATCTCCACCGCCATGTCCGCCCCGAACCGCCCCGTCGCCACCGAACCCACGCCGAGTTCACCGAGCTTCGCCGCAAACCAATCACACAACCGCTCGGCCAAGTCCGGCCGCGCCGCCGCCAAAAAACTCGGCCGCCGCCCTTTCCGCGCATCGCCGTACAACGTGAACTGCGATACCACCAGCGCCCCGCCCCCCACGTCCAACAACGACCGGTCAAACTTCCCCGCGTCGTTGTTAAACAACCGCAGGTGTACCACCTTCTCCGCCATCTTCGTGACCGTTGCCTCGTCGTCCCCTTCACCGATACCAACCAGCAGCACAACCCCCCGTCCCACCTCGCCGATGGTCTCGCCGCCGACCGCGACCGCCCCCCGGGTGACTCGCTGAATCAGCACGCGCATCAGTACAGCGTTTCCAACTGGTACTCCCGCCGCAGTTCGCGGATCGCTTGCAGCAATTCGGGGCGTTCGCCTACGCGGATGATTTCGCTGTAGAGGTGGTGGAGTTTCCAGAACGCCCAGCCGCGGGCGACCTCGTTGTCGCCGGCGGGGGCTTGGTTGAGGTCGGCGCGGAAGGTCAGGTCGACGGGTTTGCCGGCGCTGCGGCCGGTGACCTGGACGGTGAACGGGCCGGGCTGATCGAATCGGCCGAAGACCTCGAAGCGCTCGCCCTGGTGGACGTTGGGCAGCGTGAGCGGATAGATCTGGTCCATGCCTTGCCCGGCAAAACGCACCTGCACATCGGTGATGATCGGGTAGCGCAGCCGGCTCATCAACTCCACGATCTCCAGCGTCACATCGCTGCGATTGGCGGCGCTGACCGAAACCCCCTTGTTGCGATACGCCAAGAAATCCAGCAGTCGATTGTCCTGGTCCCGGCCGATGCCGACGCAGTAGATGCTGGCCGCCAGGTCGTTTTCGCGGGTGATGAGGTTGATGAGTTCGCGGGTGTCGAGCACGCCGAGCGTCGGCTTGCCGTCGCTGATGAGGATCAACTCGTACACCCGGCCCGGCTCGATGTCACGCTTGAGCAGCTGCCTTAGCGCTAAGTTCACGTCCGTCTGCCCCCGCGCCCGGACGTTACGCATCCAGCGGTCGGCCATCTCCAGATTCTCTCGCGTCGTCGGCACCGGGTCGCCCGCAAACGTGCGGACCTGGTCACTGAAAAACACAAGGTTGAATCGGTCATCATCATTCATCGTGCGGATCGATTGCTTGATGCCCTCGGTGATCTGCTCGATGGTGTTCTGCGGGATGCTGCGTGAGGTATCGACCATGAACACGACATCTTTGGGCATGGTGGCGAGCTTGCGCAAGGAACGCTTGCCGGTGATCTCGACGCGGAAGTAACCTTCGTCGCGCGGATTGTCGAGGCGGGTGATGCTGTAGTCGAAGTCGTCGTCGAGGCGCTCGGGCGGCTCGAAGTCCTCGGGATCAATCGCCCCGAAGTCCATGAAGTCCAACCCCAACCCCTCACCCCCGCCCCCGGAAGTTCCGGAAACTCCGCTGGGGCTGGCCGCTCCGCCCGCCCCCGGCCCGACGCCGGGGCCGCCGCCCGCGCCGTTGCGTCCGATCGCTAAGCCCGTGCCGCCGAGTCCATCGCCAACCCCCGCGCCCATGGCCGGCAGGCCGCCGTCGGCGGCGCTGAGCTGCGCGAGCAAGTCGCCCGACAATGTCGCGCTGCCCGCGCCGACGCTGCGTTGCGCATCGAACGCCGAGGCGTCATCGAAAGCGATCTCTTCGGGTTCCATGACCATGTTGCCCAAGAGCGCCTCGAGGTCGATCATGTCGGACGCGGTGGGCGCGGCCGTCTCGGTGGGCCGGAACACCGGCTCGGGGACTTCGCGCAAATCCACTTCGGGGTCGAACACTTCGGAGGTGGCGGTCTCGACGTCCCGCATCAGCGTCTGGGCGAGCGACTCGGCGGACTCGGCCTCGTCCTGCGTGCCCGTACCGACGTCGTTGTTTTGCCCGGTGATCTGATCGAACTTGGCCCGCTTGACCCGCACCGGCATGTCGTCGTCGGCGAGCAGGCTGGGGTCGAACTTACCCAGCGTCCGATCCTGCATCACATAGCCCAGCCCGACGTGCGCGCCAACGCTGACCACCAGCCCGACCATGAGCATCAGGCCCGGCGCCCGCGCCGCATGGCCCGGGCGAAAGCTCCTGAATCTCGGCTTGCGGTACTTGCGCGGCGGCATCAGCGCATCGCCTCCAGTTCGGATTTCTTCTCGCCGACCCACCGGCCCAGCGTCGCGTCCAGCGCGGCCGAGTCCATGCGGTTGAGCCGAGCCAGCGCATCATCGGGGCGTTGCCGCTGGGTCTGGTCGAGCAGCACCCGGCCGTACTCGGCGTAGGGCGAATCGGGGAACGCGCGGGACAACTCGTTGAGTTCTTTCACCATCGCGTCGGTTTCGCCGAGTTCGTTGGCGATCTCGGCGAGCTCGATCAAGCCCTGCTGCGGCAACGGCTGCAGCGCTGCGACGGTGAGGTACAGCACGACCATCCGCTTGATCGAAGCGCGGGCGGCGAGCAGCGCATCGCGGGCGCCGCTGTCGTCGCCGCGGCGACGCAGGAGGTCGGCCCGCTGGCGTTGGACTTTGCCGGTTTCGTAGAGCGACTCGGCGACGATGCGGCCGTCGTCGGCGCGGGTCAGGTCCGACAGTTCGATGAGCGCCGCGTCGAGGTTGCCCTGCTTCGCTTCGGTGCGGGCGAGGAAGAGGCGGGCGTCGAGGTCGAAGCCTCGGCCCAGCGCGACGACGCCGAAGAACGAGCGGTGGGCGTTTTCCAAGTCGTTGAGCATGAAGTGCGCCCGGCCGCGGGTGAAGAGGGCTTCGGATTCCGCGACGCCGGTGAGCTTACGGGATTCACCATCGAACACCGCCAGCGTCTTGAGCGCCGCGGCGGGCTCGCGCCGCTGCACCTCGTAGTTGCCCAGCCAAAGCAGCTCGGCGTCGGCCAAGGCTTCGGGGCCGGCGAGTTGTTCGATGCGGCGTAGGGTGACGGCTGCGTCGTCCGGGCGATCGTTGTCACGCAAGTAGGCCGCGATGATGCGCAGCGCCGCGACGCGCTGGGGCGTGGGCAGGCGGGTGTCGTTCGCGGATTCGAGCAGCACGGCCATGGACTCATCCGACCGGCCGAGTTGTTGCAAGAGCAGGCCGCGTCGCAGATCAACTGCTTGGCGGTAGGGGTTGATCGGGTGGTCGGCCTGAAGCCGGTCGAACGTCGCCAGCGCTTCGCGGTACCGGGTCGCGCGGGTTTGGGCTTCGCCGAGGCGATAGAGGGCTTCTTGGATGACCGCGGGCTGCATTGCTTTCGCGGTTTCAATCAGCGCACCGCTGGCGGCGATCGCTTCGTCGTAGCGGCCCAAGCGGTGGGTGATGTCGATGTAGCGCAGGGTCACGGTCGGCGATTCGACGTTGCCTTGCTCATCCAGGTATCGCTTGAGGTCGGCCGCGGCGGCGTCGAGTTCATCGCTTTGTTCGTAGAGCGCCGCACGGCGAAGTAGCGCTTGGATGTAATACGGGTTGTCGGCCCCGGCGTCGATGAACGTGTTGAGTCGGCTGAGCCCCGCGGCGGCGTTGCCTTGCTTGGCGTCGGCGGAGGCGAGGAGGAACGAGGCATCGATCTGCTGGGGCGATTCGGGGAAGTTTATTTCGAGGCGGGCGACCGTCGCGGCCATGTCGGTGTAGCGGGCGAGCTCGAATTGGCTGACCGCGAGTTTATAGAGGGCCAGGGCCGAGAGCGGCTGATTGTCGCCGGCCGCGACGTACTCGGCGAGCAGCTGGGCGGCGAGGGCGTGCTGGTCGATCGATTGGTACGCCGAGGCCACGAGATACGTCGCCTCGGCGCGGTTGGCGGCGGGCAGCGACTCGGCGAACTGTTTGAAGGCGTTGACGACGGCGACGTTGCGGCCGGCTTGGAGGTCGGCCCACATCCGGCCGGTGACGGCGGCGGGGAACTCGGCCGAGGTTTGGTAACGCTCGATCACGAGGGAGTAAAACTCACCCGCACGATCCAGTTCGCCCTGCGCAAACGACAGGTCGCCGGCGTAGCGGGCCGCTTCGGGGTTCACCGCTGCGTCGTCGAACGCCAACGCATCGGAAAGCGACGCGAGCGCGGCGGGCGTGTCGCCGCCGAGGGCTTGGGCGCGGGCGAGTTCGAGCATCGCCCGGGCTTTGACCGGGGACGAAAGTTTGGCGGCGGCGGCGGCGGCGTTGGCCGAGGCCTCGAAGTTACCCGCCCCGCGGTACGCCAAAGCCCGCAGCAACATCACGGAGGCCAAGGCGTTGTCGGGCAAACGATCGAGGTCCACCTGCTCCAGCGACGCGAGGGCGTCGTCGTATTGCCCGAGGTCGGTGAAGACTTGGCCCCGCAAAAGCTGCACGGCAAACGCGGGGACACGCTTGGGGGCGTTGTTCCCCGTCGCGCCGGCAAGCAACTCGGACGCGGCCCGCAACGCACCGGCCTGACGGTAGAGCGCAGCACGGAAATACAGCGCATCGCCGCGCTGGGCGTCTTGCGGAAATTTTTCGAGAAACGCATCGAACGCGGCGCCCGCCTCGGCGGTGTCGCCACGCTGCATGAGTTTGTAGGCGAAAAGGAACTCTTGCTGGGAAGCGGACGCTTGCGCGAGTGAACAGTTAACGGTGAACAGTGAACAGAAGAGAGCCAACGCGATGCAAAGACGCGGGGCGATTCGTTCTAGTTCGTTGATGATGTTTTTACTGTTCACTGTTGACTGCTTACTGTTCACTGGTTCTATTCTTCGGCGGGTCGGATGGTCGAGATGCTGACCTGGGTCAGGCCGGCTTGCTGGGCGAGGTCCATGACGCGGACGGCGACGCCGGTGTTGCTGGCTTGATCCGCCCGGACGACCACCGAGTCGTTCGGGGCCACCGCGACGAGGTCGAGCAGGATGTCGCGGAGGTTGTCGAGGGGGACTTGGCGTTCGCCGAGGAAGACGCTGTTGTTGGCATCGACGGTGACGATGATCTGCTGGGCCGGGCCGACCGCGGCGCTGGCGGTTTCGGAGGTCGGCAGGCTGACGTCCATGCTCAGCTCCGCGTCGCGGAACACCGAGGCGGTCATGAAGAAGATCAGCAGCAGGAACAGCACATCGACCATGCCGGCCAGGGGCAAGACCGGGGCGGATCGTTCGCGGGATTGGGTGGCAAAACTCATGGGGGAGCCGTTAGTCGCTAGCCGTTGGCCGTTAGCGGAGGGGGTTCGTTTTTTTACTCGCGGCTAGCGGCCAACGGCTAGCGGCTGCTCAATCACAACAGCTTCGAGGGCTCGTTGTCGGTCTCGGCGTCTTCGGCGTTGCGGATGCGGTCGGCGATGGTGTGGACGGCGGCCTCGGCCTCGGCGAGGGTTTTGGTGGCCCGGCTTTTGATGATGGAGTAGAAGACCAACGCGCTGATGCCGACCATCAGCCCGAACATCGTGGTGGCCATCGCTTGGCCGACGCCTTGGGACAGCACGGACGAGTCGATCGAACCCGATTCTTTGTCGAGGCCGAAGAACGCGGTGATCATCCCGATGACTGTGCCCAGCAGGCCGAGCATTGGCGCGACGTTGGAGATGTCGGCGAGGTAGCTGATGCGGTTCCAGATGATATCGGAGAGGCGACGGCCCTCGGTGTCGATCATGCTCATGATGATGGACTGGCTCTTGCCGTGGTTCTCGACGCAGCGGAGGATGATCGGGGCGATGAAGACGCCTTTGCTCCGCCGGCAGGCCTCGGCCGCGGCGTCGTAGCGGCCGACCAAGACAAGGTTGGTGATTTCATTGACGAACGCGGGGGGCGCGGCGGCCCGGACGTTGATGGTCAGCATGAACCAGAGGAAAAACATCAGTCCCAGCACCGAAAGTCCGCCGATGATGCCGTTGATCACCGGGGCGAAGAGGAACATCTGTTTGAGTTTGTAGATGGGTTGGACCGAGAGGTCGCCGAGGTTGCCGACCATCTCGGGCTGGGCCGCGGGGGCCGGGGCGGGCGCGGGGTTGGTGGGCACGACGTCGGGAGTGGTCGGCAACGACGGCACGGTCGGCAGCACCGGCGTGTTGGGTAGAGAGGGCGTGTTTTGCGCCCGCAGCGTCAGCGTCGAGCCGAGGGCGAGCAGCGCGACCACCATGACCAGCGCACGCGGCCACAGCCGCTGGGGGCGAACAGAAGAAGGGGCAGAAGCTATAGCGCTACGCATAAGGGGCGTCTCTCAATGTCGTGTCTGATTCATGATCGAGTCACATCATACCCCGGCTCACCGAGGTTCTCCTTTGTTATCGGCCGTCTGCGCCGCCTGCTACAATCTCGACCGCCCCGAAACCCCAACCATGGGAATCGTATTGCATGGATTTTGCTTTCTACCAACGCCTTGCTGAAGACGCCCTGGCTGGCGTCCAGCCCACCGACGAGCTCTGCCAGCGCCTGCTTACCGACGAGTCGCTGGAGCTGATGCCGCTCTTGAACGCCGCGTTTGCCGTGCGTCACGCCCACTTCGGTAAGCAGGTGCAGGTGCATATCCTCAACAACGCCCAGAACGGCCGCTGCCCCGAGGACTGCTCCTACTGCACGCAGGCCAAGACCAGTGAAGCCGACATCGAGCCGTACCCGATTAAAAACGAGGCCGAGGTCCTAGGCGAAGCCGAGCGGGCGTACAAAGCGGGGGCCCACCGCTACTGCATGGTCTTTTCGGGCCGGGGACCGACCGAAAAGCGCACTCAGCAGCTCGCCGGGTATGTGCGTGCGGTGAAAGAAAAATTCCCGTCGCTGGAGGTCTGCGTCTCGGCGGGCCTGCTCGACGACGAGAAGGCCCAGGTGCTCAAGCTCGCCGGCCTCGATCGGCTCAACCACAACCTCAACACCTCCCGCGATTCCTACAGCAAGATCTGCACCACCCACACCTACGACGATCGGCTCAACACCCTGCTCTCCGCCAAACGGGCGGGCCTCGAAACCTGCTCGGGCATGATCGCCGGCATGGGCGAAACGCCCGCCGAGATCATCGAAGTCGCTAAGACCCTCGCGTCGGTCAAGGCCGAGTCGATCCCGGTCAACTTCCTGCTGCCGTTCGAGGGCAATGTGTTGCCCGGCACGCCCGCGGACGCTCAGCAGCTTAGCCCCGCGTATTGCCTGCGGATCCTCTGCATGTTCCGTTTCACGAATCCCCGGGCGGACGTGCGGGCCGCGGCGGGCCGGGAGTTTCACCTGCGGTCGCTCGAAGCGTTGTGTCTGTACCCCGCCAATTCGTTGTTCCTCGACGGGTATCTCAACGGCGAAGGGGCCGAGCGCCGCCGGACCTACCAGATGATCCGCGATGCGGGCTTCGAGATCGTGTCGGACACGCCGCTCGATGACCTGCTCGACGAAATCCCCGCGGACGCGGACCCCCATGCAAAAATCAGCGAACTGACGCGGGACGGGGTGAAGATCAAGTCCATGGCACAACTCCGCCCCGCGATGGCGACGAAGCGGTAAGCCACGCTTGGACCAGTATCCGGGTTTCTTAGACCCGCACGAAAAAACGCGGCCCGTGAGCCGCGTTTTTTCGTTTGATTTTGGGATCCGCACTTCGGGCCCGGACGGCGTTAACGGCGACGGCGATCTTCGTCTTGGTCGGTATCGTCGTTCGTGCCCGCATCAAAAATCTCCGACAGGCGGATGCCACCGGCGGGCTGCAGCGAACCGCGGGAGATTTCGAGGCGATACACCAGCATGGTGCCGGTGGTGTTGTCGAGGATGAACAGCGCCTCTTCGCCGCTGCGGACCTCGGCGGTCAGCAGCGTGAAGTTTTCCCGGGCGATGACCAACGCGGCTTCCACCTCATTGGGTTCAACACGGTGGGAAAGCTGAACGACCAGCAGCCCCGAAAGGACGACGGCCGAGGCGATCAGGCAGTAGCAGGCGGTTTGGATACGGTTCATGGCGCGAGGTCCGGGGTTTTGCATTTGAGAGACACGGCCGAGGTCGTGACTGATATGGATTCGAGAGGAATTTCCAGGAGGACTTCCGAGGGTATTTCCGGGGGAATTCCGGGGGAATTCCGGGGTGGGATTAGCGGTTTGCTCCGATGCGTTCCATGTCGCTGCCGACGGATCGGCCGGCGAAGAACTCGAACTTGTTGCTGCTGCCGTTGTAGAACAGCGGCGCGACGCGGGACGAGGACAAGTCGATCACGTAGATGGCGGCCTGGTTGCTGCGGCCGGTGACGCCGCCAGCGATCATGGTGTATTGCCGGGCCGCGCCGAACTGGGCCTCGGCGGGAGCAGGGTTGAACACGGTCACCGACAACGCCGCGAGCAACACGACGTTGAGCAGGACCAACACGGCAAGGGATCGTTGGGTCATGGCGGGATTCCAAATTCAGGCGTCAGCGGACAAAGCTCACGGACGCGAAGGGGAAAAATTCCGGGGGCCGGGGGGGGTTAGTCTTGGTGGCCACGGCGGGAGCTCATGAAGCTGCCGATGGCGATGACGATCAACAGGACGATCATCACCATGAACGCCAGCCAGCCGGCGACGGGCTTGGCCTCGGCGACGGGTTGCGCGAGCGCCGCAGGGGCGGCGGTGAAGACGAGCGTCAGCAGGGTGAGGGCGATAGTACGCATAAGTTTATGGTACGACGGGGCGTGGGGCGTGTAAACGGTGGGCTGGGATTTTGAGGGCGATGGATGAATGGATGTAGGTCATGCTTCAGCATGACGCGGGGTGCAGGGGGTGTCGTGTTATGCTGAAGCATAACCTACGAATACGACGGCTAGGGCCACCGGGGAGCGGTTGCGGTAGGATGCGGGCCGGTGAATCTATGGCACTTGAGGTGTGGGCAATCTGGCTAGCGGGGGCGTTCGTCTGCGGCTCGATCCCGTTCGCGGTGATCCTGGGCAAGCTCAACGGCGTGGACATCCGCACCCTCGGCAGCGGGAACCCCGGGGCGAGCAACCTCGGCCGGCAGGTCGGAAAGAAGTGGGGGATTTTTTGCTTTTTGCTGGATGTGGGGAAGGGGTTGGTGCCGGTGGTGGGATTCGCGTTGGCTTGGAAACACCTGCTTCCGTCGGGGATGCTGCTCGGGGACAACGGGGTCATTTATTCGCCTCACGACACCATGATCTACACACCGACGTGGATCGCTTGCCAATGGGTCCTCATCGCCGTCGCCGCCGTGCTCGGCCACGTCTTCAGCCCGTTCCTCAAATTCAAGGGCGGCAAAGGCGTCGCCACCGGCCTGGGCGCGACGCTGGGCCTCTTTCCCGTCGTCACGATTCCGGGCGTCTTGGCCTTCGTGATCTGGGTTGCCGTGTGCAAAATCTCGGGCTACGTCGGCCTCGCCAGCGTGATCGCCGCCGCGAGCCTGCCCGTCACCACGATCGTCGCGGGGCTGATCCTCGGACTTTCCGCCGGCGAGATCGCGGTGTTCGCTGGGCTCACCGCCGCCCTCGCGGCGCTGGTCATCGTCCGCCACCGCGGCAACCTCGCCCGCATTCGAGCTGGCACCGAACCCAAAGCGACGTGGACCGGGCGGGCGAAGCCCGCCAGTGATGAGTAAACCGTAAACAGTAATGAGTCTAAGGCGTTAAGCCCCCTGTTCACTGTGTACTGTTAACTGTTCACTTTCTTTCCGTAAACCACGTCGCCACCGCCCCGAACGCGAACAACCCGCCGAACAGCAGCCCAAACGCGATCGGCCGCGCGGGATCGACCGCAACTAACGCCCCCAACCCTCCCAGCCCCACGCAGATCACCGCCAGCAGAATCAAGCTCCACAGCTTCACCATATACACCAGCCGGTCGCCGCGGTGGTGGGCCTCCATCTTGGCCGACCGCTTGGTCACACCCTTGCCGATGGCCATATCAAACGCCTGTCCACACTCGGGGCAGCGCCCTTCCTTCGCCCCGCCCATCAGATCGTACCCGCACCCGCTGCAACTGATCTGTGCGTCCAAATCCATCATCCAAACCATGCTAAGCAAAATCGCCTAAAATCTCCCCCCGGCCACCCCGGCCCCGGCCCCCGGAAGTTCCAAGAGATGTGACCGTCATCGCCAGCGTCACGATCTCGATGCCCCGGCCAACCGCCCCGCCTTACCTCACACCCCCTCACGGAGTGCCGCCCGATGTCCGTCAAACCCGTAGTCTTGATTGTCCGCGACGGCTGGGGCCGTAACCCCAATCCCGAACACGACGACTTCAACGCCATCAAGCTCGCCCACACGCCCCGCTGCGACGCCCTGCTCGAACGCTACCCCCACACGCTCATCCACACCTCGGGCCGCGAAGTCGGCCTGCCCGACGGGACCATGGGCAACTCCGAAGTCGGCCACCAAAACATCGGCGCCGGCCGCATCGTCTACCAAGAGTCCGTCCGCATCACCGTCGCCATCGAAGACCAATCGTTCTTCCAGAATCACGCCATCACCACCGCCATCCACGCCGCCAAAGCTTCTGGGGACAAAGTCCATCTCTTAGGCATCGCCTCCGACGCCGGCGTCCACGGCCTGCTCGACCACCTCTACGCCTGCGTCGAAGCCTGCAAACGCGCCGGGCTGGGCCCC
>CAYPCC010000086.1:0-11974 GCA_964409095.1 uncultured Phycisphaera sp. | reverse complement strand
TCTTCCGTTGGTGCGGGATGTGTTCGAAATTTTCCCCGATGCGTCGCTGATCAGCACCCGCCGCGAAACGCCCCCGGCCTCGCCCCCTCCCCCGGAAGAAACTGAAGCCTAAGCTGTCTATTCGAGACTCAATTCCAACCACGATCCCAAAGACCTTCACTATGTTCGACCAGATGAAAACGCTCAAACAGCTCGCGGGCCTCATGGGCAACGCGGGTGAACTCAAAGCCAAGTTCGAGGCCATGCAGGCCCAGCTCGAACACCAGGCCGTCGAAGCCGACGCCGGGGCGGGCGCGGTGCGCGTGACCATCAACGGCCAACTCCGCGTCGTCAAAGTCCACCTCGACCCGGCGATGACCACCGCGCTGGTGGGCGAAGGGGCAGAGGCCGACAAAGCCATGGTCGAAGAACTGATCGCCTCGGCGACCAACGCCGCGATGACCAAAGCCCAAATGATGATCAAAGACGAGATGGCGGCCATCACCGGCGGGCTGAACATTCCGGGGCTGCCGGGCATGGATCAGCTCATGGGTGGATAATTGACCTCTATGCCGTCGATCAAAGATCGATACGGCTCGCGTGTGAGAGGTTGCACAACAAGCTGGATTACGCCGAGGCCGCCAACGGCTGCGTCACGGTGTTACCCGCCGCGATCCGCGTCGCGCTCAAACCCGCGGTCCCACAGTTCAAGACCGCGCTGCCCTCGACCGAGTAGTACCGCACCGGCCCGGCGATCCCCGCCTCGGGCAGGTCCAATTGCCAAGTCCCGACACGGTCCCGCGTCGCCGCCATCGGCCGCCACGAGCTAAACCCCGAAGCGTCTTCGGTGACCAGCATGACCTGGTCCGCCTGCGGGCAACGCACCGAGAAACGCCACGCCACGGCGGGCGCGGTCGGGGCGGAGGTCGGGGGCGTCGGCAGTGGGGGGTTCAATGTGTTCATAGTGGAGCCCGATCGTAGGTTTCGCCAAGGCGCGAAAACCAAACCACCGGTTTACATGATCGCCTCCCGCCGGTCTCCTGTCATCGGCATCTTCCCTAGGCCAATCCATCACCAAACCTTCACGAATTTATGTTATTGGAGTACAATCCATAGCTGGCGGATAACGATAACATGGCGTTCTGCGTTGGCGTATGCCTCTCCGGCGCGGCCCGACGCCCCCGTTGCCCATGCCCCGCCCCATCCTCCGCGAACTCGAGACCTTCGGCCCCGACCGCTGCGACCCGCTGAGCGTTGCCGAGGCCCGGGCGTACACCCGCGCCATCACCCGCGCCAACCGCGAAAATTTCTCCGTCGCCAGCCGACTCCTACCCCGCGACCTGCGCGAAGATGTCCACGCGGTCTACGCCTTCTGCCGCTGGGCGGACGACCTCGGCGATGCGCCGGGCCTCGCGGAAGACCCGCAGCGAGCGTTGGACTTGCTGGCTTGGTGGCGGCAAGAGTTGGCCGACTGTTTTGCGGGTCGGCCGCGGCACCCGGTGTTTGTCGCGCTCGCCCCGACGATCGAGAAACACGACCTGCCCGAGCAGCCGTTCTCCGATCTGATCGACGCGTTTGTGCAGGACCAGACGGTTAACCGGTACGAATCTTGGGCGCAGCTGCTGGACTATTGCAACCGCAGCGCCAACCCCGTTGGGCGACTCGTGCTGCGGCTCTACGGCGAACGCTCCGATACCTCGGACGACCTCGCCGACGCGACCTGCACCGCGTTGCAACTCACCAACTTCTGGCAGGATGTCCGACGGGACATCCTCGAACGCAACCGCGTGTATCTCCCCGCCGAGATCGCCGCCGTGCACGGCCTGGACCTCGAGGCCATGGTCCGCCTGACCCGCCTCGACGACGCGGTGCGATGCCAATCTTGTGCCCCCGGAATCGTCAAAGCTCAAGGCGACTCGGGGTTGGGTGAGCTGATGCCCGCGTATCGGGCGACGCTGCACGCGGTGGTGCAGAAAACCTGGCCGATGTTTGCCGAGGGACGTGACCTTTGGCCACGGGTTGATCGGCGGTTCCGCAGCGACCTCAAGCTGTTCACCCTCGGCGGCGAAGCGGTGCTGCGTAAGATCCAACGGCAGCGCTACGACACCTGGACCCGGCGGCCGGTGATGGGCAAGTTGACCAAGGCGGGCCTGCTCATGCGCGTGGTGGCGGGTCGGGTATGGGGCGGGGCGTGATGGGTAGGTTGCGGATCGTGTGGGCCGCAAACCGCGCTAACCCGACCTACACTACGCCGTCGTGAGTCAGCCCTTACCCCCCGAAGTTGTGGCGTCGTATGAACATAGCCGGGCGGTAGCGCGGCGGGCGGCGGGGAATTTTTACCGCGGGATGCGGCTCACGCCCGAGCCCAAGCGGGGATCGATTTTCGTGGTGTACGCCTGGATGCGGGCGGCCGACGATCTGGCCGACGACGACGCGGCGGGCCAGGGGTCCGACGCCGCGAGCGGGTTGGCACAGTTCCGGGCCGACACGGATGCCGCGATTGATCTAACCAAGCCTCTCCCAACGGGCGAGCTTTGGCCGGCGCTGCGCGACACGGTCACGCGGTACGCCATCCCCGCCGATTATTTGCACGACATGCTCGATGGGCAACGCAGCGACCTGCAGCCTGTGGCGTGTCGGACGTTCGACGATCTCTACGCCTACTGCTACCGCGTTGCGTCGGTCGTCGGGCTGACCTGTGTCAAAGTCTGGGGCGACGACGGCGACCCGGCGGTGGCGAAGCTGGCGGAGTGCCGCGGCGTGGCTTTGCAACTGACGAACATTCTGCGCGACCTCCACGAAGATGCGCAGCGCGGCCGGGTGTATCTGCCGGCCGAAGACCTCTCACGCTTCGGCGTCACGGCCGAGCAGCTCCGCCGCGGCCACGCGGACGAGTCGTTTCGCCGCATGATGCAATTCCAACTCGAACGCGCCCGCAGCTACTACGAGATGTCGGCCACTCTCGAACGCCACCTCACGCCCGACTGCCGCTCGACGAGTTGGGCGATTATGCGGACCTACCGCGTGCTGCTCGATCGCATCGCGGATCGGCCCGAGCGCGTGCTGCGGCAACGGGTCAGCCTGCCGCTGCACACCAAGTTGGCCGTGGTCGCGGGCGCGGTGACGAAACGGACATGGAAGTGAGCGAACCTCCGCAAACGGTCGTGGTCTTGGGCGGCGGCGTCGCGGGCATTGCCGCGGCGGTGGGCTTGGCGGAGGAGGGCGTCTCGGTCACGCTGGTCGAGATGCGGCCGCGCCTCGGCGGCCGCGCGACCAGCCTGGAAGACCCCGACACCGGCGAGTTGATCGATAACTGCCAGCACGTCTTGATGCGCTGCTGCACGTCGTTGCTGGAGCTATACGAAACCCTCGGTGTCGCGGACCGGATGGTGTGGCACCGCGACTTCACGTTTGTGCACGGCGACGGCACGCGGGCCGAGCTCGGCGCGGGTTGGCTGCCGGCCCCGCTGCATTTCGCCGGGGCGTTTGCGACGTTCAAGGGCTTGAGTGTCGACGATAAGTGGGCGATCGGCCGGGCGATGAGGGCAATCCGATGGATGTCGCGGGCCAAGCGCGACGCGCTCAACGCGATTAGCTTCGCGGACTGGCTTAAGCAACAGCGTCAACCCGCCCGGGCGATCGAGCGGTTCTGGGAAGTCACGGTGGTGAGCGCTTGCAACGAGACGCTGGACCGCGTCGCGGCGGGGTACGGGCTGCAAGTCTTTCAGGAAGGGTTTTTGGCGAACAAGACGAATTACGAAATGGGCTTGAGCAACGTGCCGTTGGCCGAGCTTTACGACCCCGCGGCCCGCGTGATCGAGGCGGCGGGGGGGCGGATCATCACGGCCAGCGTGAAGTCCTTCGACTACGACGCCGACGCGCAGCGCGTCCGCGCCGCGGCGCTCAACGACGGCACACGGTTGGAGGCGGACGCCTTCATCTCGGCGTTGCCGTTCGAGGTGCTGGACCGCGTGGCGCACGACGCGATGAAACACGACGACCCCCGGCTAAAACGCTTGGCCGAATTTGAGGTCAGCCCGATCGTGGGCTTGCACCTGTGGGTGCGGAACCCCGGCGGCGGGGCGACGATGACGGTGCCGCACGTCGTGCTGACCGGCTCGCCGATCCAGTGGGTATTTGACCAAGGTACCGACGCCCGGGGCGTGCAACACCTGCACGGCGTCGTCAGCGCGGCGCACGATTTAATCGAAACACCCAACGCGGCGATTCTTGATTTGGCGATGCGCGAATTGCGGCGGTTTGTTCCGGGGTGCAACGATGCGGAGTTGGTCAAGGGCCGGGTGATCAAGGAACGCCGGGCGACGTTTGCGTGTGTGCCGGGGGTGGATGAATTACGACCGTGTGCATCGGGCGCGATTCAGAACTTGGTGCTGGCGGGCGATTGGTGCGCCACGGGTTGGCCGGCGACGATGGAGGGCGCGGCCCGCAGCGGTTTTGCCGCGGCAAAGCAGTTCGTTGCGGTGCCCTGAGTAGGTCGTACAGACACTGAAGTGCCCGAGCCATATTGGATGAGTCGGGTCAATTCCGGTGTCCGCCGATCCAACCCTTGCGGTAGAACCAGCCCACCAAGCTGAGGGTGATGACGCCGCAGACGCCCCAAAAAATAGGGTAGCCATATTCGTATTGCAGCTCGGGAATCTTCTCGAAGTTCATGCCGTAGATCCCGGCCAGGAACGTGATGGGGATGAAGATCGTGCCCATGATGGTGAGAAACTTCATCACCTCGTTCATGCGGTTACTCACGGCCGACATGTGCAGGTCCGTCAGGCTCGAAGTCATATCGCGGAAGGTCTCGATGATCTCGACGAGTTGGACGCAGTGTTCCTGCACGTTGCGGAGAAACAGCTTGGTTTCGGCGGAGATGTCGGGGGTCGCTTCGTCGAGCAGGACGTTGACGGTTTCTCGTGTCGGCCAAAGGACGCGACGCAGGAGCGCCAGCTCGCGTTTGATCGAATAGATGTGCGCGATGAGTTTGGGGCTGGGGTCTTCGATGACGATGGGTTCGAGTTCTTCGAGGATGTCGCCGAAGCGCTCGAGGACCGGGAAGCAGTGGTCGACGACCGCGTCGAGCAGGGCGTAGAGCAAATAGTCGGCCCCCGAGCGACGGATACGGCTGCCTTCCGCGGTGAGCCGCTGACGGACGGGGTCCCAGACGTCGCCGTGGTGTTCTTCGCCGTTGTTTTCTTGAAACGTGACGAGTAGGCCGGGCTTGAGAAAAAACGAGACCTGCTTGGCCGAGAGTTTGTCTTCGTGCAGCCGCATCATGCGGGCGACGGCAAAGAGGTGGTCATCGTAGCGTTCGGCCTTGGGTCGCTGGGGAACTTGCAGCGTGTCCTCGGCGGCGAGTGTGTGCAGGCCGTGGTGCTCAACGAACTGTTTGACGACCCAGGGGTGCAGGCCGTCGATGTTGATCCAGCGCACCGCCACATCGTCGGGCCGGGGCGTAGCGAACAGGGCCTCGACGCTTTCGGGGTTGTGGACACGCAGCGCCTCGACGCTGTAGTCGTGGACCGTGACCATGATTTGTCCGGGCGGCGGCGGGGTGTTGCGGTCGGCAAAGCCTTCGAGGCCGGGCACGGCCCCGGGCAGGTGGTGGGGGGCTTTGGTTGTGTGAGCGTGATGGTGGGTGAATCCCGTGAGGCGGAGGGTGGAGTGGATCGCGTGGCTGACCGAGCCGACGGCGGTGCCGACCGTGGCGTCGATGGCGTGGCCGATCTTGCGGCCGACTTGGATGCGGGCGGGTTTGATTTTTTTCATGGGCAAAGTCAATCGGCGGAGTTAGCGCCTTGGAGCGAATCGGGGTCGGCGGGGGCGGCGAGCTCGGCGGGCGCGTCACGATGCCACCGGACCTCCAGCGGTTGGGCCATGTCCAGATGGACATCGCGCTGCGGGAACGCGACGGTGATATCGGCTTCGCGGAAGAGGTGTTCGAGCTGAAAACGCAGGTCGCTCTGAATGCGCTTGAGGTCGATCGGCCGCCCGACGCTGGTCCAGAACAACACCTCGAAAGCCAGCGCGTTGTCGCCGAAGTCGGTGAAAAGCACTTCCGGCGCAGGCTCGCGGTGGATACTGTCGTGTTCGCTGGCCGCCTTGGCGATCAGGTCGCGCACCAGCCGCACCGGCGAGCCGTAGGCGACGCCCACGGCGACCTTGCCGCGGATGTCGGTGTCCTTAAGGGTCCAGTTGACCACGGGGTTTTGCAGCAGGGCGGAGTTGGGGACGAGGACGTCGATGCCGTCGAAACGGCGGATCCGGGTGCAGCGGTTGCCGATGTCGTCGATGCGTCCCTCGTGGCCATCGACTTGGACGATATCGCCGAGGCGGATGGGCCGTTCGATCATGAGGATGAGGCCGGAGATAAGGTTGTTGCAGAGGTTCTGCGCCCCGAAGCCGATGCCGATGGCCACCGCGCTGCCGAGCACGGTGAAGATCGTGACCGGGATCCCCGCGATGGGCAACGCCAGGAAAAACACCACCGCGGCGATCACGAAGAAAATAATCTTCTCGGCGGCGGCGGCGAGGTTGGGATCGATCCGCGGATGATTGCGCATCCGATGGCTGATCCGCAGAGACAGCCGGCGGGCAAGCCAGAGGCCGACAAGGATGACCAAAAACGCGATGACGATTTGGTTGAGCCGAACCGCGGTGCCGCCGAGGTGAAAAAGCTCGGCGGTCCAGATGTCCTGGGCCAAAGCCACCCCGTTCATCTGTTTGAGGTCAGCGCGGACCTTGGCATTCAGGGACTCGGGCGGGGCGTCCTGCGCCGCCACGGCAAGGGTGGTCGATGCCCAGACCACAAGCAACATCAGCCCAAATCCGAGGGGTTTACGCATGGAGCTATCATACCTCGCGGGTAGCTTTCGCCGCGGTGGCAACGGGCGTGAGGCGATATGATGAGGCACATGGCATCGCAGGCAACGACTGAATTTTTGAAGTGGACGCTCGCCTTGGTGGGGTTAGGGATCGTCGCGGTGGGGCTGATGCTTTGGTTGATGTCGGGTTCAACCACATCGCCCGTGGACGCTGAGATGACTCCCCGCATGGCCGAGTCGCCAGCGCCAGAGCCGTCGGACGGGGTTGATGTCGAAGACCGTAGGGCAACCGCTCTGCTTCAAGACGCCGAGCCCGCGGTTGGATCGGTGACGGATGAGCCCCAAGAGGCGGGGCCGCTTGTTGGTCTTCAGCCAACCCCCGAAGATCAGGCCCGGGTCCAGACGTCTGATTCGCCCCAAGCACCCGTCTCGATGAGCGCAGAAGCGCAGCAACCGCCCGAGTCGACGCAGGCGTCGGACGTGGGGTACGACGAACACTCGGCGGATGATGGGCCAGCCAGCCTTCCGCCGCAACTCCCGAGTCCGTCGGTCACGATGATGCCTCCGCCGACGCCCGACCCGACGCCCCCCGCGGTTCCCCAAACGCTGCCGGTCGATCCGGTCGTGCTCAGAGCGCAGCTGCATCAAGCGATCAAGGAACACCGCGTCTTGAATTACCGTGAGCTTTGGGAAGCCTTGTCCTACACCGACCAAGACCCCGATCGGCCGGGCTACGTCATCCTGTTCTACACCGGCTGGAGCCGGTCGGCCCAGAAAAACGGCGGCGACCCCGACCAGTGGAACCGGGAACACATCTGGGCCAAGTCACGCGGCGACTTCGGCACCCGCCCCGGCCCCGGCACCGACCTCCACCACATCCGCGCTACCGACGTCAGCGTCAACGGCGCACGCGGCAACCTCTCCTTCGACGAGGGCGGCCGGCTCTACCGCGACGGCGACGGCCCCACCCGATGCCGACACGATGACGATTCGTGGGAACCCGACGACTCGGTCAAAGGCGACGTCGCCCGCATGATGTTCTACATGGATGTGCGCTACGAGGCGGGACTCGACCTCGAATTGGTCGATGCCGTCCAAGCCCCCAACGACAAAGCCCCGGTCCACGGCAAGCTCTCCACCCTCCTTCGCTGGCACGAACGCGACCCCGTGGACGAAGCCGAACGCCAACGCAACAACCGCATCCATGAAATCCAAGGCAACCGCAACCCGTTTATCGATCGGCCCGAATTGGCACAACTGCTTTGGCCCTCACGCTGACTCGCCGCCAAGCCTCAAGGTAGAATCCGGCCGATGCCGATCGTCCACGTCGAAAACCTCAGCAAGACCTACCGCGTGGCCGACAAGCAGCCGGGATTCGTCGGCACCGTCAAACACTTTGTCAAACGCAAGCACCGCGAAATTCAAGCGGTGAAAGACATCTCCTTTGAGATTCAGCCCGGCGAAGTCGTCGGCTTCCTCGGACCCAACGGGGCGGGTAAAACCACCGCGATCAAGATGCTGACCGGCCTCATCCACCCCTCGTCCGGGCGGGTCCGCGTACTCGATCACGAGCCGTTCAAACGCAAGGCCGACTTCCTCCGCCAGATCACCCTGGTCATGGGCAACAAGCAGCAACTGCTCTGGGACCTGCCCGCGATGGATTCGCTGCGCGTCAACGCCGCGGTCTACGCGATCCCCCCGGAAGAAGTGAAGCAGCGGATCGCACGATTTGCGAAGCTCCTTGAACTCGACCAGGAACTCACCCAGCCCGTACGGAAATTGTCGCTGGGCCAGCGGATGAAATGCGAATTGATCGCCGCGCTGCTCCACCACCCCAAGGTACTCTTTCTCGACGAGCCGACGCTGGGCCTCGACGTCAACGCCCAGACCGCGGTGCGTGATTTTCTCAAGCAATACAACGCCCAAAACGGTGCGAGCATCCTGCTGACCAGCCACTACATGGCCGACATCACCGCCCTGTGCGAGCGCGTCGTGGTGATCGACCGAGGCATGATCCTCTACGACGGCACGCTCGAAGGCGTCGTCCAACGCTTCGCCCCACTCCGCGAAGTCCGGCTGGACCTCACCGCACCGGTCGAAAACGCCGCGCTGAAATCCTACGGCGAGATCGAGTCCAACGATGGCAGCCGCGTCCGCTTGCTGGTCCAACGCGAAGCGTTAACCCAAACCGTCACCCGGCTGCTGCGCGAGTTGGACGTCCTGGACCTCACGATCGCCGACCCGCCGATCGAAGACGTCATCGCCCGCCTATTTGATTCGGGCAAACATAAAACAAAAGGCAGTTAGCCACAGATTTCGCAGATACGTATAAATTTACTTTTTCGAAAATTATATCATTACGGTCATTCGATGATCTTCATTCATGGATTCATATCGGCGTCAATCTGCGAAATCTGCGGTAAAACAAAAGCACCATGACCGCCTACACCGCCCGCACCCTCCGCACCTACCTTTCGACCTGGTACGCCTACATGTGCCAATACCGGGCGGAGATTTTCTTGTGGGCCATTGCTACTTCGCTGCCGCTGATCATGATGGGCGTGTGGGTCGAGGCGGGCGATAGCGGGCGGTTCCCCGGGTTTACCGCGGTGGACGCGGCCCGGTATTTCATCGCCGTGTTTGCGGTCCGGCAACTCACGATTGTGTGGGTGATTTATGAGTTTGAATACCACGTGGTCAGCGGCAAGCTGTCGCCGATCTTGCTGCACCCGATCGATCCGATTGTGCGCTACGTCACGGAACTGTTGGGTGAGCAGTTGTCGCGTTGGCCGTTCGGGTTGATGCTGGTGGGGCTGTGCTTTTTGATTCAACCGCAAGCGCTCTGGGGCAGCGACACGGACCCCGGGGTGTGGTTGCCCACATGGGGCCGCGTCGCGCTGTTTTGCTTTGCGGTGGCGGCAGCGTTTGTCCTGCGTTTTCTGATGCAGTACACCACCGCCTTCCTCGCGTTTTGGCTGGAACGAGCCTCGGCGATTGATGGGCTGTTGATGATCCCTTACACGTTTCTGTCGGGCTTGGTGATCCCGCTGCAGGTGATGCCCGACGCGATGCGGGAGTTTGCGTTGTGGACGCCATTCCCCTACATGGTTTGGCTACCCGCGACGCTACTCGCGGGCGGCGAAGTCGATCTTGTTCGTGGCTTCGCCACCTTGGCGGGTTGGATCGTCGTGCTATGGGTCATGAACCGTTGGCTGTGGCGAAAAGGGCTTAAGCATTACTCGGCGATGGGCGCGTGAGGATTGATTTGATGGTTGAGTAACTTGGCGATTGATTGAAACAAATTAAATCTAGAAAGACTACCAAATCACCACGTAACCAATTTTAGAAAATAGAAAGATGCGACGCTACGCTCAAACCCTCAAACTTTTCTGGTCCACCGCTATCGCCGCGGAAATGGAATACCGCGCGAATTTTGTGTTGGCTGCGTTACAGAGTCTCGGGGCGTTGGTCGGGGCCATCTTGGTGTTGTGGTCGTTGTTCCGCACGGGCTATGAATTGGGCGGTTGGACATGGCCCCAGGCGTTATTGGTCGTGGCGGCCTACACCGTGCTTGACGGGCTTCAGGCCACCGTCTTAGCCCCCAATCGCCAGCAGGTCGGCGAGATGGTCCGCGAAGGTTCGCTCGACTTTGTCCTGCTCAAACCCATCGACACCCAGTTCTGGTTGTCGACGCGAAAACTCCGCATTTGGGGGCTACCCAATGTATTGCTCGGCCTCGCGTTGGCGGTGTTCGCCGTGACCCAGCTTCATCAAACTTCCGACCACGCGCTCACGGCCGACCGGACCGGCATCGCTGTGGGACAAATCCTGCTGGACCTGCTGCGTTTTGCCTTGCCCATGACCCTGGGCATCGTCATCCTTTACGCGATCGGCTACATCTTCTCGACCGTGACCGTGTGGTTCGTCAAAATGAACAACATCACGATGGCCATGGAAGCTCTGCTTGAGGCGGGCCGCTACCCCGTCGCCGCCTATCCCCCCGCCTACCGCCTCTTTTTCACGTTCGTCCTCCCCGTCGCCTTCATGACCACCGTCCCCGCTCAGTTCGTCATCGGGCAAGCCGGCTGGCCCACGCTCATCGTTGCCTTGGCGATCGCCGTTGGGCTGCTCTTGATCGCCCGGCGTTTTTGGCGGTTCGCGCTGCGCTACTACACCAGTGCCAGCAGTTAAACGCCAGCGGTCAGCATGGCCATCCTTGAACCAACAAGGTTCATTGGCCATCGGGGTGCAGGGGCAGAGCCGCCGCCGCTCGCCACGTAAGGGGCTCCCCACATCTCAAATCATCCCGTTAATCGCTACCGTCGGCACCCCCAAAATGTAACCGAACAAAATACGATAAAAAATCATCCGACCCCTTGACACAATCCGAACAAGCCTTAGAGTAGAGCCATCCAGTCAAACCCCGAACATTGACGCCAGCCCCCGGAGCACTACCATGGTCGCCACCCTCTCGAAAAAACCCGCCCCCGCCCTCAACGGCACCCCCGCAGCAGCCTCCAGCACGAAAAAGAGCAAATACATGGCCAAGTCCAAAACCTCCCGCCACAGCGAACCCGACGCCAACCGCGAAAAAGCCCTCGATCAGGCCGTCAGCCAGATCGAACGCTCCTTCGGCAAAGGCTCGATCATGCGCCTCGACGACGACCCGGCCAACCTCCCCGAGGGCATCTCCACCGGCTCGATCTCCCTCGACCTCGCCCTCGGCGGCCGCGGCATCCCCCGAGGCCGCGTCGTCGAAGTCTACGGCCCCGAATCCTCCGGCAAAACCACCCTCACCCTTCACACCATCGCCGAGGTCCAAAAACAGGGCGGCGTCGCCGCGTTCATCGACGCCGAGCACGCCCTCGACCCTTCCTGGGCCCGCCGCCTCGGGGTCAACCTCGAAGAGCTCCTCGTGTCCCAGCCCGACACCGGCGAACAGGGCCTCGAAATCTGCGAATTACTGGTCCGCTCCAACGCCGTAGACCTCATCGTCGTCGACTCCGTCGCCGCGCTGATCCCGCGGGCGGAAATCGAAGGCGAAATGGGCGATAGCCACGTCGGTCTCCAGGCCCGGCTGATGTCGCAGGCGTTGCGGAAGCTCACCGGGGCGATCAGCCGGTCCAAGACCACCGTCATCTTCATCAACCAGATCCGCGAGA
>CAYPCC010000085.1:9711-11982 GCA_964409095.1 uncultured Phycisphaera sp. | reverse complement strand
CCCCGCCCCCGGCGACCCCGGCGTCGTCTCGCAATCCACCAGCGTCGGTAAGCGCGTCGTGCGGTGACTCGTGACGATCACTTCGCGCCGGTGAGCCACCCCCCGCCGCAGCCGCCACGGCAAGAGGTCGATGCCGTCGATAAACAATCGACCGTCACCCGCCGTCAACGCCCGCTTCACTTCATCCACGTTCGACCCGTCGGCCATCACTTGGATCACCGGATGCTGCGTCAACCCCGAAGGCGGATCGATGAGGGCGAGCTGGTGCATCAGCGTGGATTTGCCGTGGCCATGCGGCCCGACCAACGCCCCGCGGAAGTTGGCGGCCTTCACCCGCGACACGATCGTTTCCCATGTTTCGCCGGTCGGCGAGACATAGGCCAGCCCATCCACACACCCGCTGCGAAACGGGTTGTCGCTCGGCTTCACCGGCCGCGTCGTCGAAGACTCACCCATCATTCGCTGAGCCGCACCGGCTCGCCCGTCGCCGAGAGGGTGAGGCCGACCTGGGCGGTGGTCTTCGTGCGGTGGGCGACGACTTCGATGCCCCAGGCGATCTCGATCAGCCGGCCCTCGTAGCTGAACGGCCCGACGGGCGCGACAAAATGAAACACCTGTGCGTCTACCGCCCGCGGGGTTTCAAACTTCATCGAGTCGGCGATCACGATGTCTTCGTCGCCCTTGCCCAGCGTGTGCCAGTACAGCCGGACCTCGACCCACTTGGGCGCGTCGGTCCCGAAGTCCCAGCCCGCCAGGCCGTCGATGGGTTCGCCGGGGACGAATTGGGTTTGGTTGCCGTTGAGTTCGACGGTGAGCGTGGCCATGGTTAAAACATCCCTCGCAGGTTCGGCCCGCCGTCGAGGACGCCCGCCGGCACGACGGCAAACTCGTATTCATCGTTGACGTCGGGCCACTTGGGGATCTCGCCTTTGACCTTGATCCGCCAGACGATCTTGTTGTGCCGGGCCTCCATCGAGTGCATCGCGTCGGCGGGCAGGTCCAGCTGGGCTTCGCCTTCGCGGGCCAACGGGTTACGCGGGTCCATCGCCTGGGCGTCGTAGAGCGTGTACTCGAAGAAGAGGTGTTCGTCGGTGATGGTGTCCGTGCCACGGGTGTAGCTGGCGCGTTCGAGGCCTTGGACCGTGACGGTCAATCGCTCGAACCGCTCGGCCCGGCCGTCGATGCTCCAGTCCACCTTCAGCGGCGAGCCAAGCGCCATCACCCGCGGATCAAACCGCATCCGCACCACCGGGTTACTCAGCGACAGCAGCATGTACCCCATCGCCACGAGCAAGCCCAGGCCGACGAGCACAAACGGGATCATGAACAGCCCGATGGCCCAGTTGTTTCCGATGCCGTCTTTGAAGATGTTCCACACGACCGCGAAGGTGACGCTGTCCCAGATGAGCATGAAGATCAGCACGAAGATGAGGTTGCCCAGCCGGGATTTGGTCGGGCTGACCGCGTCGGCGTCGCCGCGGATTTTGCCGCCCACGCCGCCGTCGCGTCCGGCTTTTTTTGCGATCGCGGGAAGCCAATTGTCGGTGCTGCGTGGCCCGACGCGGTCCGCCCGCTGCGCATTTTTGGTTTGCCACCCGCCCCGCGAAGCGCTCCAGAACATCCCGATCAGCCCGCCCCCGCCGATCAGCGCAAACACCAACGGCAACGCGCCGAACCAAATCGCGTTGCTCCAGCCCCGGCTGAGCACGGCGACCGTCGGGTCGCTGGGGTTCACATACGCGGTGGTGGTTTGCCCCACGGGGTAGCGGCGGACGATCGCCGTTTTGTTTTTTGAGCCGGATGAACTCATGGACGAGAAAAAGTCGTAGGTGTCGCTGGTGTAGCGTTGGCCGTTGACGTGGTAGGCAAAGCGGATGTCGATCTTGTACGTCGATCCGTCGCTGCTGTAGTTCTCTACCACCTCGCTGGACAACACCGTCGCCGACACGCCCGGCCAGTCCTGCGCATCCAGCAGCTTCAGCCCCGGCAACACGAAAAAGAAAACCGCAAACCCCAAGCCCATCACCAAGAACACCAAAAAAAACAACCCCAGCCCAACCTTACCCGCTCGGCTGCCGCCGGCCCGCTTGGTCACGCCCGGCGACCGCCGTTTGGCGTCCTTTTTTTCTTCCATTCGGCGGCGCAACTCGCCGCCACCTTGCCCAGCGCTGAATTTCATGGCCGACGCCCTCGTAGATTCATCACACTCAGGATAACACGACCCACGCCGCAAATGCGGGAATCTTGCCCCCGGAATCCCCACGGAATTCC
>CAYPCC010000085.1:0-9611 GCA_964409095.1 uncultured Phycisphaera sp. | reverse complement strand
CCCACGGAATTCCTTCGTCCTCCACCGACTTTCCCTATCGGCTTTCCCGGCCCGGCGTTGTCACTAAAATATCTCCATCATGGCCATCCAAGACCTCCGGCAAAACTACACCCCCGAACCCATCGACCCCGAAGACCTGCTCGACAACCCCTTCGACCAGTTCCTCGCCTGGTTCAAAGACGCCCAGGACCACGGCATCCTCGAACCCAACGCCTTCACCCTCGCTACCGCCTCGGCCGACGGGATGCCCAACGCCCGCACGCTCCTGCTCAAAGGCGTCGATGACGCCGAAGCACCGTTGCGCGGCCTCGTGTTCTACACCAACTACAACTCCACCAAAGGTCAAGAGCTCGCCGACAACCCGCGTGCTTGCATGAACTTCTACTGGGACACCCTCGCCCGCTGCGTCCGCATCCCCGGCACGGTCACGAAAGTCGATCCCGAAGAAACCGCTGCCTATTTCCAAACCCGGCCACGCGAATCGCAGCTCGGCGCGTGGACCTCGCATCAGTCCAGCGTCATCGACGGCCGCGAAGACCTCATGCTCAAGTTCTTCCAGCTTACCGAAGAATACCCCGACGACACCCCCATCCCCGTCCCGCCGACCTGGGGCGGCTACCGCGTCAGGCCCACGTCCTTCGAGTTTTGGCAAGGCCAACCCTCGCGCCTGCACGACCGCCTGCGCTACACCCCCCAGCCCGACGGCACCTGGACCCTCGATCGCCTCAGCCCCTGAGCCCACTCAGCGGCCCCGGTTTAGCGGGCGATCGCAGATCGCCGTGGTGGGACCCACGACTTCAGACCGTCACCCGTCCCCGCCACGTCGGCCGCACGCCGCGGATCGCCTGCACCTGCGCCGCCCACTGCACCGCGACGAGAGCCACGATCCCCATCGGCCGCACCACCGCCGCCGCCGCGCCCTGCTTAAACGCCAGCGCGATCGCCACACTCGACATCCCCGCGCAACCCGCCGCCGCCCACGCCATCCACCCGATCCCGTTCGCCGAAAACGCCGACCCGATCAGCCAGACCCACGGCAACACTTGCCCGCCCAACAGCAACACCGTCCACACCCCGATCGCTTTGCGCGACCCCATCCCCGCCGTCGCGTTTTTCGTAAAGCCCCGCCACGTGTCGGCCGTCGTCGTGTACATCCGGCACGTCGCCGCGTCGGTCGCATCAAATAAATCCGTCATGTAACCATGCCGACGAAACCGCCGCGGCAGGTCCACCCCGTCGTGCATCGACGCCGCGATCGCCTCGTGTCCGCCGCACGCAACATACGCCTCCCGATCCGCCACAAACAACTGCCCACACCCCGCCCCGAACCCCGGCATCGCCGACCGGCGCATCCGCACCATCGGCAGATACCCAAGCAACACCCACATAATCTGCGGCACGATCAGCACCTCCAACCACCCCCCCGTCACCTGCCGCGGCACCCCGCTGATCAACTTCGCGTCAGATGGATTCTCTCGCAGGTAACGCTCCATGCGGGCCAGGCTCCCCGGGGTCAGGCGAACGTCGGCGTCCACCCACAGCAGCGTCTCGTACTTCGCCCGTTGGGCGAGTACCCAGCAGGCGTGCTGCTTGCCGTTCCACCCCGTCGGGAGTTCGGGCGCGAGCTCCAACCGAATCCGTGGGTCATCGTCGACGAGTTGCCGAACGATCTCTGCCGTGCCGTCGGTCGAGTGGTCATCGAGCACCACGATTTCAAAATCGATCCCGGCCCCCGCCGCCAGCGTCGCCCGCACCGCGGCCTCGATCCCCGCCGCCTCGTCCCGCGCGGGGATCAGGACGCTGACCGGGCGGACGTTTTTGAGTTCATCTTCCCCCAGCGGCCGGGCCGGGCGATACTGCAGCAGGTTCATTGCGATCATCGCGGTCGGCAACGCCGCCAACGCCAAAACCACCCACGCCCAAATCTGCATCCAATCCATCCTTCGCGTCCGTCGAAACTCGGTCGCGGCGTGACCCGCCGCAAAACTCAAAAACAAGTCTACGCCCCTTCGCCCCCGTCGGCTCGCCTCGCCCCGTGGCCCGCCTCGAACTTTTTTCCCGTCGCCCACGCCTTGAGCCGACGCCAAAGATCGTACACCCCGCCCACGCCCCGTTTCCCGTCGCTCAGCAGGGTAAACGCCCCGACATCCCCCGCGATGGTCGCCGCCGCCAATCGGTCCATCGTCTCGGTCAGCCGGGCTTCGAGCAGCGCGTTCCACGCCGCCGCCGTCCGCGTTTCGGATGCCGCCTCACCGCCGACCTCGATCGGCTCGCCGAACGCCAGCCGCATCTCCGGCTGCTTCTCTTGCCCAAACGGATACTCGATCGCCAACGGCAACACCGTCACCCCCTTGGCCTTCCGCACCAGATGCGCCACCCCCGGACGCAGCCGCACCGGCCGCTTCCGCGGGTCGGTGAAATGACCCTCAGCCGTCACCCACAGGATCCCGCCGGGCGTCCGCAGCACCGCTTGGCCGACCCGCAAAAACTTCCCCGCCCCCGCCCGACTCTCCGGATCGATCCCGAAAAATCCCAGCTTCTCCATAAACCGATACTTCTCCAACCCCTTCCCATCAATCGGCCCGTAACCCACCCGCCCCGGCCCCCGGAAGAACCGCTCGGTCAACACCGCCACCGCCACCGGGTCCCACCACGACGGATGATTCAGATAAATCAAAAGCGGTCTGCCCGACGTCCTTTGCCATGCTTCAGGAAACTCGCCGAGCAACCGCACCGCGCTAAAGTTTTTACGCACCAGCCGCGGCACATACCACAGCACCATCTTCACCCAGCGGGCCGAAACCAAAGGCAGGGTAGCCGAGTCGTCATCCGCCGCGGGGTCAACACTCATCGCACCACCCGTCGCTTTCGCTCAAAACTGGTCGTGGATCAACACCTCGGATAACGGCAACTGCCCGGGTTTGGGCCAAGGTTCTTTCGTGCCCTTGCCCACCGCGATCATCGGGCCCAGCACATGGTCTTCGGGCAGATTGATCAGCTTGGCGACCGGGTCGAAGTCGAAGCCGATCATCGGGCAGCTGTCGTAGCCCATGCCCTTGGCCGCGAGCATGATCGTCTGCATCGCCATCCCGATCGACCGCATCGCCTCGTCCCGCTGCAAGAACTCTCGGCCCTCGTGGAACGGCCCCATCCAATTCACCAGCAAATCCGCGACCTCTTGCGGCGCATCTCTCCAATACCGCTCGGGCGACTTCTCCCACGCCTTCATGTCCGCGGTCATCACGATCAAGATCGACGCGTCGGTCATCTGCGCCTGATCGTTGCCCACCGCCCGGATTTGCTTGCGTAGCTCGGGGTCACGCACCAGCACAAACCGCCAGTGCTGAATGTTAAAACTCGTCGGCGACTGGATCGCTGCGGTAAACAGCTTCTCGATCTCCGCGTCGGTCATCCGGTGATCGGGGTCGTAGGCTTTCACCGACCGGCGTTGGTGGATGGCGTCAAAAATTTCCATACGCTACCTCGTTAAAAAAGAAACATTGAACCGCAGAGACGCAGAGACCGCTGAGCGAAGGCAAAAATCGACCGGATGCTCATTTTCGTTGTCTTGACTCTGCGCTCTCAGCGTCTCTGCGGTTAAGACCGATCATCCTACAACTCAAACCATCGCGGGCTCGGGCGCGTCAGCGGGTTTGTCGCCCGCCGTGACCACGCCGTCCTGGTCCAGTGTGTCCGCGGCGATCCAGCCCGACATCATCACCATCGGCATGCCCGGGCCCGGGTGGGCTGCGCCACCCGCGAGGTACAACCCCTCGACGTCCATGCTGCGGTTGCCGGGTTTGAAAGCCCCGAGCCATTTGCCGTGGGACGCGAGGCCGTAGATCGCGCCGTTAAGCACGTTGTATCGTTCGTGGATGTCTTGGGGCGTCAACGCTTTTTCGAAGACGATGCGGTCCTCGATGTCGGGCATGCCGGCCGTGGTCTTGAGTTTGTCCAGAATGGTTTGGCGATAGTTCTTAAACAGATCGCCGTCTTTGGACCAGTCGTGATGGTCGCGGAGGTACGGCGTGTGGACCAGGACGTAGAGCGCTTCGCCGCCCGCGGGGGCGACGGCTCCCGGGGGTTCGGTGCGGGCGGTGGCGGCGAGGTAGGCCGTGGGATCGGGGGCGGGTTCGCCGCGCTGGTAGATCGCGTCGAACTCTTCCTCGGGGTCACGGCTAAAGACAAAGTTGTGGTGGGCGACATGCTCATACGCCTTGTCGAGGCCCAGATACAACACCACCCCCGAGCAGGCGGGTTCGTATTTGCGCCGCTTGTCGAACGCCCGGCCGACGTCGCCGCCGAGCAGTTCGCGGTGGGTGCGGACCGCGTCCATGTTGGACACGACCGCGCCGCAAGACACGGTTTCGCCGGCCTCGGTTTCGACGCCGACGACTTTGCCCCGCTCGGTGACGATGCGCGACACGCCCTCGCCGGGACGCAAATCAACGCCGAGTTCGCGGGCCAGTTTGGTGAGCGCTTCGGGGACCGCGCGGGTGCCGCCCATCGGGTACCAGACGCCCTCGTTGACCTGCATCGACGCGATGCCGCAGAGGATCGAGGGGCTGCCGTAGGGCGACGAGCCGACGTACTGCGTGAAGTGGTCGAGCATCTGCGAGACGCGGTGGTCGGGGATGTACTTGCGGAACGTGCTCGCAACGGACTTGCCCATCCGCATGGCCAGCACGTCTTTGAGCGTACTGAGATTAAACGCGCCGCCGACCTGCATCATGTCGCGCAGGCCGCCGATGGATTTCCAGAAGTAAAAGTCGTCGCTGATGCGGTGCAGGCGTTCGGTGTACTTGATCAACTCCGCGTACTGGTCGCCCGACACCGGCGAGCCCGCCTTGCCCGACGCGGGGCTGCGCTGGGCAAACCGAGCCAACTCGCCCCGCATGTCCTCGACGCTTTGCATCAAGTCCAGCACGCCGCCGCCGCCTTGCGACTCGTCAAAGAAGCAGCGCCACTGTGGGTCGAGTCGCACGAGGTCGAGGTAGTCGTGCATGTCGCGGCCGGCCTCATTGAAGATGCGTTCGAGCACCTTCGGCACGGTCAGAATCGTCGGGCCCATATCGAACTTAAACCGCTCGCCCGGCTCGCCGTCACTCACCAGCTGCGCCGCCTTGCCGCCCAGCCAACTGTTTTTGTCGAACAACGTCACCCAGTGGCCACGGGCCGCGAGGGTGCAGGCCGCGGCTAGGCCGCCGAGACCCGCGCCCACCACCGCCACGTGGTTCGTAGAACTTTTTCGATCCGGGTCGGGCATGATCATCTGGCTTACTCCTGATCTTTCGGAACTTCTTTCGCTCTGGACAATCTTAGCAGGCTCAGCCCCGCCGACACCCGAGCGAAAACCCTTTTGGCGTGGCCCATCTCCAGCAGCCCCCGCAGCAGCGGCGCGGTTGTCGAGTCGATCGGCCGCAGGTGCGGATACCACTTCCACCGCCGCACCGCGATCGCTTTGGCGCGCGTCATTTCGAGCAAGCCGTCCGCGCCGCGGGTCGCGCCGAAACCGCTTCGGCCTCGCGCCACAAACGGCAGCCGGGGGTCGGCCGTGGGCACCACACAATCGTTGACCACCACGCAGCCCACATCCAATTGCCCGGCCACCGCAGCCGCATCACGCTCGGGTCCGAACACCGCCGCGCCCAAGCGGTAGCCACATCGCCCCGCTTCCCGCACCGCCGCGACGACACCGTCGGTCGGCACGACCGCGACCAGCGGCGCAAACACGTCGGTCCGCATCAACTCGAAACCCGCGTGGACGCCGGTCGCCACCGTCGGCCGCATCGTGTCGCCGACGACACCCGTTTCGCCGTGGAGTTCGCCGCCCTTGTCGCGGACTTCATCGAGCAACACATTGACCAGATCACGGGTGTTCGGCGAGATCGCCGCGGCCGGGCGTTGCCCCAAGAGCGTTGTGAGCTTCTCGACGAAGCGGTCGTGCAGGTGATGCTCGACGAAGATGCGACGCGGCGCGATGCAAGTCGCCGAGCCGTTGAGGGTAAGCGCAAACGCGATGCACTTGGCGGCAACTTCGAGGTCCGCGCTGTCCATGACGATCACCGCGTCGCAGCCCGAGAGTTCCATCACGCACGGGATGCCGTGGTCGGCGCACCGGGCCTGCACCGCCGCGCCGGTCGCTTCGGACCCGGTGAGAAATACCTTGTCAAACCGGAAAAAAATCGCCTCGGCCTCGGCGGGGTCGGTGCCCATGATGTGCAGCGTCCCCGCGGGCAGCCCGCGTTCTCGTAACGCCGCGGCGAGTTGGAGCATCACCTCCCGACTACCGGGGGCGGGCGACGGCTTGACCCACACGCGGTTGCCCGCCGCGAGAGCCTGGACGATCTGCACGCCCGGCAGGAACAACGGAAAATTCCCGGGAGCGATGATGAGCACGTTGCCCATCGGGTCCCGCCTAACCTCCGACGCCACCCCCCACAACCACCTCGGCCGACCGCGGCCCCCGAGCTTTTGCGGCCGCAACAACTGGACCGCGTTTTTCACCAACCACTTGCACGCCTCGGCCAAAGGCAAGACCTCGGCGCTCAGGGTCTCGGCGTCGTGCGTCCGCGTCGGCAACGCCCGCAGCGGCGCGACAAAACGCTCGGTCTCCGCCGCAAGCACGTGACGCAAGCCACCCACGATTCGGATGCGTTGTTTCAACGGCACCTCGGCCCAGCCGCATCGCACCTCGATCTCCGCGGTGGGCGCAAGCTCAGCGCTGCGGGGCGGGGCTTCGAGTTCTTCGACGGGCGTCGGCATGGAGGTTTAAACCGGGGCCAAGGGGGCCGACCCCACGGCAGACGCGGCTCCCGACGCGGCGGCGAGGGTGGCCAACCCCGGCGTGGCCGTGGCGGGGTTGGGCTCGGCCCACGGCAGGTTGAGTCCCATGTCTTCCAACAACAAACGGGCTGTGATTCTCGCCCCTTCATAGATCACCGGCAAGCCGCTGCCCGGGTGCGTCCCGCCGCCGACCAGGTACACACCGTCGACATCCTCGAACCGATTCCGCGGCCGAAGGTGCAGCATCTGCCCGAGGTTGTGGGCGAGGTTGAACGTCGCGCCTTTGTAGATTTCCATCTCGTCGCGCCACGTCACGGGCGTCATGATTTTTTCGTATTTGATGCGGGATTCGAGGTCGGCGGGCAGGCCCATCTTGGTGAGTTGCTGCATGACCTTGGCCCGGAACGGTTTTGTTTGCGTGGTCCAATCGACGTTGCCGTGTTCGTGAGTAACGGGAGCCAGCACATACAGCGACGACATGCCCGGGGGGGCCATGGTCGGGTCGGTCTTACCCGCGTGTTGGACATAGACCGAGGGGTTTGGGGAGAGGACGTGTTGGTTCTCGATCTGGTCGAGGTTCTTGGGGTAGTCGTGGGCGAGGAAGATGCTGTGGTGTTCGAGGCCGTGGCCGTCGAAGCCGGCAAACTCGTCGGGCGGGATGTCTACGCCGAGGTACATCATGAACGTCGAGCAGGAGTATTTCTTCTTTTCGAGTTTCGTGTCGGTCCACCGGCTACGCACGGCGTCGGGCACGAGCTTGTTCATGGCGTTGGCGAAGTCGGCGTTGACGACGACCGCGTCCCCGCGATAGGTTTCGCCACCGGATTCGACGCCGACACATTGTTTACCTTCAAATAGCATCCGGTCCACGCCCGCGTTGAGCTTGACCGTCACGCCCATCTCCTCGGCCACGCGGGCCATCGCTTCGCTCACCGCGGCGCACCCGCCGGTGGGGTGGAACACGCCGTAGTCGTATTCGAGGTAGCTGAGGATCGTGAACAAGCTCGGGCATTTGAACGGGCTCATGCCCAAATACTTGCTCTGAAAACTAAACGCCAAACGGATCCGCTCGTCCTTGAAATACCGCCCCAGGTCCGCGTCCACGCTCGCCCACGGCCGAACCAACGGCAGCATCTTGAGCATCGACAGCTTCACATAATCCGTCACGCACTCCCACGGCTGTTGCAAAATCGGCGTAAACGCATCGAACTTTTGCCGATTCTCTTCGATGAACTGTGGGAAGCGTTTGGCGTCCTCGGGCGACAGCCGGGCGATCTCGGCCTGCATCCGCTGGATGTCGGGCGTCGCACGGATGTCACCCGCCATCCCCCCCCCAGAACTTTGTCCCGGTTCCCCCTCGAACAGCAAGTGATACTGCGGGTCGAGCCGAACCATCTCGCACTCTTGGTGCAGGTCTCGGCCGCACATCGCAAAGAGTTCTTCGAGGATGCGGGGGTACAAAAAAAACGTCGGCCCCATGTCGAACTTAAAGCCCTCATCCGTCGTGATCGTCGAGGTGCGTCCGCCGACGCGGTCGCGTTTTTCCAGAACCGTGACGTCGACGCCGGCCTTGGCCAGCAGCATCGCCGCCGCGAGTCCGCCGGGGCCTGCGCCCACGATGATGATTTGCTTGCTCATGCGGATCCTTGAGGTCTTGGGTAAAGCATAACACTCATGCTAGGCCGTCGGCGGGCCGGTGGCCGCACGGGGCTACCGGGTTTGTTCGTTCTGGGCCGACTTGGCTTGTTTGCCGCAAGCCTTCGAGCAGTATTTCACGTTTGCCCAGTCGCGTTCCCATTTTTTCCGCCACACAAAATCCCGCCCGCACACCGGGCACGTCTTCGTCGGCAGGTTGTGCGGGTTACGGTTTCCGCTCGGCACCACATCGCTCCAAACATTTAGCCACGGGTCACTGACCCGCCCCCGCCCCCGGAAGGCCTTGGCCCGCCGCGGCGTCCATTACCTGGGCCACTTGCGCCCCGTCTCTTTCCCACAACACCCGCGCTTCACGCTCGAGCGCCCGAAGCAGTGCCGGAAAGATCAGCCCGTGGGCCGGCACCAATGCGTACCAATACAACGTGCCCGGCAACCCGCGCGGCTCGAACAACGCGGTCTGCCGCAACACCGTTTTGCCATCACGCCGCTCGACTTCCCACTGCAGCCACGCCCGCCCCGGCACCCGCATCTCGGCCCGAAGCCGCAGCAACCCAACCTTCTTATTCTCCCCGCTTCCGGGGGGTTCGATGACGTCGACGCGCCACCAATCCAAGGCTTCGCCTTCGAGCAATGCCGTGGGGTGTCGCCGTCCCCGACGCAATCCCGGCCCGCCCATCACCGCATCGACCACGCCCCGCAGCCACCACGCCCAGCGATACACATACCAGCCGTTTTCTCCGCCGATCGCACAGACCGCGGCGAAGACCGGCTCGGCCGGGACATCCGTCGCCAGCGTCCGCTGGTCGCGCGCCAAGCCTTCGCGGTCTTCGATGACGGTGTTCACGGCGCTCTCACCCGTCGCGGGAGCGGTGGCGACCACGGCGCTGCTCCAACTCGTCTCGACCTCGCCACGCTCGATCTTCGTCAGCGCGAGTTGGACCGCGTCCTGATACGGGATCGGCTTGACCCCCGGAAATAGCGAGTGAGCTTTCGTGAGGTCGGCGATCAAATCCTGCGTCACCCCCGCGACCAACGGCACGGCCAACGCATTGGGAATCGGCGTCACCAAACCCACCCACCGCGCCGCGAGCTTGGGCGCAAAGATCGGCAGCGGAATAATCACCCGCCGGTGGCCGCGGGCTTTGGCGACGCCCAGCATCATCTGCTTA
>CAYPCC010000084.1:10489-12009 GCA_964409095.1 uncultured Phycisphaera sp. | reverse complement strand
AACGGTTTGGGATTTGCAAAAAAAGTTCAGGAATCGGTCGTTTTTGTGCGCGCCGTGGTGTCGGGTCATTGACCCGGGGCTCAATTGGGAGAGCGGGGGTTAACGATCAACGCCGTTTTTTCCGGGAGCGGGGGCGGGGGCGGTAGCGAGGTTTTTGTTGGGTGCGCGGCATGAGGCCGGCGGGTGCGTCGGCCGGGGGGAGGTGGCTGCGGCGGATGTAATCGGCAAGCCATTGGAGGCGCGGCAGGGTGTGGGCGAAGAACGCGCGGTAGCCGTCGCACAACACGCTGGGCCCAGGCAGCTCGCCGCGTGCGGGCCGGTGCTTCGGGCAGCCGCCCTGACACACCCGGCGGTAATCGCATCCGAGACACGTCGCGTCGAGGTCTTGTTTGCGTCGGCCGAACGACTCGAACCGCGGCGCATCCAGACGCCGCATCCAATCACGATCCAGCGGCGCTTCGTCGTCGTGACGGCCGTCGTCGAGCGCGCGGCCGTTGTGCGTGAGGCTGATCGGCGGAGAGACACGGCCGAGTTTCCATTGGGGTTGGACAAAGTGGTCGCAGCCGTAGACGCTGCCGTCGTGTTCGAGGGTGAGTTGGCCGGCGCACGTGTCGCTGTAGGTGCATTCGGTGGATCGGCCGTGGACGAGGATGCTGAGGATCGCGTCGAACATGCGGACCGACACGCGGTGGCGGTGGCGGGCGAACCACTCGTCGAAGATGTGGTTGAGGAATTGGCCGTAGGCCTCACCCGTCGGCGAAAAAACTGCGGTATCCCAGCCGTCGTCGTCGGCCGCGTCGGGGGGGTGAACCCATTCGATGGCGGGGATGAACTGGACCCAGTCGGCCCGCAGGTCCATGAGATTTTTCCAGACCTCGCGGGGGCGTTGGACGTTGCGGTCGTTGAGGACGATCAGCAGGTTGTGATCGACGTGGTGTTTTTGCAGGATCGCCCGGCCGTCGAGGACGCGGTGATAGGTGCCGCGTTGCTGGTGGTCTTGGCGGTAGTGGTCGTGGTCGCGGGAGAGGCCGTCGAGGGAGAGGCCGACGAGGAATTGGTGGTGGTGGAGGAACGCGCCCCACTTGTCGTTGAGCAGCGTGCCGTTGGTTTGCAGGCAGTGCGACACAACTTGGCCGGAGCGTTGGTGCTTCTCGACGAGTTCGATCATTTTTTCAAACCACGGCAACCCCGCGAGCGTCGGCTCGCCGCCCTGCCACGAGATCGTGACCTGGTCCGCGGCCCCCGGAAGATAACCCGCGAGGATGCTTTCGAGCACGTCCAACGACATGCGCGTGGCCGGGGCGTCGTAGCCCTCGGCCACGGGGAGGTAGTAGCAGTAATCACACGCCAGATTGCACGTCGCCCCGACGGGCTTGAGCATCAACGACGTCCGCCGCGGCGAAAGTCCACCCCCACCCCCGGAAGTTTCCTCGGAAAATCTGGGGGCGATTTCGGGGGCGATTTCGGGGGCGATTCCGGGGGCCATTCCGGGGGCCATTCCGGGGGCCATTCCGGGGGCG
>CAYPCC010000084.1:0-10479 GCA_964409095.1 uncultured Phycisphaera sp. | reverse complement strand
GGCGGATGTAGCCGAAGTTGTCGTCGGGCCAGACGAGGGTGACGTCGTCGGGAAAGGTCCAAGCCATTTCCTAAGCGTAACGCGGGAAAAACGTGCGGCAAGTGGTACATTTTTTATGCGGAATCGGGAGCGTTGGATTTCGCCCCGGGCCGTTGCCCCGGGGCGAAATGTTTACGGCACGGGAACGAGGACCGCGGCGCGGTACGGGGCGAGGGTGAGGGTCACCGAATCGCCGGCTTCGAGAACCTTGGCGTCGTCCTGCAACTCCAACATCGGTCGGCCATCGGGGCCGTCATTCATCACCACCGCCGCGTTGCCGGTAGCGAGCAGGTCGAGGTACGCACCAGTTGGAATCGGGACTTCGACGGTGTGCGTTTGGGGGCTGTTGTTGAGCACGACGGTGGCCCGCTGGTCGCCGAGGGTGCGTTCGTAGGCGAGGACGCCGCGGGCGTCGTCGGTGAGGATCGGGTGGAACGCGCCGAGGCGGAGCACTTCAAACGTGTGGCGCATCGCCATGAGGTGGCGGACGTGGTCGAACACCGATTGGTTGAAGGTGATGTCGGGGTCTTCGTAAGGCAAGAGGTCGGGCCAGGTCATAGGCATCCGGTCGGAGGGGTCGTCGGGGGACCACATGCCGGCCTCGGTGCCGTAGTAGATCATGGGCGCGCCGACGAAGGTGTACATGCAGGTGAGGGCGAGTTTCTTACGCATGAATTCGGTTTCGTTAGGCTTCCGGGGGTCGTAGTCCGGGCCGGTGTCTTGGAGTCGGTTTTGGCCGTCGTAGGATCGGCCGGGGTTGACAAACATGGAGGCGAGGCGGTCGGTGTCGTGGCTGTCGAAGAGGTTCATCTGGGCGAGGCTGACCTGCATCGGGTAGCTGTAGGCGACGCGGTTGAGCCGCTGGGCGAACTCGGTGGCGGTGAGCTGCTTGTCCACGAAGAAGTCGACGGCGGGCATGGCGAATTGATAGTTCATCACGGCGTCGAACTGATCTCCCTTGAGCCAGGGGTGGGCCCACGGCCAGATCTCGCCGGTGATGTACGCATCGGGGTTGATCGACTTGACGAGCTTGCGCCACTCGATCCAAAACGGATGCGCAATGTCGCCCGGAACGTCGAGCCGCCAACCGTCGATGCCGTCGCTGGGGTCGCCGTCGCCGTTGGGGTCGAGCCAACGTCGGGTGATATCGAAGATGTGTTGCTTGGGGCCGGGCGCGAGGCCGGTGTCGGGGTCGTTTTTGAAGACGGGCAGTGCGCCGTTGAAGCCGTCCCAGGCGACGTAGCCGATGCCGTGGGGGTTGGCGTCGCTGCGGTATTCGTCGTTGTCCCAATCCGTGACTTCGAACCACTCGGCATACTTGGATTGTTTGCCGTGTTTCAGAAGGTCTTGGAAGAACGGGTGGGAGGTGCCGACGTGGTTGAAGACGCCGTCGATGACGATCTTGAATCCCTGGGCGTGGGCTTCTTCGAGGAAGTTGAGGAAGACTTTGTCGGAGGCGGACCAGCCCCACGTCGCGGGGTCATCCGTCTCACCTTCGACTTGGTTGAAGCGGCTTTCCGCTTTGACGCCGAAGTTGTCGTCGACGTGGCGGAAGTCGGCGGTGTCGTACTTATGCATCGAGTCGGCCTCGAAGATCGGGTTGAAGTAGATCGCGTTGATGCCGAGCTTGCGGAGGTAGGGCAAGGCTTCTTGCACGCCTTGGAGGTCGCCGCCGAAGCGTCGGCTCCAGACGTTGCCTGCTCCCGCGTAGAAGTTCTCTTCGCCGGCGACTTCGCCGTGCTGGGTGTGCGTTTCCCACCAGTCGGCGGTCCAGGGCAACAGATTTTCGTAAGCAAACTCGCCGGGGTCATTCCGGGGGTCGCCGTTGCGGAAGCGTTCGGGGAAGATCTGGTACCACGTCGCGTGCTTGGCCCAGTCGGGGGTGGTGAAGGTGGGAGTCATGGAGACGGTGAAGGCGGCGTCAAACGGAGGGGTTTCTTGATACTCCAGGATTCCTTCTGCCGTGACGTGGATCAAGTCATGGCCGTCTTGCACTTGCAGGAAGTATTTGGTCTGTTTACCCAAAGCGGTATGTATCGGTGAAGTTGACACCAAGCCAACCCATTTATCGATCCCAAGTTCGCTTCTTTCCAAATGAAGCGGGTGGCGTGTTTCGCCAACACTATCCAATGTGAGCACATCAACGGCGGTGACATCACCGGCTTGTGTATTAAGCCCAACGAGCAACATCCTCTCATTGACCACACTCCGGTGCGTGAAATCATCAGGGTTGTGCTTGATCGCTTCCACGCGGATGTGGTTCGGCTCGGGCGCGGGCAGGTCGCGGGCGTCGGGGCCGACGAGGACGGCGGAGTTCATGCCGCCGTGGCCGTCGGGTTCTTCGAGCGTCTTGTCGGAGTGGATGGGGTCATTGACCCAGTCGCTGCCGTTGAGGATGAACTTGTAGAGGTAGATGCCGGGGTCGAGGTCGACGGTGGCGGCGTAGACGCCTTCAGCATCGGGGGTGAGCTCGACGGCGGTCTGGTTCCAGCCGTTGAACGTGCCGGCGACGTGGACGCTGGTGGGCTGCTCGTGCCAACCGGCGGTGTTCAGCCGGAACGTGTGCTCGGCGCCCCCGGAAGGCGCGAACGCAAAGACCACGATGACGGCGAGCCATGCCGCGGGAGTAGCTGTGGCATGTTTAACGCCAAGTCGCCGAGACGCCAAGACGCCGAGTAAGGCAGGAAGGCCGTTGGTCCACAGATTTGCAGGATGAGCAGGATTTGGATTTTGAATCCTGCTTATCGTGTTGATCTGTGGATTAGTTTTTACTTGGTTTTCCTTGGCGTCTTGACGGCTTGGCGGCTTGGCGTAAATGGTTTTCATAAGACTAAGCTTTGAGAGGAAGATAAATAGGTTCTAGATTCACGGCCGCGGGGCGAGGCCGGTGGATTCACGCAGGACCAGGTGGGTCGAGAGGGTTTCGTTGATGCGTTCTTCTTTGCCGCGGATGCGTTGGATGAGGCGTTCGCAGGCGAGGCCACCCGCTTCGTGGAACGGCAGGTGGACGGTGGTGAGCGACGGGGTGACGTACTTCGAATACGGGATGTCATCGAAGCCGACGACGGAGATCTGCCGGGGCACGTGGATGCCGCGCTGCGCGAGGCAGCGCATCGCGCCCAGCGCCATCTTGTCGTTGCCGGCGAAGATGGCGGTGAGGTCGGGGTGGCGGTCGAGGAGTGCGGCGGCGGCGGCGATGCCGTGCTCTTCGGTGAAGTGTCCGTCTTCGAGGAAGGTGTCGTCGAGGTCGGGGGCGCGGTGGTGGAAGACGTCGGTGATGACGCGGGAGGTGAAGACATCGGGCGAGCCGTGGATCAGGCCGATCTTGGTGTGACCGAGCTGCTGCAAGTAGGTCATCACCTGGTCGGTGCCCGAGCGATAGTCGCAGACGACTTGGTCCACGCCCCAGGGGTCGAACTGGTTGTTGACGACGATCATCGGGTGGCCCGCTTTGGCGAAGTCTTTGAGGAAGACGTGGCGGTCGTTGAACCCGAGGCAGAGGACGCCATCAACAAATCGCCGGTCGAAGAGTTCGAGGTGTTTCTTCTCCCGGATGAAGTCGGGCTTGGCGGATTCGAGCGTGACCTTGTGGCCCAGCCGGGCGGCGCGGTCGCAGATGCCCGAGATCAGTTCGCCGAAGTACGGGTCGGCCAAGGCGTGGCGCAGCGTCGGCAACAACACGCCCAGCACGCGGGTGTACTTGCCCGACAACGACTGGGCGATGCGGTTGGGTTGGTAGCCGGCCTTGTCAATGACCCGGCGGACTTTGTCGCGGGTGGCGGCGGTGATCTTGGGGTTGTCGTTGAGGACCATCGAGACGGTGGCGGTGGAGACGCCAGCCTGCCGGGCGATCTCGCGGATGCTCACCCGCTTGGCGGGCTTGGCCCGAGCGATCGACGCGGCGGCGTTGGACAATTGACGGGCGGCCGAGGCCTCGAGGGTCTCTGCGGCGGACTTTCCGGGGGCCAGTCCGGGGGTGATTCCGGGGGTGATTCCGGGGGTAATTCCGGGGGAGGGGCTGGAGGGAGGATGGGTCACGCGGGAGACTCGCAAGGGAATGAGTGGATAGAGAGACGTGAGCTTAACAAAACCAAGCGTTAAACCAGTTACGGACGCGGCCGGGGGTTGGCCGAGGACCGACTCGAGGGTCAACACCACGGCCGATCGCCGCAAAAAGCGTCCCCACACCCGCTTTTTCACCCTTTTTGCCGTCTCGGCAAAACTTTGATCCAAGGGGGTTGACATTTCGTTAAAACAGTTTACCTTATTAGTTAACAGATTCAAGCATCAGCTTTAAAAAACCCGGAACGATTGGCTCGTGGGTATCGCTGGGGTAAACGCTCCGTTTCGTGGGTTAAGCTCAGGAGTGCGTAAAATATCTTTGACTCGCGTCCAATATCGCCTATACTACTAAGTCCGTAGATTTGCAGATTTCAATGATTCACAACGGGGTTGTGCTGAATCGCCTGTTTTTCGTCTCTTAAGTTCTTTTCTTTTTCTGACGCCTTGTTTCCGCCCTCAACCCATTCGCCATCCTCATTCTTTATCTTTGCCTTTGACGGTTAACCGTTTAAACCAATCCGGACTGACTCCCATGACCTACTCCCCCGCCTCCTCGTCCCGGCCGACTCGCTCCGCCCCGCGTCTCGCTTCGCGTGGCTTCACCCTCATCGAATTGCTGGTCGTGATTTCGATCATCGCCCTGCTCATCGGCATCCTGCTGCCGGCGCTCGGGGCGGCGCGTCAGTCGGCCCGTTCGATGGCCTGCTTGTCCAACGCCCGCCAGATGGCGATCGCGTCGGTGGCGTTTGCCAGCGAATACAAGCAGCATGTCCAAATCTCCAGCAGTGACTTGGGTTTTGCCGGCAACATCCCGTCTGACCTACGCGGCAAGGCCGCGATCTACAGCGGCAATAATGGCCGAATCAAAGACTGGGCCAGCGCTTTGGTGCCCTACATGGGCGGCGGCAACGACGTCGCGTTCGATCAGGCCGACCCCTCGGTGAGCGATGGATTCCGCTGCCCCAACGACGCATACCCCGAAGGCCACATCGTCGGCAACAACACCAACACCGGCTTCGACGCCAGCAATCCGCAATCCTTCAAACCGCTTTCCTACAGCGTCAACGCAGACCTGACCTCCTACGAAACGTTTTGGGGCAACGGCCAATTCCTCGCAACCCAAGGCGGCGACCCCGCAAAAGGAAATCTCGACGCGGCGGTCGCTCCGTCGAGCCTGCTTCTCTACCAAGACGGCGGCACCCGCCAAAGCTCCGGCGGCGGCCCGGTCAACCGCGGCGACGTGTTGATGACTTTTGGCGTACCCGCAGCGTGGGGCGCCGCCGCCGAAGATGCCGGCAAAATGTCTTCGCTCTACAACAACACTTGGGCCCGCGTGAAGCTGCCCATCAAAGATTTGGCTGAAGAAGAAGACCGCCACAACAACGCGGTGAACGTCACCTTCGCCGACGGCCACGCCGCCGCAGTTCAAGTCGAAAACATGATCGACGTCAGTATCTCGCCCTACGTCAACTAAAAAAATGGCCCGCCACCCGTGCGTGGCATGCTTGTGGGCTCCGTTCAGCCCATTGGTTTCTAATCCATTTTCCCTTTGTTTCACCCCCCAGGAGGTTTCGTATCATGAAAAAGAATTCCCTTTGTCTCACCGCGGCCGCGTCGGTCGCCCTGGCCGGCGGAGCGTCTGCCGCCATCACGCTTGACGGCCAAGGCATCCCCAGCGAAGGCCTTGCCCTGCTCGCTACCCAATCCAATCCCACCGGCTTCGGCAACGCCACCGGCGGCGGCCAAAACTCGGCCGGCGGCGGCGAGCTCAACGCCATCTATGGCGGCTATGACGCGATGACCGGCAAGATCGAACTGGGCATCACCGGCAACATTGAAGCCAACTTCAACAAACTCTGGATCTTCTTCGACGCCGTCGCCGGCGGCGAAAACGTGTTGCTTAACGACAACGCCGACGGCGGCTTCGGTGAAATCAACAACATGGCTGGCCTGACCTTCGACGCCGGCTTCACCGCCGACCACGGCCTGCGTTTTGAGGTCGGTGACGGCTTTTTCGGCGTCAATCAGTTCGATCTCATCGACAACACCGCCTCGTCCGTCGTCTCCGGCGGCGGCCCCGACGACCTGCCGCTAATCAACGTCGGTAACGGCACCGTCCAAATCGGTTGGGACAACTCCAACGTGCTCGGCGTCGATGGTGCTAGCGCCGATAACGCCGCGACCGCAACCACCGGCATCGAGTTGTCGATCGACGTGGCGGCGATGTTCGGTGTCGTGCAAAGCGACGTCAACATCACCGTGATCTACGGCAACGGAGACGGCAGCTTCATGTCCAACCAGGTCCTCGGTTCCGCCCCGGTGGGCACCGGCAACCTCGGCACCGCCAGCGCCATCGACTTTAGCGCGATCGCGGGTAACCAGTTCGTCACCATCTCCAACGTCCCCGAACCCGCCAGCCTCGCGCTGTTGGCCCTCGGCGGCTTGGCCATGCTCGGCCGTCGTCGTTCGGCGTAATCGCTTGGCTTAGGCTGGCCCACGCGGCTGGCCGTTCAGCCTGATCCCGTTATGGCGGGGTGGTCGCGGCGACGTCGCCCACCCCGCCTTTTTTCTCACTTGATTTGGTTTGTTTTGGATCAGGGTTCTGCCCGACCTTTGCGTCGGAACACCCACCAGTGTTCCTGCGCGTTTGCCCAACACTTGTTTTTCCCTGCCGAGGCCTGCCGCCATGACCATCACCGCCCCCCGCCAGATAGCCGACACCTCGAACCGCCTCGCCCGCCGCATCGTGAAGTTCACGACCGCCAGCCTGCTCGCGGCGCTGGGCTTGGGGTTCGGAGCATCGACCGCGGCGTTCGGGCAAGACACCTCCGCCCCGGCGATCCTGCAATACTTCGAGTCGCGGTGGGACACGGTCGAGGACCGCACGATCGATAGCTTCTACGCGGGCTATGGCGGGATGTGGGTGCCGCCCACCGGCCGGGCCGACTCGGGCGGGTTCTCCGTGGGCTACGACGTCTTCGACCGCTTCGACCTGGGTACCGCTGGCAGCGAAACGCTGTACGGCACCGAGCGCTCGTTCAAAGCGCTGACCGCGCAGTCCAACAAAGCGGGCATCGCGGTCTACGCCGACTTCATCCTCAATCACAACGGGTTCAGCGACAACAACCGCCCCGGCTTTGTGGATGCCGGAGACTATCCGGGGTTTGTTTTGGAACTTCCCGGGGATCCCTACGGCGACTTCCACCCGCCGATCTTCGATGGCAACGATGTCCAGCGTTTTCGTCTTTCGGGCCTGATCGATATCGACCACACCAAGAACTACCAATTCATCCGCCACCCCGTCGATCCGAACGACTCCAGAAATATTCCGGGCGGCACGTTCACCGATCGGGCCGACCCGAATAACGCACGCTTCTACCCCGACCAGCAACTCGGCGGCCAGACCGTGTTCGACCCCGACCTCAACCAGAACGTAACGCTGTACGACTTCAACACCAGTTCGCCGTTGGCCGGCGACGCGGTGACGGAAAACGCGCTGGGCTTGATGCTGCGTAACGCCCGGTGGATGATTCAGGAGGCCGGCGTCAGCGGGTTCCGTCTTGATGCGGTGAAGCACTTCGACCCGTTCGTGTTGGAGTTTTTCGACCAGGCGGTCCATGATGCGGCGCCGCGTCTCCTCGACGGCTCGCATCAGCGCGTGTTCGCGTTCAGCGAAGTGTTCGATGGCGACTTCGGGTTGATTCAGTCCTACGTCCAAGACGTTGATCGCGGCCTGGGTCAAGTCGGCGGCAACCGCGATGCGCTGGACCTGCCGTTGTTCTTCGCCCTCAAACAAAACCTCAGCGGCAACGGCCTGCAAAACGATTGGCGCGACATCAAAAACGCCAGCTTCGACGTCAACGACGACGGCTTGGCCAACAACGGCTCGCAGGGCGTCGCCCACGTCTCCAGCCACGACGAACCCGGGGCCGAGTTGTCCAACGTCGCTCACGCCTTCATCCTCATGCGCCCCGGCAACGCCAACGTCTACTTCAACGCCAAAGAGTTCGGCGATGGCCGCGACTTCCCCAAAGACGGCCGCGGCGATGCGCTCGGCGGCCAGTTCGGCGACACCATCACCAAGCTCGTCGATATCCGTAACACCCACGGCCGAGGCAACTACATCGACCGCACCCCCGGCGGCGACGAAAAAGAAACCCTCATCTACGAACGCGAAAACTCCGCCCTCGTCGTCCTGAGCAACCGCCTCGACGGCGGCTTCGATAGCCGAACGGTGCAGACCGCCTTCGCCCCCGGCACCCACCTCATCGAACTCACCGGCAACGCCGCCGACAGCAACATCGACCCGTTCAACGACTTCCCCGAAGTCCTCACCGTCAACGGCGACGGCACGGTCAACCTCCGCGTCCTCCGCAACGTCGCGCCGAACGGCAACCGCCACGACACCGGCTACCTCATCTACGGCCTCGCCGGCCCGCAAGGCCAACTCTCGCTCAGTAACGTCGACTCGGTCCTCGCCGGCGGCAACGGCAGCACCCTCCTCGACAACGCTGTCATCCGCACCAACGACGTCGATGTCATCACCGCCGACGCCTTCGACCTCACCCTCAACACCAACGCGGTCAACCTGCTGGGCAGCATCCGCGACCGCGACGCGGATGGCGACTTCGCCGCCTTCAAAATCGACGCCGGCCTCGACATCAACGGCAACGGCAACGTCGATTTCGTCACGCCCAACTCCGTGCTCTACGGCTTCGAGAATTTCACCGGCATCAACGACCCCGGCTTCTTCAACGCCGACGGCAACGGCACCTACCAGCAAACCATCGACACCACAGCGCTCGACGAGGGCTACCACTTCATCACCACCCGCGCCTTCCGCCATCGGGCCGACGGCGGCCCGGAAATCTTCGAAGACTTCCGCCGGGCGATCTACGTGGACCGCCTCGCCCCCGAAGCGCAGATCGAATCCCTCGTCGCGTTCAACGAATCCGGCAGCAACCTCGACTTCCAATTCGTCAGCACCGACCAAACCGCCACCGAGATGTTCAGCTTCCTGAACCTGGGCGCCGCGATCGACGACGACACCATCCTCGGCTTCGTCGACAACGACCCCAACGGCAGCGCCACCACCCAGATCGACCGCGACCTCTTCCAACGCGGCTACTTCGACGTGCAAGACGGCCACAACGTCCTCACCGTCGTCACCCGCGAAATCACCGGCAACACCAACATCCAACGCATCGTCATCGACATCGAAAACGGCAACGGGGCGGGGCTGGGAGACATCAACAAAGACGGTGTCATCGACTCGGCCGACCTGTCCAACAGCCCGACCAACTTCGAGACGTTCCTCTACTCGCAAAACGCCCTGTTCAACCCCGCCGCCGACACCAACGCGGATGGCCTGATCGATACGTTCGACCTCTTGGGCCTTGAATCCGTGCTCGCCGACGCCGGCGTCAGCCAAGCGACCAGCACCACCTACCAGGAAGTCAAAGACCGCCGCGGCAACCTCAACGGCAACGGCAACGTCGATTCCTTCGACCTCTTGTTCATGCGGGACAACCGCTTTACGACGGACGCGAATTTGCTCTGGAGCTTAGACATCAACCCGGATGGCACGATCGACGGCGACGACGCCGAACTCTTCGTCACCGCCTTCCTCGGCGAAATCACCGGCGACCTGACCCGCGACGGCGAGATCAACCTCGACGACGCCCACGCCTTCGTCCTCGCCCTCGACGATATCAACGCCTACCAAACCCAATACCAGATCGACGCCCTCGTCACCGCCGACGTCAACCGCGACTGGCTCTTCAACACCGACGACATCGCCGCGTTCCTAGGTTTGTTCAACGACCCCACCGCCGCCGCCCAAATCTTCACGGATGCGGGCTACCCCATCCCCGAACCCGGCACCGCGGCCGTGATGCTCGCCACCCTTGGCGGCATGATGCGTCGGCGAAGATAAATCTTCGCTGCATACCCCATTAGATGCGTCTGAACCCGAGCCAGTCTCGGCAGTAGGACTCAACAGGGGCCGAAAGGCCCCCTTTTTTATGCGCACTCTATAGACGGACAAAGCCATCTGGATCGCTTGAACTTGCCACCTTACAGAAAGCTGCATCCATGAGACGGTAAAAATTCTTTCCGCTTTTCCGTCGCATATATCGGTTTGGCTCCAGTGATTGCCTAATTAGATATGAAGCGACATCGACCATCTGAATGAACAGAGAATTGTCTGAGTCACGTAAATTTGGATCTTCGATCAATTTACTCAATTGCATATTTCGATAGCCCGCTCCGTAGTTTGCTTGGTTAGGAATCGGGTTAAATTTTCTCAATTTTCGGATTAATTGCGTAAGCTTTTTTTTCGTCTGTCCAGGGCCTCCGCATCAAAAAACGCCGTTTAGT
>CAYPCC010000083.1:0-12260 GCA_964409095.1 uncultured Phycisphaera sp. | reverse complement strand
GGTCGGCGGCAACCCGGCCAAGCCCCGCCAAGGCCGTCGCGGTGGCCAAGGGGTCGCGGAGCTGGGTTGAGCCTTCGGCGTCGCCGGGGAAGCTGCCATCGGGTAACTGGTCACGCAAGAGCCGATCCACGAGATGGCGGGACAGGGCGGTCGGGCCGTAGGTGAGTTCGACCAATCGACGCAGGGCCAAAGCGAGCGGCGCGGTCGGGCTTTGCCCGAAACGAAGCCGCACGGACAACGGCAGCGCCATGCCGTTGTCCGCCAAATCGCGGAGGAGGCGGTCGTAGTCGCGGGTTTCAAGGGTTCGTTCGATCAGGCTGACGCTGAGCATGGCGGGCTCCAAATGAATATCAGGTTCTTGTTCGGATACCAGTATAACCGAACAAAATCCTAAGTCAATACATTTGAACTGTTTTTGTTTGGATACATCGTGGCTGGAGATACCCGAGATGTTGGACCCCTGCGACGAGCCGGTTCAAATCAGCCGCCACTCAGGAATCAACCATCGCCACGCAATGTGTAAAACATGTGCCTAAGATGTCATTTACTTGGCGCTCAAGATTGTCGGGCGTGAGCGTGGCCCGTTTTCCGGGGTCGCAAGGCGGAGTCGGATCGGATCGAAATGCAACAGCAATCGACGCGACTTACGTCAAAATCCCCTTGCCGCAAGCCTAAAAAAAACCTCCGCCACAGGGCTCCGAACCTGTGAGCAGAGGCGCGCCACGGCATTTCGAGAGGGTCGTCTCTTTTCGCCGAGACCTTATCGTATCCACCGGCTTCCGGGCCTGTCAACGATGATGGGCGTTAAATTCAAATATATTGTAAAATCAATTTTAATAAGATGTTAAAGATACGCATTGCTTCGTGCCCCGTCGGACGATGCGATTAAGCTTCCGGCGGGTTATCGAGCGTGGAGCCATCTGGTCGATGGGCGAGTAGTAGCGATTAACCCTAATCACGGCGATTTTGAGAACGAATTGGATGAACCCTACGGACGCTTTGGAATCTGCAAAAGGTGCTTTATTCCCCGTTGAAGTGGCGATCGGGGTGACGCACCGGCTTCATCCGGCGACCGGCCGGCCGGAGGTCTTGATATCACGCCGCGCGAAGGACGGCGTGCTCGGCGGGTACTGGGAGTTTCCTGGGGGAAAACTCGACCCCGGCGAGTCGGCCGAGGCCTGCGTGGTGCGTGAGCTGCGGGAAGAATTGGGCGTCGAGGTGCGGCCGACGTCGGCGATGGAGCCGATCGAACACACTTATGCCCATGCTCATGTGGTGCTTCGGCCGTTTTACTGCGAACACCTCGGCGGTGAACCGAGGGCGATCGAGGTGGATGACTGGGTGTGGGCCGAGTTACAGTCGCTCGATGACTACGAGTTCCCGCCCGCAAACGCGGCGTTGCTTAAGCAGGTGCGGCGCGAGTTGGGTGCGGGTTAAACGCTGATCGATACCAAATACGCCGGCCGACACGCATCCATCACACCATCGCGGAACGGGGCGAAAGCAGCCAATTGGCGACGTAGGCCTCGGCGTCACGCTCTTGATCGTTTCGGGTCAGGACGCGGGCCACCGTTTCGCGGAAGCGGGCGATGATGTCGGTGACTTTACCCAGCGAAACATCGAGGACGACGCCGATCTCGGCGGGGGTGAGTTCGTCGGCGAAAAACATGAGGACGACATAGCGTTCGATACGCTCCAAGGCACTCAAACACATTTTGATACGAGTCGCATCCGTGCTGCTCATGATCGCTCCAGATTGTCTTGTTTTCAGAAATGCAGGCGCGTCGATGAAGGACCGCTTGATTGAGCAGTTATCGGCGAAGCACCGCCTTCGACCTGCAAAAAAAAGCGGCGAACGCGGGTTCGCCGTGCAGGGGGTATTTTAATGAGGGATCGGCGGGGCGATTTTGGATCGCCGCAAGATTAGGCTACGGCAACGCCGAGTTCTGACTTGAGTTGCTGGACCCATTCTTTGACGCGTTGCTCGGTGAGTTCGGGTTGGCAGTCGTCGTCGAGGGCGAGGCCACAGAACTTGCCGTCGATGACGCCTTTGGACTCTTCGAAGTCGTGGCTGTCGGTGTCGGTGAAGCCGATGTTGCCTTCGGCACCGCGTTCGAGCATTTTTTTGTACACCATACCGATGGCGTCTTGGTAGGTGTCGGGGTAGCCGCCTTGGTCGCCCATGCCGAACATGGCGATCTTGGTGCCGGTGAGATCGACATTATCGAGTTCGTCGTACACGTCTTGCCAGTCGTACTGGATTTCGCCGACGTCCCAAGTGGGCACACCGCAAATGACAAAGTCGTAGCCCGCGAGCCCTTCGCTGCCGACTTGGGCGATGTCGTCGTAGGTCTCGAAGAAGTCTTCACCAAACTCGTCGCGGATCAACTCGGCGGCGGCTTCGGTTTTTCCGGTACAGGTTCCGTAGAGCAATGCGGCTTTCATCAGGCGGGGCCTCGGTCGGGGATGGGGTTTAGGGGTCGGGGCAAGCGACGCGGCGTCCGTCGCCGCGCACTGGAGAAGTGTAGGCCAGCCTCGGAGAAAATGCATCTTGCCGGACGCGGGTTCATGGCCGATCGGCCGAACCCACCCCGCGGCCCACCAAAAAACCCCGGCCAAAACCGGGGTTCTTTCAAAGTTACGACAATCACTTCCGCGTCACGCCAGTTGTGGCCGGTCGGCCCGCAGCTGGCAGTCGCGTTTGCGGTTGATACATCGACGAACGGTGCGTTTCATACGGCCCGCGGCTTTGTCGATCGCCACGAAGTAGTCGGCCGCATCCTGCTCGACCATGACGGAGTCGCCGTTTTTGAGGATGGCTTCGATGGCACAGTGGATCGTCGTGCCGTGCCGGGGGCCGTGATCGTCGGTGAGCCGAAGCATCACCGATGCGATCCGCGACTCAAAGCGATCCAGGGCGGCCAGCAATCGATGCTGGGCGTGCTCATCGACGCTTTCACTCATCTGAAAGTTCACCGCTCGGACATGGATTTTCATACGCTGCTCCTAAGAGAAAGAGAAAGGGAAACCGGTGCAGGTCTCTCCCATTATGCGATTCAAGGCGGCATGCTCCAAGCATAATTTGGCAGCGGTCCGAGATTTTCTTTCACGGACCGATAAAGCCGTGGCCTGAGGGGCTCCGTGGGCAAGGCTTGGGCTTCATGGAGCGGTCCGCCATGAACACCCCGGGATCGAGTCACAAATATCTGTACACAAACTGGTCGATAAACGATCTTAGGACACTAATCGATGCGTCCCGTTCGTTTGGAGTGATCCTCAAACCATGCCGAGCATCCTGATCATCAACCCGAACCCCGCTATCCAGCAAAACTTGCTGGAGTTGCTCGACGCCCAGCCCGACTGGAAGGCAAAAGCAGTAGACTCGCTCGCCCAAGGGCTGGATCGGCTGGCGGCGGAAGCGTTCGAGATGGTGGTCGCGGACCTGCAACTCGTCGCCCAAGACGAGCAGGCAAATCTCTCTGCCCTGATGGTCGCCGATGCGTATCGTCCCGTGCTGCTCACCGGCACCGACGGCACCGTGGACCAAGTCGTCGGCGCGCTCCACGCCGGGGCCGCGGGGTTCATCCACACCAACCGCCTCGACCACGACCTCATCGACCACATCACCCGCGTGCTCAACGCCGCCAAACGCAACAAAACCCAGGCCCGGCTGCTCGAGTGCATGACCTCCAGTTGCAGCCAATTCGAGCTGGACAACGACCCGACACTGTTGCCCGCCCTGCTCGTGCGCTTCCAAGCCAGCGTCGCCATGTTCGGAGTCTGCGACGAAAACGACCGCACCCGCATCGGCATGGCCCTCGAAGAGGCGCTGTCCAACGCGCTCTACCACGGCAACCTCGAAGTTTGTTCCGACCTCCGCCGTGATAGCCTCGCTCGCTATTACGACATGGCCGCCGACCGCCGCGAGCAGTCGCCCTACCGCGAGCGCAAGATCCACATCACCGAAACCCTCACCGCCGACTCCGCCACCTTCGTCATCCGCGATGAAGGCCCGGGCTTCGACACCTCCAAACTCACCATCGAGCCCGACCCCGAAGACCTCGAAGCCGTCTCCGGCCGGGGCCTCATGCTCATGAACGCCTTCATGGACGAAGTCCTCTACAACGAGAAAGGCAACCAGGTCACGCTGGTCAAACGCCGCTCGGGAAACGATGACGAGAGGCTGACCCTCGCGGCATAACGGCAACCCAGAGAAACTTCACCACCATACATACGACGATCACTTTGCACCACCGCCGAGCCATCTCACGCCTCCATAGGTTTCGCGTCAGCTCCGTAGGTTATGCTACTGCATAACGCGGGTCTTTTTGGTCACGAGTTATGCTGAAGCATAACCTACGGGACTACGGAAATATGCAACCCGCGAGGTCGGCCGACCGATCAAACTCGCCCCGCCGCCTGCTCCCACCGCGCCTCGGCATCCGCCAACGACCGCCGCACATCCACAATCGGCTTCGCCCCGCCCAATTTCCACGGCTCGTGCGGGTGCCGAGCGTTCTCATCAATCGCCTCCGGCAACCAGTGCCGAACGTAATCGCCGCGTTCGTCGTAACGCTTGCCCTGCCCGATCACGTCAAACCCGCGGAAGCCGCGCGGGTCCGCCCCAACGCCCGCGGCGTAGGCCCAGTTGCCCCAGTTCGCGGCCGGGTCGTAATCCAGTAACTGCGACTCGAACCAACGCGCGCCCCACCGCCAATCGACATTGAGGTTCTTGGTCAAAAAACTCGCCACGTTCTGTCGGCCGCGGTTACTCATAAACCCCGTCGCCGCCAGTTCCCGCATGTTCGCGTCCACCATCGGCACACCCGTGCCCCCGGAAGTCCACGCCTCGAAATACTGCGGCCGGTTGTTCCACGTCAGCTTCCGCCCCGCCGGGCCGGCCGCGTGAAAAAACTTCGCCGTGTGCTTGAGCAAGTGCAGCCGAAAGAACTCCCGCCACAGCAACTCGAACCGCAGCCAATACGTCGAGTCGTTCGCCGTGTGCTCCCGCTCGTAACGCAGCGTCTCGGCCACCACGAAACGCGGCGACAAACACCCCGTGGCGAACCACGGCGAAAACTTCGACGAGTACGCCTCGCCCAGCATCCCGTTGCGCGTTTCTTTATAGCGACGCAGATGATCGGCCTCGAAAATCCAATGCTGCAAGCGGGACAACCCCGCCGCCTCGCCGCCGACAAACGGCAGCACGCTCCGCGGGTCATGCTCAGGAAGTTCACGGCCCAAAGTTGCGAGCGTCGGCAACTCGCCCGGTTCAACCCCATGCGACCAAGTCCTCAAAGCCGTCGGCGTCGGCCACGGTGTCGCAAACACCAAACGCTTCTCCGCCGCCCGCCGCCAATGGCTGAATACCTCGGGTAATTCTCGGGCCGCTTGCCCGACATGGTCCATCTCAAACAACGTCTCGACGGGCAGCAAATCTAGGCGCCCGGGCGTGTCGTCCCGGCCGAGCGCACGGCCGAGCCGTCGCTCCACGCCCCGCTCCTGCGTCCCCGGCTCCGCGACCGCCCGAAGAATCTGCGCCCCCGTATCCCGCATCAGCGCGGGCAACACCGTCTCGGGTTCGCCCACCCGCACCAGCAAGTCCGACCCCAACCCCCGCATCCGCTGCCGCAGCGCCCCGACGCCTTCGAGCAAAAAAGCCAACCGACGGTCGCCGCAGCGGGCAAAACCCAAGTCGTCTTCGCTCATCAATTCCCGCGGATCGAGCACCCACACCCCCAACACCGGGCCCGCCGACGCCTCGAACAGCGGTTGATCGTGAACCCGCAGCCCCCGGCGAAACCAAAGCAGGGTCTGCGTGCAGTTTGCCTCGTCATTCATACGGATTTATAGGCTGCCCTGATCGCCGTGGCTATGGGGCGGCTCAAAGTAACGCCACCGGATCGACGTCGATGGCGGTGTGGGTGTCGCTGATGAGTTGGCCCGCGTTGCGCAGGGCGGTGAGTAGTTTTTGGATCGCGGTTGCGCCTTGCGGGGGGGAGGCAATCAGTTCGATGTGTTGGCGGTGGTGGTCGGCGAGCCGGGCGATGGGGCAGACGCTCGGGCCGCGGAGGCGGACGCCGAGGCCGAGTTGTTCGTTGGCTTGATGCAAAGCCCGCGAGAGTTCGTGGGCACGTTTTTTGTTGGCCAGGTCATCGGTGTCGCGCAGCACGATCCGGGCCATCCGCCCGACGGGGGGCAGGCCCATGTCGGCCCGCGTGACGAGTTCGTTCGTGGCGAAGGTCACGAAGTCGTGCGCCGCGGCGAGCTGGATCGCCGGGTCGTCGGGGTTAAAGGATTGCACGATCACCTGGCCGCGGTGTTCGCCCCGGCCGGCTCGGCCGGCAACCTGGGCGATGAGTTGGAATGTGCGTTCGCTGGCGCGGAAGTCGGGGAAGTTCAGCGACGTGTCGGCCGAGACGACGCCGACGAGACGGACGTTGGCGACATCCAAACCCTTGGCGATCATCTGCGTGCCCAAGAGCAAATCGGTCTCGCCGCGGGCGAAGGCGTCGAGCGTGACCTGATAATCCTTGGCGGTCCGCATCGCGTCGGCGTCCATGCGGGCAAGTTTCGCTTCGGGGAATTTTCGGACGAGTTCTTCTTCGACCCGCTGGGTGCCGAGGCCGAAGATCGTGACTTTGTGGCCCGATTCGGGGCAGACCTGCGCGAGCAACTGCTCGGCATTGCAATGATGGCAACGCACCACGCCACCCCCGGAACGCGCAGCCGCCGCGGCTTGTTCGGCAAATCTTCCGGGGGTCCGGTGATACACCATGGTCACGTCGCAGTGGTCGCAGCGCATCATCCAGCCGCAGCGGTGATCGGGACACGCGATGTAGTTCGCGTAGCCCCGGCGGTTCAGGAGCAAGATCGCTTGGCCCCCCGCCGCGAGGTTCTGGCGTAAAGCGTTTTCGAGGCGGTGCGACAAGAGGTGGACGCCTTGGCGTTCCCGGCGTTCCTTGGCGAGGTCCACGATCTCGACCTTGGGCAGCACCGCCCCCGGCACGCGGTCGGGCAGTTCGATGAGCTGAAAGTTTCCCGCCTTGGCGTTGTGGTAACTCTCCAGCGACGGCGTCGCGCTGCCGAGGATCACCGGACACCCCGCGAGCTGCGCCCGCTTGATCGCCACGTCCCGAGCGTGGTAGCGCGGCAACTGGTCTTGCTTGTACGAAGACTCGTGTTCTTCGTCGACGATGATCAGGCCGACCTTGGGCAGGGGCGCGAAGATGGCCGAGCGTGCGCCAACGACGAGGCGGGCGTGGCCGTCGCGGATGCGTTGCCACTGAGCGTGCCGCTGGGCCGCGGTCAGACCCGAGTGCAACACGGCCACTTCTCCATCCGGGAAGCGGGCCAAGAATCGGCCGACGGTCTGCGGGGTCAGCGCGATCTCGGGGACCAGCACGATCACGCCGGGAAGGGAGTTGAGAGTTAGGGGTTGGGGTTGGGGTTGGGTGGCATACGATTCGGATTCTTGTCCATTGGCTTGATCGGTTTGCGGCCCAACTGCGAATCCCGAATCCCCAACTCCCGAGAACAGCGATTCGATCGCCCGCAGGTAGACTTCGGTTTTGCCCGAGCCGGTGATGCCGTGGAGGAGCGAGACGCCGAAGCCTTGGCCGAGGGCGGCGGTGAGTTTTTCGACTGCGACCGCCTGAGCGGGCGTCAGCGTCGGCGGGGGCTTGGCGACGGCCGGGGCGGCCTGCTGCGCGCGTAAATCCAAGTCCGACACGATGCGCTGCTGCTGCCGGGATTCGAGCAGGCCTTTGTCGAGGAGTTGTTTCACGGATGAAGTCGATTTTGCCCCGGCCACGTCGGCGAGGGCTTTGGGATCGATCCATCCGTCGTTGGCGGTATGGGCGAGCGCGGCGTCGAGGGTGGCGCGTTGCAGCTTGGTGAGCTTGGGCAAGTCGTAAGAATCCGGATCGAAACTTTCGGAGGGGGCGGGGCGGACTTGTTGGCGGGAGCGGGTGCCGGTGGCGTGTTTGACCGCGGCGGGCAGCAGGCTGCCGAACGTCATGCCCAGCGGGCAGCAGTAGTAGCCGCTGATCCACTTGGCGAGCGTGACCAAGTCGCCCGGCAGCGACGACGCGGCCCGCTCCCGCGACGCGATCGGCTTGACCCGCTTGATCTTCGCGTCCACCACGTCCATCAACCCCACCACCACGCCCGACGTCGGCTTGTTACCCCGCCCGAGCGGCACCGTCACCCGGTCGCCCACCGCCAAGTCCGCCAACGCCTCGGGCACCGCATAAGTGAACCCGCCCTCGCCCGAGTCGATGCTGCGTTCGAGCGCCACCCGAGCATAACCCCACGCCAAACCCCCCGCGGAATCCCCTCCGGAGGTTGTTGAGGTCGCCGCGGCGGGCTTGGGCGTCGGGAAAAGCGTATTGGGATCGTTCGGCTCGGTCACGCCCCGAGTGTAACCCGCCCCCGGCAAATAAGGCCCACGGATCGTCCCCTCTGTACATCAATGCGAGTCGAACAGGCTGGTCGCTTCGGGTCCGGGCGGCGAGGTGGGCCGGGCGTCGGGGGCGTGGACCCCGGCCTCGCTGAGGTAGAGCGGCTGAGGCGTCTGGGCGGCGTGGCTTTGGGGTAGAGCGCGTTCCGTGGCGGTCATCGTGGGCGATTCGGGCGTTGGTATAGATTGCGCAACCGAGGTCGTGGCGGTGGACGGCAGTCGGGTCCCCGAGTTCTCGAACACCGCCATCCCCGCGAAGGCGACCACCACCAACACCCAGGATACCGAGCCCGACCTCTGAGGTGCTGGGGCTAGGTGTTTTGTTTGGGGTTGCAGGTGGGGTTGACGGATTCATGGGCGTCGCTCGGGTGGCGGGGGCAAAATAGGCTGCGGGGCGTGGGTTTAGCGATCGAATACCCAGTCGTGCTTCGCGCTGGCCATGCCCGTCACGCCGCGTAGTTCGCGGGGTGACGCGGCGGGGCTGGCTTGGGCCTCGGCTTCGGCAATGCGGACCTGGGCGGCCCCGGAGGCCTCGGCGATGTCGTAGCTGCGGTCGAACGCACTCGACACCGTGATCACGATCGCCCCCGCCAACAGTCCGCTAAACACCTTGCCCCGCAGGCTCACCGGCCGTTGGCGTTGGCGCATGAGGTCGGGCCCCAGTTCGTAGGTTTTCTGCTGGTCTGCCGTCAAATCGTGTCGTGTCCGCATGGCGGGGTCCTTGGTGAAAGTCGATGGCCGGGCCTTTCCCGGCTCGCCGGAACCATCAAATTCAATCCCGCCCCAGGCAAATCCGTGGGCCGAATCGATAACCGCCGCGGACGCCGCCGGTCGATCCGGTACATTGAGGGACTATGGCCGCCCCCGCCTCCACCCAATCCGCCCCCGGAAAGGCCGCTTCGCCCCCCGCCGACGGCAAGGCCGCTAAAGCCGACACCCCCGCGATGCGGCAGTTCAAGCGGTTCAAGGCCGACCATCCGGGCTGCGTGCTGTTTTTTCGGATGGGCGATTTTTACGAGATGTTTTTCGACGACGCCGAGCTCGCCCACCGCGTGCTCGGTGTCACGCTGACCCAGCGGACCGCGGGCGTGCCGATGGCGGGTGTGCCCTACCACAGCGTCGAGGGCTACCTGCGGCGCATGGTCCAAGCGGGCTACCGCGTGGCGATCTGCGATCAGGTCGAGGATGCGAAAGACGCCAAAGGCGTCGTCAAACGCGACGTCACCCGCGTCGTCACGCCCGGCACACTGACCGACGAGTCGCTGCTCTCCGATGAACAGGTCAACCCTTGCGCCGCGGTCGTGTTTCACGGCGATGGTTCCGGGGGCGGGAAAGCCTCGATCGCCTGGGCGGAGCTGAGCACCGGGGCGTTTCAACTCGCCACGATCCGCGAAGACGAAGTCGGCGACGAACTCGCCCGGATCAACCCCAGTGAACTCTTGTACTGCGAGACGGCCGACGGCAGCGCCCCGCCCCGCATCGCCGAGCTTCCGCTGGGGTGTCCCCGCACCGGCCGACCCGGCTGGCAGTTCCGGATGAACGAAGCGACCGAAGCCCTCCGCAAGCAATACCGCGTGGCCACCCTCGCGGGCTTCGGGCTCCAAGATGACGACCCCGCGCTCGCCGCCGCGGGCGGACTCCTCGCCTACCTGCTCGAAACCCAGCGTAACGATTCTTCTTCCGGGGGAGACGGCATCCTCTCCCACCTCCGGCCGCCGCAAGTCTTTGCCCGCACCCAACACCTCATCGTCGATCAGGCTTCGCTGGCGAGCCTCGAAGTCGAGCAGACCCTGCGGGCCGGGGACGCCGACGGGTCGCTGCTGAGCGTGTTACGCCGGGGCGGTTGTGTGACGGCGATGGGCAAACGGCGGCTGCGCGATTGGTTGTGTTACCCCCTCGCCGACCGCGCCGCGATCGAGGATCGGCAGCGGGTGGTGCAGTCGTTGGTGGACGATTCGCGGTTTGCCGACGAACTGGCCGACACGCTCGATGGGGTGCACGACGTGCCACGGATCATCGGCCGGTTGGCGGTGGGCCGGGCGTTGCCGCGGGACTTGGTGGCGCTGGGGCGTAGCGCGGCGCGGGCCGCGGCGTTGGAACATGTCCTCGCCGAGCGGCCGTCGGTTGCGCCGTTTCACCACCGCCTCACCGCCGTGCGGGGCGTCCTCACCGACCTGGCCGACCGCATCCAGACCGCCTGCAAAGACCAAGACATCCCCGCTCACCTCCGCGAAGGCGGCCTCTTCCGCGACGGGCACGACGCCCAGCTCGACGAATACCGCAGCCTCCAACGCGATTCCAACGTCTGGCTGGCCAGCTACCAAAAGCAGCTCATCGACGAGACCGCCGTCACCACGCTCAAGGTCGGCTACAACAAAGTCTTCGGCTACTACATCGAGCTCTCGGCGATCAACAGCCAAAAAATCAAAGACGACGACCCCCGCTTCGCCCTGTGGACCCGCAAGCAAACGTTGAAGAACGCCGAGCGTTTCGTCACACCCGCGCTCAAGGAGTTTGAAGGCAAAGTGCTCAGCGCCGAGGGCCGAGCGATCGCGCGGGAGCAGCACCTGTTTGCCGAGCTGTGCGGCGAATGCGAAAAACAGATCGAAACCCTGCACGCCTTCGCCGACGTCGCGGCAGATTTGGATGTGCTGTTGTGCTTTGGCCGCCGCGCCGCCCGGCACCGCTACGTCAAACCTACGCTGACCGACGAACCGGGCCTGCACGTCGTCGGCGGCCGGCACCCGGTGCTGGATGAATTACTGGGCGATCGGTATGTGCCCAACGACGTGTCGTTGGGAGTGAACAGTGAGCAGTCCACAGTAAACAGTGACAATGCTTCTGACTGTTCACTGGGTACGGTTCACTCATCACTTGCTTTAATCACCGGCCCGAACATGGCCGGCAAATCCACCTACATCCGCATGACCGCGCTCATCACGCTGCTCGCCCACACCGGCAGCTTCGTGCCCGCCGAGTCGGCGACCATCGGGCTCTGCGACCGTATCTTCACCCGCGTCGGGGCGCACGACGAATTGCACGCCGGGCGATCGACCTTCATGGTCGAGATGACCGAGACCGCCAACATCTGTCACCACGCCACCGAGAAATCGCTGGTCATCCTCGACGAGATCGGCCGCGGCACCTCGACGCTCGACGGGCTGAGCCTCGCCTGGGCGATCGCCGAGCATTTGGCGGACGTCGGTTGTCGCTGTTTGTTTGCGACGCATTACCACGAGCTCACCACGCTCAGCGACCCCGCCGTCGGCGGCGAGCGGGCGGCGCGCATCGCCAACCTCAACGTCAGCGTCCGCGAGTGGAACGACGAGATCGTTTTCCTCCACCGCATCGTCGCCGGGGCGACCGACCGCAGCTACGGCATCCACGTCGCCAAGATCGCCGGCCTCCCCGCCGACGTCGTCGATCGCGCCCACCAACTGCTCGGCCAACTCGCGGTCAACCACGCCCCCGGAAGTCAACGCACCGATGCCACAGGGGACCATGCAGACGACCCCAAACCCAAGCGTGTCGCCAAACCCGGCCCCGCCGCGGACCTGCCCCTCTTCGCACAACCCGTTGAACACCCGGTCGTCGATGAGCTGCGTCAGCTCGACCTCAATCAGCTTACGCCGATGCAGGCCTTCGACCTGCTGCGCAAGCTGCAAGACCAAAGCCACGATAACCCGTAAGCCCTTAGCCCCGTAGGTTCTGCTTCAGCATGACACGACTACTCTTGTCCCCGCTTCATCCTGAAGCATGACCTACGAAAGCCCTAGCCCGTCGCCGTGAACGTCATCGC
>CAYPCC010000082.1:0-12291 GCA_964409095.1 uncultured Phycisphaera sp. | reverse complement strand
GCACTGCGCCGATGGATTGCATGGTTTAAAGCAATTTTTGGATATACGGACGCGATGCTACCCAGCCAAACCCAACGGATGTTGATGCTGTTGGCGGTCGTGTTGGCGACGCCCGCGTGGTGGGTGTTGGCGGGGTGGTTGTCGCCGGGCGACGGGTTGAACGGTTGGGGTTTATCGGACGCCCGGATGGGTTGGATGTTGGCGGCGGGGCTGGTGTTGCTCACGGCGTTGCCGGGGCTGGTGGCGGCGGGGTTCCTCGCGGCGGCGGGCAACCCGTTGTCAGGGGTCTTCAGCGTGGCGCTGGCGGGGGTGATCGCAACCTACGGCAACTCGCTGGTCGGCGTCGCCCGACGGGCCGCCGACGCCGACGCCGCGGACGCGCTCTACCCCCGGCTCGCGGCGGAGATGGGGCTGGGTGTCGTGATCCTGACGCTTCTCTTGGCGGGGCTGGGCGTGTCGCGCAGGCTTTGGATGGGTCGGGTGCCGGGGCGTTTGCGCAGCCGACACCTCGGCGAGACGGCCCACTTCTGGACACTCAGCGGCAAGTCTGTGGTGGCGGGACTCATCACCGCCGTGGTCGGCGGGGTGCTGACCGCGGTGCTGGTCCGCAGCGCCGACCCCCAGCAAGTGGCGGGCGGATTGGTGTTGGCGTTTGCGATCGCGTCGCTCATCGGGCATTCGGCTGCGCCGAACGATCGGCCGTGGGCCACGCTCGTCGCCCCGGCGGTCGTCGGCGTCGTCGGCTACGCCTGGGCGCTTGTCCAACTGCGTGGCGCGGCATCGCCGGACGCGTTGCTGTCGGCCTTGTACACCTTCGACCTGCCGGGCCTCGCGCTGGGCCTGCCGCTGCACTATTGCACCGCGGGCGTGCTGGGCTGCAGCCTCGGCCTGGGCATCGGGCAAGTCATCGAATACGCCAAGCTCGGCGAGGCTTGAATACGTCTGGCATGACCGGAGGGACGTGCGTAACGTCGGGCCGACCTCTACACTGCCGCGATGGGCCGAGGCATCAAACTCACCGACCGACTCCACCGCCGGCTCATCGAGAGCGGCTTTTCCAAGGACTGGTACCTCATCCCCCTGGCCGCGGTGATCGGCTCGCTCACCGGGCTGGTCGCCACCGGGTTCGATCTGCTCGTCGAAACGTCGGGCAATTTTTTCTTCGGCGTACTGGGCAAACAGAACTTCCCGGGCTCGGGACTCGCGCTGCTCGTTATCCTCCCGGCCCTCGGCGGGCTGATGGTCGGGCTGATCATGAAGCTGGCGGGCAAGACCAAGTCCGAGCCGGGCATCCCGCAGGTCGTCGAGGCCCTTGCCCGGCGTAACGGCGAAATCCTCGCTCGTGACGGCGCGTTGAAAATGGTGGCGTCGTCGATCACGATTGGTTCGGGCGGCTCGGCGGGGGTCGAGGGGCCGATCATCACCATCGGCTCGTCGCTGGGCTCGACGGTGGCCCGCGTGCTGCGCATCGGCCGAGAGCACATGCAGACCATGGTTGGCTGCGGGGCCGCCGCCGCGACCGCCGCGATCTTCAACGCTCCCATCGCGGGGGTCATCTTCGTCCTCGAAATTATTTTGCGCGACTTCTCGCTGCGCACGTTCATCCCGATCGTCGTGGCGAGCGTGTTCGGCACGGCCGTGGCCCAGGCGATCCTCGGGCAAAACCAAGCGGTCTTCTTTGTCCCCGAAGTCGTCGCGGGCGGCTACGGCTTCGCCGTCTGGGAAATCGGACACTACATCGTGCTGGGCATCCTCTGCGGCCTGCTGGGGGCGCTGTTTATCCGGTCACTCCGCACCAGCGAAACCCTCTGGAACGCCATCAAGTTGCCCTTCTGGATCAAGCCCGCTCTCGGCGGGGCGCTGCTCGGCGGGCTGGGCGTGGGCTTTTACCTCGTGGGCTACGGCGACCAGCCCGTTGTCGGCCACAGCCCGCCGACGTTCTTCAGCAACGGCTACCCCGTCATCGAAGCCCTGCTCAACCCCCATTCCTACCTGCCCGGCCCTAGCGAAGAACCCGGCACCCTGCGCAACGCCACCCTCGCCCTGCTCGCGCTGACGCTGGGATTAAAATTGCTGGGCACCTGCCTCACGATTGGCTCGGGCGGCTCGGGCGGCGTCATCGCGCCCAGCCTGCTCATGGGCGCGACGCTCGGCGGCGGCTTTGCGCTGCTGTGCCAACACTGGGGCATCCTGCCCGAAGGCGCAACCCCCGCGACCTTTGCCCTCGCCGGGATGGCGGGCGTCATCGCGGCCGTGGCCCACTGCCCGCTGACCGCGTTTCTCCTGGTCTTCGAGATCACCGCCGACTACCAGATCATTCTGCCGGTGATGCTCGTCGCCATCCTGGCGACGACCGTCGCGCAGCTGATCTTCCGCGACTCGATCTACGCCCTTTGGCTCCGCGACCGCGGGATCAAGATGGGCACCTATTCCGACCTGACGCTATTGCGGCGCATGACTTGTCACGATGTGCCGCTGAGCCCGGCGGTGATGGTGCATCCCGACGACCCCGCCGCCCGGCTGATCGAGTTGGCCGAGGACTACGCGGTGGTGGACTACGTCGTCACCGACGAAGCGGACCTATACCTGGGCATGGTCGTCGGGCAAGATGTGCGGGCAACGCTGGTGCAGCGCGACGCGATCCCGCTGATGATCGTCAGCGAACTCATGCGCACCAACCTGCCCACCGTCGCGCCGCACCAGACGCTGGACGTGATCCTCGAACAGTTTGCCAAGCACGATGTGTCGAGCTTGGCGGTGGTCGACGGGGCGGACAAGATCAAGGGCGTCATCACGCGGTCGCGGCTGATGAGGCAGTATCAGGCGTCTTTGAATGAGCGCGGGTGATGTGATTTTTGATTTTTGATTGAGGGTTTTTGATTGAGACGACGCAAGCGATGGCGTGTGAATGGTGAGGAGTTTTGAAATCAAAAATCATCAATCCAAAATCAAAAATTTTGGTTTCCCCAGCACGCACCGGCTCCACGGTCGCCGGGCGTTCGCGGCCGTGTTCGACGCCCAGGTCCGCAAAAACGCCGGCCCCCTGCTCCTGTTCACCAAGCCCAACGGCCTGCCGCACTACCGCCTGGGCCTCAGCGTCGGCCGCCGCGTCGGCAACGCCGTGACCCGCTCCAAACATAAACGCCTGCTCCGCGAAGCGTTCCGCCTGACCCAGTCCACCTGGCCGCGGCTGTCCACCGCGGACCGCGAAACAACCCAAGACACGGGCGGGCTCGACCTGGTCATCGTCGTACGGCCGCACGAGTTGCTGCCCCTCGACGACTACCAACGCCAATTATTCTCGGGCGTCGCCGCGGCCTGCCGGACGTGGGAGAAGCGCACGCGGATCGCCGATGAATCCGCATAGTGCACCGCCGACCGACGTTTAGCGGGCGATCAAAGATCGCCGTGGCCTTGATGCCTACCGCAAGCAACCCCTCGCTCACCCGCTCGGTTCTCCGAACCGCGGCTAAACTTTGCCCGACGCATGAAGCAACTCGTCCACCAACTCGTCGGCGCGATCCGCCGGCTACTCACCCAACCTCTGGGCGAGTTGAACCGCTGGCAACTCGCGGCCCGTTACGCCGTGGGCTTATGCCGGTACGGGACGAACCAACTCAAAGAAGACCGCGCGACCCAGATGGCCGCCGCCCTGACCTACCGCACGATCTTCAGCATGGTGCCGTTGTCGGTGCTGGCGCTACTTGTTTTTAATGCGTTTGGCGGATTCCAATCCGTCGGCGGGGACCTGCAAGACCAGATCTACGGCTACCTCGGCCTCGACGCGATCGAACTCCGCGAAACCCAAGCGAGGGCCGAGCAAGGCGAAATCGTCGAAACACCCGACAAAGACCAAGCCCCCTTGGGGGTCGATGCGGCCCCCGCCGACCCCAAGGCCGTGGAAGGCGGCAAAGACGCCGACGCCGCCACCCCCGACGAAGAACAAACCAAAGCCCGCGTCGATCAGCTCCTCGCCGACCTGCAGGCGCAAGTCGCCGGGGTCGATTTCAAGAGCATCGGCCTCGTGGGCCTGGGGCTGCTCATCTGGGCGGGGCTGAGTCTGGTCGTGTCGCTGGAAAACAGCTTCAACCGCATCTACCACGCACCCGCCGGCCGGGCCTGGCACCTGCGGATTACGATCTACTGGGCGGTCATCACCCTCGGCCCGGTCCTGGTGGCGCTCAGTTTTTTCCTGACCAACCAGCTGCTGGACTTGGCCGGCTCGTTCGACGCCTTCGGCCTGCTGAGTTGGGTGGTCAACCTCTTCGCGCCGCTCGCGTCCACCGCCGCGACCTGGCTGCTCTTGATACTGATCTACAAACTTTTGCCCAACGCCAAGGTCCAGCTGCGGGCTGCGCTCATCGGAGCCCTCATGGCCGCGATCCTGTGGGAAGCCAGCAAATGGGGCTTCCGCATCTACATCAACAAAGCCGTCGGCTACTCCGCCCTCTACGGCTCGCTGGGCCTCGTCCCGTTGTTCCTCCTTTGGATGTACGTCACCTGGATGGTGATCCTCTTCGGCCTCGAAATCAGCTACGTCGTCCAGACCGTCAAAGGCACCGACTACCTGCGGGCCAATGCCCACGACAACCAGACCGACCGACTCGTCGAAACTTCGGCCGTGCTCCGCATCGCCCGCGCCGTCGGCCAAGCGTTTGACCAAGGCCAAGCCATCACGTTCGACGCCCTCACCCAAGACACCCGCCTCCACCCCACCTCGCTGCGACGCCTGCTCGCCGCCCTCGAATCACACCGTCACCTGCACCGCCAAGAAACCGACGACGAAGAGGCCGACCCGCCCTACACCCTTTCCCGCCCCGCCGAGCAGATCACCCTGCGCGATCTCATCCACGCCGCGCGATCCACCACCGCCCCCCCCACCGGCGACGAACTCGACATCATCCAACAACTCCACGCCAGCGAAGCACAAGCCCTCGCCAACCGCACTTTGCGTGATCTGCTTCCTGCCCCCGAAAACGATCAAGGCGATGACGACGACTAATCCCCCCGCGTTTCCACCGCCCGGCGGTTGTCGTACCGCTGCGCAATCGGCATCCTTCGACCAAACCCAAACGCCCGGCTGGTAATTTTCAGCCCCGGCGCGGCCTGCTTGCGCTTGTATTCATTCAGATCGATCAGCCGCACGATCCGCAGCACCAGCTCCGCGTCGTAGCCCGTCTCGTCGATGATCGTCTTCGCCGAGTTTTCCCGCTCAACGTAACGCTCGATGATGTCGTCGAGCACGTCGTACGGCGGCAGCGAATCGCTGTCCTTTTGGTCGGGCCTGAGTTCTGCACTCGGCGGCTTGGTGATCGTGTTGACCGGGATCGGCGGCCCACCCACCGCGTCGTACAAAGCGTTGTAACTTCCGGGGGTGTTCATCCACTGGGCCAACTCAAACACCATCGTCTTGGGCACATCCGACAGCACGCTAAACCCGCCGTTCATGTCGCCGTACAGCGTGCAGTAACCCACCGCGACTTCGCTTTTATTCCCGGTGGTCAAAAGCAAACTGCCAAACTTATTGCTCATCGCCATCAGCAGCACGCCCCGCAGCCGCGCCTGGATATTTTCTTCGGTCACGTCCGGCTCCCGCCCGGCAAACACCTCGGCCAGCATCCACTCCACCGCTGTGTGCGCCGGCTCGATCGGGATCACATCAAACGCGATCCCCAGATTTTTCGCCAACGCCTCCGCATCACTCACCGACCCGCCCGACGAATACCGACTCGGCATCCCCACCCCCCGCACATTCTCGGCCCCGAGCGCCGCGACCGCCACCGCCGCCGTCACCGCCGAGTCGATCCCGCCGGACAACCCCAGCACGATCTTTGTGAATCCGCACTTCCGACAATAATCACGCAGCCCCAGCACCAACGCCGCGTAAGCCTCGGCCAACACCGGCATGGGCATCGGCGCAACCGCCAAAGCCGAGGGATGGCCATCACACGGCTTTCCCAACCCCAAATCCACCACCACCAAATCTTCCGCAAACGCCTTGCCCTGCGCCATCAATCGCCCCGCCGTGTCGAACACGCACGACCGCCCATCAAACACCAATTCATCGTTCCCCCCCACCTGATTGCAATACACCAAAGGCAACCCGTGCTTTTTCGCCACATGCGACATCAGCTTGATCCGAAACGCGTGCTTGCGCACCACGAACGGCGACGCCGAGCAGTTCACAAAAAGCTGAGCCCCCAGCTTCGCCAACTCCTCGATCGGGTTGTCGTGATACAGCCGTCGGCTGAACATGTCCCGCTCGTTCCACAAATCCTCGCACACGCTGATGCCTAGCTTCAACGGGCCCGCCTCACCCAAATCCAATTCGGTCAAATCCACCCGCGGCCCCGGCTCGAAATATCGGTGCTCATCAAACACGTCGTACGTCGGCAGCAAGCTCTTGACATGCCGATGCAACACCCGCCCCTCGCCACACACCGCCGCCGCGTTGTACAACGCCCGGCCCTGATCGCGCGAATCCGACGGCCAAGGCGTCCCGATCACCGCCACGATCCCCACGCACTCGGCCGATAACGCTTCGATCGCCGCGACACATTCCTCGATCACCGCGGGCTTGAGCAACAAGTCTTTCGGCGGGTAGCCGATAATCGCCAGCTCGGGGAACACGACAAGCTCGGCCCCGGCCTCGCGGGCCGCGCGGATGTCCCGCGTGATCAGACGGGCGTTGCCCGCGATGTCCCCGACCGTCGGATTGATTTGCGCTAGAGCGATCTTCATAAGTGACCGATTGTAAGCCAGAGCCTCGCCCCCGGCAGGCGCGCCCCGCGATCGCTTCGCGTCCACCCCCGCCGCAGACCGCGGGCCGTTGACCCAACCCCCGCCGTCGCCTACGGTGTCGCCTGATTAGGGCCTCAGAAACAGTACGGATGGACACCGGTATGAACCCCAGCCTTCGGCCAATCTTGCTCCTCGCCTTTGCTTTGCTGCTGCCCGGCTGCACCGCGAACCTCTTCGGCCCCACGCCCACCCAACGCAAGGTCGACAAGCACCTCGCCGACGCCCGCGAGTTCCGCGCCCAAGGCCTCGACGACTCCTCGCTCGCCGCCCTCTCGCTCGCCCTCGAGTTCAACCCCAAACTCACCGAGGCCCACTTGGGCATGGGCGAAATCTTCCGCGAACGCGGCGACTACGAACTGGCGATGACGAGCTACCAGGCCGCCGTCGAAATCGAGCCCAACAACTTCAAAGCCCACTACTACCTGGGCCTCACCAACCAGCTCACCGGCAACCCCGAGGGCGCCGTCCAAACCTACCTCAAAGCCCTCTCGATCTCGCCCCAAGACTTCCTGGCCAACCGCGACATCGCCGCCGCCTACCTCCAGCTCGGCGAACCCGACACCGCCCTGCCCTACGCCCGCCTCGCCACGAAGATCAACCCCGAGTCGCAGCCGGCCTGGTCTAACCTCGCCGCCACGTTCTCCCTCCTAGGCCGTTACGAAGAAGCCATCGACGCCTACCGCACCGCCAACGAACTCGGCGAACTCGCCGACCCGGTCCTCCTGGGCCTCGCCGACGCCCACATCCGCCTGGGCAACTACTCCCGCGCCATCAACACGCTCAACTCGCTGATCCTCAGCAGCCCGTCCGCCACCGCCCACGAACGCCTCGGCTACGCCCTGTTCAAGATGCGCCGCTTCGAGGATGCGCTCGACCAGTACGAAAACGCCCTGCAGTTTGACACCGAAGACATCGCCGCGCTCAACGGCGCGGGAGCCTGCTACATGACGCTCTACATCGAAGGCGAACGCGAAAACCGATTCCAAGCCGAGCGGGCCAAGGAATGCTGGCGTCGCAGCGTGCAGCTCTATCCCGACCAACCGCGGATTGTCGACCTGCTGTCGCGCTACAGCCGACTTTAAAGTTTCGCCGCTCGCGGCAACGCCCGGCTTGAATGATTCTTGGACCGTGCGCTCCCAACTCCCGTGATCGACCACCCCCTCGCAACTTGGCAGGCCGTCGCCGAAGACGACGATCTTTTGCGTCGCGCCGCCGGCTGCGATCCCCACGATGTCGCGTCGGTCAGCCGATTACGCAAGTCTCACTCCGCCGACCACGTCGGCGTCGCGCTCGAGCTCATCAAAGCCCGCCACAAAGCCGCCACCAAATTCCCGCAGCGCGCCGCGACGCTGCTGGCGGATGTGCCGGGCGTTGAGCAAGCGACCTCGCTCACCACCGCGACCCACAAAGCCCAGCGTTTTGTCGATGCCGGACTTCATACGGTCACGGACCTGTGTTGCGGCATCGGCGGCGACGCGATGGGGTTCGCCGCGGCGGGTCTCGACGTGTTGGCCATCGACCGCGACCCGGTGCGGGCGTGGATGGCGGGGCATAACGCACATGGCGACAGCCGCGTCGCGGATGCCCAGTCTTTGCTCGGCAGCGAAGCACCGACCGACACCGCGTTGCACCTCGACCCCGCCCGCCGCACCGGGGCGGGCCGGGTGTTCCGCCTCGCCGACTATCAGCCCGACCCCGCCACCATCGCCGCGCTCATCCATCGCTACCCCGACGCCGGGGTCAAGCTCAGCCCCGCGGTCAACCTCGCCGAGCTCGAAGATGAACTGATCGAACAAATTCCGGGGGCGGGCCTTCCGGGGGCGGGGGCGGGGGCCGAGATCGAATTCATCAGCGAGGCCGGCCGCCTCGTCCAAGCCATGCTCTGGACCGGCCGCCCCCGGAAGCCGCAACCCCGTACCGCGACCTTGTTGGTGGATGGAAAAACGCACACGATCAACGGCGAACCCGGCGAACCCGACTGGGCGCCGCCCGGCCGATACCTCTACACCGTCGATCCCGCCGCCGAACGCGCCGGCCTCTTGCACCGCTTCAACCTCCCCGCGATCCACCCGCGCCTTGGTCTGCTCACCAGTGATGACGTATTGGACAACCCGTGGCTGACCGCCTTCGAGCGGTTAGCCGAGTTGCCCTATTCCGCGAACAATCCCAAGAAAATCAAAGCCTGGCTCGCCGACCACGACGCGGGGATCGTCGAGATCAAAACCCGCGGCAAAGCGGTCGACCCCGACCCGATGCAACGCGCCCTCCGCGGCGAAGGCTCGACGCCCTACACCCTCTTCATCCTCCGCTTCGACCAACGCCTGGCCTGCCTCATCACACGTCGCCTCGCGTGATCACGGCTATGCGTACTGCGAGGTTTCGGATAATCCCTAGCAGTCGCACACGCCGTGCGTATTCCGCTATAGTCGCTCCGTCGGGCCGAGTGCTCGGCCAACGACTCACGAACTTTGCCTTGGGGTTTAAGTGATGCCATCACCAATCTGGGTCCGCGGCCGAGTGCCCAACGGCTACTGGAACAAACGCGCGAACCGCATGAACTACATGGTCTGGCTCCGCGGCAAGCTCGGCTTCACCCGCCGCACCGACTGGTACCAACTCACCCGCCAACACTTCCTCGACCACCACGGCGGAGGCCTGCTCGCCACCGCCTACCGCCACTCGCCCATTGTCGCCCTCCGCAACTACGCCCCAAACTCCGAGTGGCTCCCCTGGCTGATGGGCAAAGTACCCCAAGGCTTTTGGAAAGACGCTAAAAACCGCCGAACCTACATGGCCTGGTTGGGCAAAAAATTAGGCTTCCGCAAAACCGCCGACTGGTACCGCCTCTCCAAACGCGACTTCAACCGCCACGGCGGCGAGGGCCTGCTCGCCAACTACTACCGCAACTCGCCCATCGACGCCCTCCGCGACTACAAACCCAACGTCGATTGGCAAGAGTGGCGCTTCGCCGAGGCCCCCCAACGCTTCTGGCAAGACGCCCAAAACCGCCTGCGATACATGGACTGGCTGGCCAAGCAATTAAAATTCCGCACGCCCGATGATTGGTGCCACGTCACCCGGCGTGACTTCCTCAACCACCACGGCAGCGCTCTGCTCCAGTCCGGCTGGTCGCCGCTCGAACTGCTCCGCGAAGCCTACCCCCAAGAAGACTGGCACGAATGGCACTTCGTCCGCGTGCCCAACGGCTTCTGGAAATCGCCGAAAAACCGCAATGCCTACTTCCAATGGCTCGGCCAAAGCTACTGCGAGTTCACCACCCCCGACGAGTGGGCCACCCTCACCCGCCAAGACGTCCGCGACACCGGCGGCGGCACGCTGCTCAGCGTCCACTACCAAAACTCCATGCGTAAACTCCGAGCCCACGCCCTGCGTGCGTGGCAACCCAACCCGCCGCGTCGCCGTGTGGCCTAACGCCAAGCCGCATCGGCCGTGCGTTCCTCGGCTCACGCTGCCCACCCCAAAACCCTTAGAAAGCCCGGAACATCCGTTGCCCATCCAACCCGCCGACATCCGCTTCGACGAACAAGGCAACGCCCACAGCGAAACCTTCAACGACATCTATTTCAACCCCAACGACGCGGCCGGCAAAACCAATCACCTCTTCCATCGGGCGACCCGCTTCGACGCGCAACTCGAACAACTCGCCAACGGCCAACACCTCATCGTCGGCGAACTCGGCTTCGGACTCGGGCTCAACTTCTTGGTCACATGGTCCAAGTTTTTGCAACGCACCACCGCGCCCAGCCGTCTGCACTACGTCGGCCTCGACATCGCACCCCCCAGCCACCACCAACTCCATCAAGCGCTCGGCCGATTCCCCGCGTGGAGCGAACTCGTCGAGCAACTCTTGGGCGAATGGCCCGGCCGTGTCGCGGGCGTCCATCGACTCCGTCTGGACCGCTGCGACCTGACGCTGCACCTGGGCGACATCAGCGAGATGTTGCCGGGCGTTGAAGCCCAAGCCGACGCGTGGTTCTTGGACGGATTCGCCCCCGAGAAAAACCCCGCCATGTGGTCGGCCAGTGTCGCCCAGCACCTCTTGGCCCGCACCCGCTCCGGCGGCACGGTCGGGAGTTTTACCGCCGCGGGCCATGTCCGCCGCGCCTTGGCCGACGCGGGGTTCACGGTCGATCGGCTGCCCGGCGACCCGTTCAAACGGCACATCCTCGCCGCCGAAAAACCTGTACTGAATAAGGCAAATCAAACCGCCGCCCCGCCATTGCCACAAAAAACCATCGCGGTGGTCGGCGCGGGGTGGGCGGGGTTGAGCGTGGCCGAAGAACTGCATCGGCGAGGCCACGCGGTCGTGGTGCTCGACGCCGAAGCGCCCGGGGCCGGGGCGTCGGGCAACCGCCAAGCGATCTGCGCTCCGGTCCTCGACGCGGCGCCTTCGCCGCGTCAAGACTTCTATCGCTCAGCCTTCGTGCTCGCCGCCCGGCAACACGACCGCTGCGGCGTACTGCGAAAACCCGGCACCCAAAAAACCGCCGCCGCCCTCGCCCAAGCCGCCGAGGTCTTCGGCGACCTCGACGGCTATCTGCAATGGCGTGACCCATCCGTTGATCAATCCAAGGACACGCCACGACAAGCAGGGGGACTCTGGATGCCGCAAGCCGGGGTCGCACGCTTCGACGAGTTCGTCCAACGCATCACCGCCGGCTTACCCGGCTCGGCCCAGCGCTGGCCGTTTGCGTTGCGTGATCTGAAGCGCTCGGGCGAACAATGGCGATTGACGTCGGACCTCGGCGAGTCGCTCGACGTGGATGCCGTGGTGTTGGCGTGCGGCGCCGCCGTGACCCGATTCGCGCCCGCCGCGACGTGGCCGCTGCGTTCGATCCGCGGGCAAGTCACCCATGTCCACGCGACCCCGACCAGCGAAGCCAGCCGTCACGCGGTCGTCGGCGAAGCGTACCTCTGCCCCGCCCACGACGGCGGGCACAGCGTCGGCGCGACCTTCGATCCCGACGATCCCGACCCGCAGGTGCGTGACGCCGACCACGAAGACAATCGCCGCCGCGCGAGTTTGACCGACGCGGCGTGGGCCGACGCGATGGACTGGAATCAGCCGACGGGCCGGGTGGGTTGGCGCTGCAACACGCCCGACTACCTTCCGATGATCGGCCCGGTGCCGGACCTTCCGCGCTGCGAAACCTACTTCGCCGAGTTGCCGGGCAACGCCGTGCCGACGACCCACAGTTGGCCGGTGCATCCGAACCTCTACGCGATCACCGCGTTGGGTTCCCACGGCGTGATTTCCTCGGCCCTCGCCGCCTCGCTCATCGCCGACCGACTCGACAACACCCCGCCGCCCTGCTCGGCCAACGCCGCCGAGACCGTCCACCCCGCCCGGTTTCTCACCCGCGCCGCCAAACGCAGGCATCCGCCCGCGTATCTCGCACTCGAGGCGGACTGAATTGTCAAAGAGCGAGCCGATGATTCCCGCTCACCTTTCCGCCGTGGCAGACGTGG
>CAYPCC010000081.1:0-12294 GCA_964409095.1 uncultured Phycisphaera sp. | reverse complement strand
AAGCCGGAAACATCCAGGGCTACTGCGTCGGCGAACCGTGGAACCAGGCCGCCGTCTCCAAAGGCATCGGCGTGCCGGTGATCACCAACTACGACATCTGGAAGAACAACCCCGAAAAAGTCTTCGGCGTCTCCAAAGCCTGGGCCGACGAAAACCCCCAGACCATGCTCGCCGTCACCAAAGCCCTTATCAAAGCCGGCAAATGGCTCGACGAAACCGACGACTCGGGCAAGCTGATCAACCGCGAAGAAGCGGCGCGGATTCTTTCCCGCCCCGACTACGTCGGTGCCGACTTCGACATGATCAAAAACTCGATGACCGGGTTCTTCTACTTCCAGAAGACCGACAAGCGTGAGATGCCCGACTTCAACGTGTTCTTCAAATACGACTGCACCTACCCCTGGTACTCCGACGGCATCTGGTTCCTCACGCAAATGCGACGCTGGGGCCAGATCACCGAGTCCAAACCCGCCGAGTGGTACCACGACACCGCCAAGGAAGTCTATAAGCCCGCGATCTACCTCGAGGCCGCCAAGCTGCTGCTCGAAGAAGGCTTTATCGAAGATGACGAAATCCCTTGGGACACCGACGGCTACAAGCCCGCCACCGCCGAGTTCATCGACGGCCTCGAGTACGACGGCAAAGACCCGCTGGGCTACCTCGCCAAGCACAACATCGGCCACAAACAATAAATTCAACTCTCCATACCATCCCGCCTCTGCTCAACGGCAGCGGCGGGCTTTAGCTCGAACTCGCAACCCCGCGCCCTCGCCGAACACCCCGAGACGACTCATGCTTCACCAACTCAAATTGTTCTTGCTCAAAACGATCGACCTTACCGCCCTAGGCTTTCTCGAACCCGTGGTCCGCCTCTGCTACGGCGAAGACCCCCGCAAGCAGCTCAAGCTCATCGGGCAATTTGTGCTGATCCCCGTTATCGCCATGGTCGTTTTCACCTTGGTCTGGGCCTACGGGGTATCGCCGCGGGTGAAGACCAAGTCCGGCGAACTGCCTTCGCCCGGCGTCGTGTGGAGCTCGGCCACCGCGCTGGACCGCTTTGCCGACCGCGAAAACTCGAAAGAGTCCGCCTACCTGGCTACCGGCGAAGACCGCGAGGCTTGGCTCGCCCAAGCGAAAGCCCAACTCGCCGAGGTCGAGCCCAAGATCCTCATCGCCAACGAAAAGCTGATCGCCGCCCGTGCGCAAGAGTCCGCCGACAAACAAGAGCGTATCGCCCCCTTGCAATCCAAGGTCGATGAGATGGAAGCGCTACTCAAGGCCGAGCAAAAGGCTCAGGAAGACCAACTCAAAATCGATGCAGAGACGCTGCCGGTTGGGCAAAACGCCCAGCGCGATGCTTACTTGGGCAAGCTCGCCGGGCTCACGGTCTGGATCGATGCTCAAAAAGCAGAAATCAGCCTCATCGATGACAAGATCAAAGCGATCCTTGACGAGAAGGACGGGCTTGTGCTGCGTGCCTTGATGGCCCAGACCGCCGCGGCCGAGGAGAAGCAGTACCTCACAAAAATGATTGATCAGCTGAGCGAGAATAACCGCGAAACCAAAGTCGCCGAGGGCCAGGCAAAGGTGGATGAAGCCAAGGCCGAGTTCGCCGCCGCCGAGGGGGCCGCCGCGTTTAAACTCGCCAAGCGGGTCGTCTCCGCTGAGGAACGCCTCGTCAAGACCGCTGACTCCGACTACGCCAAGCCCACCACGCTGTATTTCCAGATCCGCCGCAGCATCCTTTGCGTGTTCACCGGCTTTATGCTCGGCACGCTCATCGCCGTGCCCATCGGCATCCTCTGCGGCCTCAGCAAGACGTTCATGGCCGCGATGACACCCTTTATCGCGTTGTTCAAGCCCGTCTCGCCCATCGTCTGGCTGCCGATCGCGCTGATCGTTGCCAGCGCAATCATCCCCAACGAACACTGGCTGCTGCAATGGCTTTGGGAACTGCCTCTCATTGGGCAATACAAAATCAATCCCGCGTTCCTCGCCTCGGCCGTGACCGTCGCGCTGTGCTCGCTGTGGGCCACGATGACCAACACCGCGCTGGGCGTCGCGTCAGTGGACAAAGACCATTTGAACGTAGCCAAGGTGCTTCGCCTGGGTTTCTTTGCCCGGCTGTTCAAGATCGTCCTGCCCTCGGCGTTGCCGCTGGTCTTTGCGGGGCTCCGTATTTCACTGGGGGTTGGCTGGATGGTGCTGATCGCCGCGGAACTGCTCGCGTCGTCCGAAGGTATCGGCAAGTTCGTGTGGGACCAGTTCAACAACGGCGCGGCCGACTCGTTCGCAAAAATGATGGTCGTGGTCTTTGTTGTCGGCATCATCGGCCTCTTCCTCGACCGCATCATGATCATCTTCCAACGACTGGTCAGCTTCGAGGGCTCGGTCGCCGCGATCTGATTTGACCTCAACTACGAAAGCACCAAGAACACGAATTAAGCCAATAAATAAAGTCGATCCGTTCACCAAAAATCACGTCGTGACCTTCGCGTCTTCGTGACGAAACAGAATAAGCAACATGCCCTATCTCGAACTCCAAAACGTCAGCAAAGGTTTCGGGCCGTCGTCCGACCGCTACGAAGTCCTCCAAGACGTTAACCTGTCGATTGAGAAAAACGAATTCGTGGCCATCATTGGATTTTCCGGATCGGGCAAGAGCACGCTCATGTCCGTTCTCGCCGGCCTCGAACAGCCCGACTCGGGCCGGGTGCTACTCGATGGCGAGGTCGTCACCCAGCCCGGGCCCAGCCGTGGCATCATGTTCCAAAATTATTCGCTACTGCCGTGGCTGTCGGTCGCGGGCAACCTCGAAATCGCGGTGAAGCAGGTCTTCCCCGAGATGAAGAAGAAAGAGCGGGCCGAGTACATCCAGCACTACATCGACCTGGTCACGCTGACTCACTCGGAATACAAAAAACCCGCCGAGCTCTCCGGCGGGATGCGGCAACGCCTTTCGCTGGCCCGCACGCTGGCGATGAAGCCGGATGTTCTGCTGCTCGACGAGCCGTTGTCCGCGCTCGACGCGATCACCCGATCGGTGTTGCAGGACGAGATCATCCGGATTTGGGAAGAGGACCGGCGAACCGTCGTGATGATTACCAATGATGTGGACGAAGCCGCGCTCATGGCCGACCGCATTATCCCCCTCACGCCCGGCCCGGCCGCAACGCTCGCCCAATCGTACCCGGTCCAACTCGAACGACCCCGCGACCGTACGACGCTCAACTTCAACCCCGCGTTCAAATCGCTGCGGAAAGACGTCTCGGGTTTCCTGATGGAAATGAATGAAGACGCCAAGAACCTCAAGTTTGAAGCCGATCTCACCCTGCCCGACCTCCAACCCAAAGACTTCCGCACGCACTATTCCACCGTGGGCTAAGCGTGTTCGTGATCGCGTCCCCCTCGGCCATGTGATGACCCGCCGAGCCGTGCCGCAGTCGAATAAGCTCGAATTTTTGAAGTGACCTCATGACTACTCTCCAACCCACCGCCGCCAACCAAGCCGCCCGCGACGCGAAATACGTCGAGATCGTGAATCTGGTCAAGGCGTATCCCAACCCGCTCGGCGACGCGATCAAAGTGGTCGACGGATACAACCTCACGATCAAAAAAGGCGACCTCATCAGCGTCATCGGCCACTCGGGCTGCGGAAAGTCCACCGTGCTGATGATGCTCGCCGGGCTGAACCCGATCACGTCCGGCGATGTGCTGGTCGAAGGCCAGATCATCGAAGGCCCCGGCCCCGATCGGGCTGTGGTGTTTCAATCGCCTTGTCTTCTTCCTTGGATGACCTCGTATCAAAACGTGATGCTCGGGGTCAACCGCTGCTACCCGCACGGCACAAAACAGCAGCGCAAAGAGATCGTCGAGTATTACCTCAATCTCGTCGGTCTGGCCGACTCGATGCACAAATACCCCCGGGAAATGTCCGGCGGGATGCAGCAACGCGTCGGGATCGCCCGGGCGATCGCGCTGCGACCGAAGTTGCTCTTGCTCGACGAACCCTTCGGCCGACTGGACTCGCTGACGCGGATGGACCTGCAAGACACCATCCTGGGCATCCTCGACAACGAGCGTATCACGACGATGCTGATCACCCATGATGTGGATGAAGCGGTGTACATGGCCGACCGCGTCTGCATGATGACCAACGGCCCGCAGGCCAAGGTCGGCCAGGTCTTGGACGTACCGTTTGAACGGCCGCGTAAACGCAAAGACATCTTGGCGTCGGATTTGTTCTACGACTTGCGAGGAAGCCTCGTGGATTTCCTCGCCAAGAACGAAAAAGAGAAACCCGGCGGTAAGCCGAAGGTCATCACGCCGAGGGCTGACGTATTTGAAGCGCCCAAGATGCCGCAAGCTCCGTTCGCGGCCGACTCGGCCGAAAAGCCATCGCTGCAGTTGTTCGCGTCTTTCCCCACCGCGACCGCCTAGTGCTCGGCATCGCCACGAATGACGTGCGGATTGGATTTGGACCATGATTCAGAACCTCACTATGACTCAGACTCTCCTCGCCGCCGCCGAGCTGTGGCAACCCAACGCCACGTCGGGTCACTTTGACTTTCTAGCTGGCTTCTACGGCGAATGCGATGCATTGCGCAGCATCCCGTCGCAAAGCACCGCCGCGCTCGATCAAGGCCAGCTCGGCAAAGTCGCCACGACCGGGCAGCCGCTGATCCTGAATGATCTTTCTGAGATGGGTTTCCTGACGGATGAAGCCGCAAAAGCCCACGGCCTCGTAGCCGCAGCGCTCATCCCCAGCTACCAGCAAGGGAATGTCGATTCGATTGTCGTGCTGTATTTCCGTAGCGGGACTGATGCGGTGGGAGCTGTCGAGCTTTGGGCGGGCACCAAAGGGCGGTTCGAGCTGAGCCTTGATGAATCGTATTATGTGGGCCTCGATCGTTTTGCACGGATCAGCCAATACGTCAATTTCCCGCAAGGCTCGGGGCTTCCGGGTCAATGCTGGGAAACGGGCTTGCCTTCGCTTGTGCCGGATTTGGCGACGGCCAAAGGTTTTTTGCGATCCTCAGGGGCCGAGAGCGATGGCTTGGCCGTGGGTTTGGGCCTGCCGATCATGCAGCGCACCGAGTTGCGATCGGTGTTGCTTCTGCTTTCCTCTTCAGCGACGCCGATCGCTCGGGTCCACGAGATCTGGGTCGAAGACCCCGATGTACCCGGCCGATTGGTGCGGAGCCAAGGCGTGTACGGCGGATTGAACGGGTTCGCGCAAGCGAGCACCGACCTGACCTTCTCGGCGACGTCGCCCGACGGTTTGCCGGGCCAGGCATGGAGCACCGGCCGACCGGTGTTGGTCGATGGTCTCGACGCGATGGGTGAGGCGGGGGTCAAGCGAGTGGATGCGGCCCGCGCGGCGGGCTTGAGCTTTGCGTTGGCATGGCCGGTGGTGGTCATCGGTCGCGTCCGGGCCGTGGTTTTAATGATGGGGTAATGGCAATCACTTCACTCACCGTCATCCCGAACGCCGACGCCTTGCCCGCCACGGGCCAGACCACGACGCGCGCGACCTGCCCGTATTGCGGGGTGGGATGTGTGGTGGACGTGAAGGTGAACGACGGCGAGATGATATCGATCCACGCCGATGTCGATGTGGCCCCCAACTTCGGCATGATGTGCCCGAAAGGGGCGTTCCTGTTCAAGTCTGACGATAAAGCCCGTCGCCTCACGACGCCGATGATCCGCGACGAAAAAGGCGGGCCGCTGCGTTCGGCGACCTGGCCCGAGGCGCTGGCCAAAGTGGTTCAAGGCTTGCGAGATACGCTCGAGCAGCGTGGCCCCGACGCGGTGGCGTGGTACGGCTCGGGCCAACTCGATACCGAGGCGTCGTACTTGTTCACGAAGTTTTTCAAGGGTTTTCTCGGCAGCAACCACACCGACACCAACAGCCGGCTGTGCATGAGTAGTGCCGTAGCGGGGTACGTCCATAGTTTTGGCAGCGATGGTCCGCCGACGTGTTACGAAGACTTCGATCACGCCGACACGTTCTTGATCGTCGGTGCGAACATGACCGCGAACCACCCGGTTTTGTTCAACCGCGTTCGTCGTCGTCGGGCGACGCACGACGATGCGCGGATCATCGTGGTCGATCCGCGGCGGTGTAAGACGGCCGAATTTGCCGACCTGCATTTGCAAGTTAAACCCGGCGGCGACGTCGCGTTGCTGCGTTTGCTGGCTAAAGCGCTCGTCGATCGTGGCGAAGCTGATCGGGATTTCATCGAACGATCCACCGAAGGTTATGCGACGCTCAAATCGCAGCTCGATGCCCTCGATACCGAGGCGATGCTCGACGCCTGCGGCCTTTCGCCGGAGGATATCGACCTCGCAGCCCAATGGATGAGCAAAGACCGTCGGCTGCTGAGTTGTTACTGCATGGGCGCGAACCAGAGTAGCCGAGGCACGGACAAAAACACCGCGCTGATCGACCTGCATCTGCTGCTGGGCCAAGTCGGCAAACCCGGGGCGGGGCCGTTCTCGTTGACCGGGCAACCTAATGCGATGGGTGGCCGCGAGGTCGGGTACTTGTCCCATCAACTCCCCGGCTACCGCCGAGTCGATCGGCAGACGGACCGGATGCAGATGGAGACCGCGTGGGGGGTGCCGTCCGGGAGCATCTGTCAGCAGCCGGGCCGACCGGCGGTGGCGCTGTTTGACGCGGCGGCTCGCGGCGAACTCGGCGTGTTATGGATCGCGTGCACCAACCCCGCGGTGAGTATGCCCGACCTCGATGTGACCCAGCACGGACTGCGTCAAACGCCGTTGGTCATCGTCCAAGACTGCCTGATCGACACCGAGACCGCGGCTTATGCGGATGTGCTCCTACCCGCAGCGACCTGGGGCGAAAAACGCGGCACGATGACCAACAGCGAACGCTTAGTGACCCGTAGCAACGCCGCCATCCCCGCCCCCGGCGATGCCCGGCCCGATTGGCAGATCGTCTGCGATGTGGCCGAGGCGATGGGGTTCCATGGCTTCGACTTTGCCGATTCCGACGCGGTGTGGGACGAGTTTTGTCAGCTGACCGCCGAGACTCCATGCGACATGACGGGCATTACCAACGAGCGGCTCGACGAGCACGGCGGGACGCATTGGCCTTTTGCCTGGTCGATGACCCAGCCGATGCGGCGTCGCTACACCGACGGTCGTTTTCCTACCCCCAGCGGCAAGGCGTTTTTCAGTACCGCGGTCTATCAACCGACCGCCGAATCGACCGATGGGGATTACCCGCTGAACCTGACCACCGGCCGAGTCGCCAGCCAATGGCACACGCGCGGCCGCACCGGCCATGTCCCGGAATTGAATCGTCTCGCCCCGCACCCCGTCGCGGACGTCAACCCCCGCGATGCGCAAGCTGCGGGACTGGTGGACGGGGAGTTGGCTTGGATCGAGAGTCGGCACGGCCGCGTGCTGGCCCAAGTGTCAGTGACCGACAACACGCCGCCTCGGTTGGTGTTTTTGCCGTTCCATTTCGGGGACACGCTTCACCCCGCCAGCGCCGCGAACTACGCCACCCATCGAGGCGTGGACGCGGTCTCGAAACAGCCCGAATTAAAACACGCGGCGTGTCGGCTCCGGCCCGCCGTGGGTGAGACTTTTACTACCCTCAGCGCGGAGATAACCCCCGCATGAGTTGGCAAAAGAAGTTACGGATCATGATCGCCGACGAGGACGCGACGCGGGCCCAAGCGCTCGGGGCCGTGTTGTCGGAATCGGGTTATCAGGTCGTCGCCGTATCGACCGGTGACACGCAGCTGCTCACGCTGGTCGCCGAAAGCCAGCCCGACGTGGTGCTGATCAACACCGGCTCGCCCAGCCGAGACACGCTCGAACAACTGACCACGATCCACGACAAACAACCACGGCCGGTCGTGATGTTTGCCAGCGATGAAAACCGCGACACCATCCGCGCCGCGGTCAGGGCCGGGGTATCGGCTTACGTCACGCACGGCGTGGAAAACGCACGGGTGACTTCCGTCATCGAAACCGCGATCGCACAATTCAACCAACACCAAAGCGTGGTAGATGAACTCAAGCGGACCAAGCAGACGCTGGTCGAACGCAAGACGCTCGACCGGGCCAAGGGCATCCTGATGAAACGAAGAGGGTGCAGCGAAGACGAAGCGTTTGCGTTGCTGCGTCAATCCGCGATGAACCACAAGAAACGATTGGGGCAAGTGGCCGAAGAAATCGTCCAAGCCGCGGCCCTCTTGGATGCCGAAGCGGGTGTCGTGAAAGGAGTCGAAGGATGACGGGTTCAGCATCAAAGGTTGAGTTAGAGAAAACGGAGTTACACCTGGGGTTTGTGCCGCTCTCGGATTGTGCGCCGCTGGTGGCGGCTTACGAAAAAGGGTTCTTCGAGAACGAAGGGCTTCAGGTCACGCTTTGCCGCGAGCGTTCGTGGGCGAGCATCCGAGACAAGACGGCGTTTGGCGTTTACGACGCCTCGCAGATGCTGTACCCGATGCCTTTGGCTTCGACACTGGGCGTGGGCGGCCCGGCGGTGGCGATGGTCACGGCGTTGTGTTTGAGTCTGGGCGGGAACGCGATCACGGTCAGCGAATCGTTGCACGCCCAGATGCAGGCGGTCGCCGAGGGCGGGGAACTCACTGAGATGAACTCGGCCGCGGCGATCGCAAAAGTCATCGCCGCCCGACAAGCCGCGGGCGATTCCGCCCTCACGCTCGGCTGCGTGTTCCCCACCAGCACCCATCATTACGAACTGCGTCATTGGCTCAAGTCGGCTGGCGTGGATTGCGACTTGGAGGTCAAGCTGCTGGTGGTGCCGCCGCCGGACATGCCCGAAGCGATGCGTGACGGGCGGATCGATGGTTTTTGTGTGGGCGAGCCGTGGAACACGATGGCGGTGCAGCGCGGTTGGGGCCGGATCGTGGTCACGAAAGATACGCTCTGGAACAACGGTCCTGAGAAAGTGATGGGTGTGACTCGGGCTTGGGCCGAGGAACACCCCGCGACTCATCAAGCGCTGCTGCGGGCCATCATCGCCGCGGCGGCGTGGTGTGATGAATCCGACAACCGCGATGAACTCTCGAAGATGATCGCCACGGAGCGCTATGTTGACGTCCCGCTCGAAGCAATTCGCCCGTCGATGCTCGGCGAGATGAGGTTTACCCAAGGCGGACCCGTGGTGAGTCGTCCTGACTTCATGGTTTTCCACCGCTACGCCGCCAACTTCCCGTGGGTGTCCCACGGCCGCTGGTTCTTGGACCAGATGGCCGATGCGGGCCAAATCGACACGGCCGATAACCACGAGGCGCACTTTGATGCCTTAGCGGCCCAGGTGATCCGTCCTGCGTGGTACCGCGAAGCGTGTGGAGATTTAAACATGGCTTATCCGATCATTGACCATAAGCCCGAAGGTGTCCACGCTGAGCAGTGGAGCCTGACTCAAGCCACCCGGCCGATCGTGATGGGCCCCGACCGGCTGATGCAATCTGATTTTTGGACGACTCCCCTGTCTTCTAAATCCGACGGCCGCACGCCGGCATCTCCCTAAAAGACCTGTTTGTCAACAACCTCGGATATCCGCAACGACGCGGACCCTTCACTCAACCCTCCGCTCTGCGGTACGGCCTGTATTTCGTACGAGCGTTTTTTTGAAAGAGAGACTTGCCTTGAACCGTTATCCCTCCATGACCCGACCCCACCTTCTTCCCTTTGCACTTTGCCTGAGCGCCGCAGCATTGCCCGCGATAGGGCAGGCCGATAGCACTCCGGTGTTGGCGGAAGAATCCACCGAAACCTTCGCCGACGCGTTGATGTCCGGCACGTTGAAGTTAGACGTGCGAGGGCGGGCCGAGATTGTGGACCAAGACAACCTCGACACCGCCCAGGCCTACACCGTCCGCACCCGTCTGGGATATCTGACCAAGGAATACGAAGGTTTTCAGTTTTACATCGAGATGGAAGACGTCCGTACCCCCGACGACGACCTGTACAACGACGGCCCCGGCGAAAGCACCGCCGGCACCACCCGTGCGGTGGTCGCCGACCCTGAAGTCACCGAACTCAATGAGGCGTGGGTGCAGTACGCCAACGCCGACTTGGCGGGCTTGAAGATCAAAGCCGGCCGGCAGACCATAAACCTCGACGATCAACGCTTCATCGGCGCGGTGGGCTGGCGTCAAGACAACCAGACGTTCGATGCGATCCGCGGCACGACCACGCTCGGCATCGACGGCGCGGAACTCACCGCGGGCTACATCGGCCAAGTCAACCGGATTTTCGGCGAAGAAGCCGACTTCGACGACGCCGACATCGTGTTCGTCAACGGCTCGTACAAGATCAAAGACGTGGGCAAGCTCACCGGCTTCGCCTACCTCCTGGACATCGATGACTCGGCTGCGAACTCGAGCGACACCTTCGGCGCTCGCCTGTCGGGCAGTAAACCCGTCGGCGACGGCGGCATGACGCTGGACTACGCGGGCAGCTTCGCCTTCCAGCAAGACGCTGGCGATAACCCCACCGACTACGACGCGATGTACTACGCCATTGACCTGGGCTTGAAAGTGCCCGAATACGGCACGTTCGGCGCGGGTTATGAAGTGCTCGGCTCCGACGACGGGGTCGCGTCGTTCCGCACGCCACTGGCTACGCTGCACATGTTCAACGGCTTCGCGGACGTCTTCCTTAACACGCCCGCCGACGGGCTCGAAGACATTTATGTCTACTACGGCATACCCTTCCCCAAGGAATGGAAGATGAGCGGCAAACTCATTTATCACTACTTCAGCGGCAACGAGTCCATCGGCGACTTCGGCCAAGAGTTCGACGCGGTGGTCACCAAGAAGCTCAGCGACAACGTGACCCTGCTCGGCAAGTTCGCCTACTTCGACGGCAAAGAAGCCACCCTCGTAGACCGGACCAAGCTGACGGTTGACCTGACGTTTGCGTTCTGAATCATTCGGCCAACACGAAGCCAAACCAACACGGCGGCGAGATGCTACTCGCCGCGGTTTTTGATAGGTAAGCAAATTTTGCATCCCCAAGACTCAGCGCGCACACGATCCATCCCAAAGCCCCGCCGCGATCATCTGTCGCGTGGCTTGCTCGGCCCAGCCGCGGTTGGCCGCCGGGCTGGCGGGGCTGGGGTGGAGGATCGTGGTGATGATCGGCGGGTTGGGGCCGGTGAGTACCGCTTGGGCTTGCTGCTGGGCGAACTTGCCGACGCCGACGACGTGCGAGGGCTGAAGGATTTTGACGACGGTTTGCAGATGAGCGTTGCAGGCGGTTTCCAATCGCGAGCGCTCCTCGGCGGGGAGCTTGTCGGGCGTGCGGTTTTTGCCGCTGGCTTCCATGAAGACCAGCGGGCAGTAGTTGACGACGAAGTGGTCTTTGAAAAACGCTTCGGGCGTGCCGAAGCGTTCCTGCATCAGTTCCCAGATGCGTCGTCCCGAGACTTCCGAGCGGGGGCAGTCGAGGCCTTGCACCGGACGTTTGGGGTGGCAGCCGGTTTCGACGGTGGGGGGGCGATCGAGACCGGGTTTGATCTTCATCCAGTCGCGGACCGCGGCGACCTCGCCGAAAGGGATGCCGGTCTGGGCCATGCCCCACGGCCCGGGATTCATCCCGAGCATCAGAACACGTTTACGCGATCGCCCAAATCGGGTGAGGTATTGCTCGTGCATCGGCCATGCGTAATTGATCGGGTTGTAGACGTGCGTCACCGGATCGCCGAACGTCAGCCGATCGCAGGCGTCGGATAAGTCGCGCGCAGCATCGATCAAGGCTTGAGCGGTTTGCGTGAGTTTGAGCATGGCGTGAGATTACCACCAATGTGAAAAGCCCACGGATGGCTATCCGTGGGCTTTGGTATGTTTTAGGCTTCAAGCATCACACGCGATACCCGAAGTGAAGACTCCGGGGGGTGGCCTTAGCTGATGCCGTCTTGGGTCGCCATGAATTTCATCAGGTCGACGACGCGGTTGCTGTAGCCCCATTCGTTGTCGTACCACGAAACGACTTTGAAGAACGTCGAGTCGAGTTCGATGCCCGCGCCGTGGTCGAAGGTCGAGGAGTGCGGGTCGTGGATGAAGTCGGTGGAGACGACTTGGTCGGCGGTCCAGGCGAGGTAGCCCTTCATCGAACCTTCGGACGCGGCTTTCATGGCGTCGGAGATGGCTTGGTAGGACGTTTGTTTTTGGGTGACGACGGTCAGGTCAACGACCGAGACGTCGATGGTCGGCATGCGGAAGGCCATGCCGGTGAGCTTGCCTTGCAACTCGGGCAGGGCGAGGCCGACGGCCTTGGCGG
>CAYPCC010000080.1:0-12313 GCA_964409095.1 uncultured Phycisphaera sp. | reverse complement strand
GATGCAGTTGCCGGGGTGGGCGACCCACTGGGCCCCGGTCATCCATTGGTATTCGGTGTTTTCGCGGAAGCTGTCGATCATGCCGCCGTGGAACCCCGCGAGGCCGACGCCGGATTGGACCGCGGTGTTGAGGCCGTTCCACTGCGCGTCGCTGATCTTGTCCATGGTCCAGATCGGCACGATCAGGTCGAGGCCGGCCATGAGTTCTTGGTCGTCGTAAGCGTCGAGCGTGTCTTTCATGTGCACGTCGTAGCCCGCTTCGTCGAGCAGGGGCGCGAAGACCTCGGCGGATTGCTTGGGGGTGTGTCCATCCCAACCGCCGAAGACGATCAGGGCTTGCTTCTTTTTGGAGTCGCTCATAGCGCGACGTTATACCACGGCCGGGCGATGAAGTGATGGATGGCCGCATCGGCCAAACGGATTAACTCAAGCCGTCTTCGGCGTGTTCATCCGAGAGCGTGCCTTCCCACTGGCGGTCGCCGACGCGGAGGGCGGCCTTGGCGAGCATGTGCGAGCCCACGGGGCCGGCGACGAAGGCGAAAACGATGACGGTGATCGCCTTGGCGTCCACCGCGCCGGTGCCGATGTGGAGGATGACGCCGATGAGCAGGCCGATCAGGCCCAGCGTCGATGACTTGGTCGCGGCGTGGAGGCGGTGGTAGGTGTCGGGCATGCGCACGATGCCGATCGCGCCGACTGCGAAGAAAAACAGCCCGCCCAATACGAAGCAGCCCGCGAGGATATCGGTGAAGGTGGTCACGAGGCGTCTCCTGGTCCGGCGATCGAAGCGCCCCGGGCCGTGGCTTGGCAGGCTTGGGGTTGACGCGGGGCATCGGGGTCCATCGTCCGCGGGGCGGTGGCGAAGATGTACTGCGCAAAGCCCACCGTGCTGACGAAGCCGATGATGCCGACGACCAACGCCGTGTCGAAAAACACCAGGTTGCCGACGTAAATCGTCAGCAGAATCACCAGCCCGACCACATGCAGCGACAGCAAGTCCGCCGCCAACACCCGGTCGGCCAACTCCGGCCCCCGCACCAAGCGATACAAACACAACGCCATCCCCGCGCTGAGCACATACACACCCAGCGTCACCGCGTACGCCAAGAACGGCGCCATTTCGCCCCGTCCGGGCAGCACGCTGGCGGGCTCGGTCGCGTCTGGGCTCGCCGCGAGCAGCATCGGCACGGCCGAGACCAACAAGGGATCGATCAACTCAAAGCTCATGGTCAAACACCTCTCGCAGCAGCCATACTTTTAGCTCGTCCAACTCCGCGACCGCGGCCTCTCGGCTCTCGGCGTACATGCAGTGGATGTACAACATCTGTCCGTCGTCGGTGATGTCGGCCGAGAGCGTCCCGGGCGTCAGCGTGATCGCGTTGGCCAGCGTGGTGATCTCGACTTCGGACAACCCGTGCACGGGGTAACGGATGATCCGCGGGGTCATGCTGAAGCCCGGCGTGAGGATTTCCTTGGCCACGCCGAGGTTGGCTTTGGTCAGGATGTAGATGAAATACACCCCGAACCGCAGCGCCCCCCAAACCCGACGCAGGTACCCGCCCCGGCCGGTCGCTTGGCCGATGAGCGTCACAATCAGCAGCCCGATGATAAACCCCGCCAATCCGCCCAGGAACGACACCTCGCCCAAGAGCAAGACGTACACGACCATCAAAAACAAGTTAAGGAGAAACTTATTAATCAACGGTGATTCTCCTGCGCGGCCCGGACGGGATAAGCCGCGTCGTGGTGCGGGTCATGAGCGGGGTAAGGCGACGCCTTGGCCTCGGCGAGTTTGTCCTTAGCGTAGCGCGGGTTGTGCAGCACCGCGTCGATGTAGGCCTGCGGATCGGCCAACTGCTGGCCCGCGACCCCCGCGGTCTTGACCACCGGCTCGGCGGCGAAGCCGACCGCCAGCGACGCGATCACCAAGATCGCAGCGCCCAGGATTTCACTGCGTGGCATATGTTTTTCATCTGCGTTGTCTTCGCTCTTCGCCACCGCTTGCGCATCTTCCGGGGGCGGGGGGGGTGGGCCCCAGAAGGTCGAGCCCCAGAGGCGCAGCGCCGCGAGCAGGGTGAGGCCGCCGACGAAGAGGGCGGTGACGCCGACCAACCAGTAGGATTCGGTCAGGCCTTCGCGGATGATGATGAGCTTGCCGTAAAAGCCCGACGTTGGCGGCAGGCCGACGACACTGAGCAGACCAATAAAGACCATCACGCCCAGGCCGATGAGTTTGGGTTGTTGGAGCAGCGCCCCCATCTTGCCGACGTCGTCCGAGCCGGTGGCCCGCTCGACGAGTCCGCAAGAGAGAAACAGGCCGCACATGACCAGCATGGATTGGGCCATATAAAACGCTGCGCCTTGCAGCGACCCTTCGCTCATCACGACGATGCCGAACAGCGAATAGCCGACGCCGACGATGAGCATCATGCTCAGCACCCGCCGCACGCTGGTGTACGCCAACGCGCCCAGCACGCCGACGAGCATGGTCATCGCCGCGCCCACCGCGAGGATCGGCAGTATCACCTCGCCCGCGTCCCCCGCCAAGAAGATCAGCGAGAACGTCCGGGCGATCGCGTACAGACCGACCTTGGTCAGCACCCCACCAAACAACCCCGCGATCGCAATCGGCAGCGTCGGGTAGGTGTCGGGCAACCAGAACCACAGCGGGAACACGCCCGCCTTGAGCGCGAAGACAAACAAGAACAACACACTCAAAGCGGTAAAGCCGGTCGGCAGCTGGCCGTTCGCAGCAAGTTCCGTGGTGAGCCGAGCCATGTCCGCCATGTTCAGCGTGCCGAGCATGCCGTAGGCCATGCCCGCCGCGATGACGAACACGCTGGAGGCGAGCAGGTTCATCACGACATATTTGTACGCTTGACGGAGCTGGGCCTTGCCGCCTCCGATGACCAGCAGGCCGTAGCTGGCCATGAGCATGATTTCGAACGCGACGAAGAGGTTGAACAAGTCGCCGGTGAGGAAGCTGAGGTTGACCCCGAGCATGAGGAAGTTGATGAGGGGGTGGAAGTAGCGTCGTTCGGTCCGGGTCGGCAGCGAGCCGACCGAGTGCAGCGTCGCGCAGAACGCCACCAGCGAAGCCCCCGCGAGCATCAACCCCGACAGCGAATCGAACACCAGCGTGATGCCGTAGGGTGCCGACCAGTCGCCCATCTGCGACACCATGATGCCTTGACCGTGGCCGCCGCCCCAGGTGTCGAGTTGGCCCAACAGCACCAGCGCAATCACGAACGTTGCCGCGAAACTCAGCAAGCTGATCACCCGGCAAACCAAGTTGCGATTCACCAACGGCACGCACAGCAGCCCCATGACCACCGGCACCACGACCATCAAGATCAACCAGTTGTTCGTTGGATCACTCACGCGGCACCCCCGTTTGCGCCCGGCGTCGCCGTGGCGGGCAAGGCGAGTTCTTCCTGGGCCGCTTCATCCCGCGACAACTCGCTCAATTCCAGCGTCCCCGCCGAGCGGGCGGTGATGACCAAGAGCGTCAGCAGAAAGCCCATGACCGCGAAGCCGATCACGATCGCGGTGAGGATCAGCGCTTGGGGCAGCGGGTCGACCATACCGCCGAGCGCGGGCGAAGGCGTGTTATAAGACGAGAGGGGGGCTTCTTTCAGCACCGCCTGAATCGCGCCGCTCTGCACCTCTTCGCCGGTGGGCACCGGCGAGCCGCTCATCGCGAGGATGCTCATGTTCGCCGCGTGGCCGATGAGAAACACGCCCATCGCCACGCCCTTGAGGTCGCGTCCCAAAAGCAGGTACACGCTCACCCCGAAACACACCGTGACACATACCGCTAAGACAAAGGTCATGGCGTCCCCTCCTGATGCGCTTGGCGGTGGGTCTGGGCGTGGACCTCGCGCACGTCGATTTCTTCGTTGAGTCGTTGGATCATGCCGACCGACACGCCGACCACGACCATCAGTACGCCGGTGTCGAAGAAGACCGCCGAGGCGAAGTGGATCGTTTGGCCCATGCCGATCGACAGCTCATCGATCACCAGCGAAGTCAGCATCGGCTTGCCGAAGAACAGCGGCGCGATCGCCGTCGCCAACGCGAGCCCCAAGCCCACCGCTACGAGGTTTCGCGGGTGGAACGGCATCAGCTTGACCAGCGCCTTGCGCCCGTTGGCCATGCGGAAAAGCAGGAACGCCACCGCCGCCATGAGGCCGCCGATAAACCCGCCGCCGGGCTCGTTGTGGCCCTTGAGTGCGGTGTAGGCCGCAAACATCAGCACCAACGGGAAAATCAATTTGATCGCGGTCCGTACGAGGATCGAACTCATAGCTTCTCCAGCTCCTTCCGTCGGCCGGGCAGCATCGACCACACGCCCAGCGCCGCGAGCGCCAGCACCGTGACCTCGCCCATCGTGTCGAACCCGCGGAAGTCCACGAGGATCACGTTGACGACGTTGAACCCGCCGCCGCCCCGGCCGTAGCTGCCGTCGGCCAGCTTCTCGCCGTGATACGCATTCTGCACAAACCACTCGCCGAGTTTGGTCGCCGGGTTGCTGGTCGCCGCGACCAGCGTCATCCAGCCAAACACCACGCCCGCCACCAACCCGATGCCGATCCGCCACGATCGGCCGACCCGTCTCTTCTGCGGCGGGTCCGCCGGCAATAGCCGCAGCACCAACACAAACAGCAACACCGAGATGATCTCGACCATGAGCTGAGTCAACGCCAAGTCCGGCGCTTGGTACACGATGTACATCGCCACCACCGTGAACCCGCACGACCCCAGCAGCAACACCCGCACAACCCGCTGGCTGAGCGCCGGGATCAGAAGCGCGCTCACGCAAATCAGCACGCCCAGAATCACACCCAAAGGCAACTCAAACGTCTTGGCCGCTTCCACGCCGATCACGTCAAGCATCGCCCGGTCGTGATTCACCGCCGCGAAAAACGAGGCGCTAAGCGTGACCAGCACCGCGAGGATGTAGTACCGCATGTTGCCGTTTTGCAGCACCGCAAACACGCCCCGGCCAATCCCGACGCTCGTCGCCTCGGCCGCGGGGTAGATCAAATCATTGATATCGGTATGTTGGCCCCGGAGGAATTTGCTGATGCCAAGCAAGACGCCGAGGACGATGGCGACGACCGACATCAACAGGGCCAGGCCGGGGTTGAGCACGGCGTGCAATAGCGAGGGCACCCGGTCATGGAACCCTTCGTAGAAGGCGTATTTCTCAAACGGCAGGAAGATCAGGTTCCACAACGGCGTCACGATCCCGCCGAGGTATTGCATCGCCACGAGCGGCACCGCCGGCAGCCAAATCAGCGCCCCCCAGAAGCCGTGCTCGTGGGCGTGATGTTCATCGTGACCCCCGGCATGGGCAGGGGCATGGGCATGGGCATGGGCATGGTCGTGGCCGCCGCTGCTTTGCAGGCCGAACTTCCACCCCATCAGCGTGGTGAGCAGCCGAACGAAAATCGCCACGTTACACGCCGCGGTGACGATGGTCATCGCCAGGATGATCCACAGCCAGGGGTTGTCTTTGGCGGCGTGAACGATCGCGTAAAGGAAAAGTTCTTTGGCCGCGAAGCTGATCGTGCCGGGCCCGGCCGCGAGGGCGTAGCCCGCGAGCAACATGGTCAGACAGATCGCTTTGTGTTTGTGGAACGCGCCGAAAAGCTCGGGCAGCGACCGCGAGGCGACGTGGCCGATGGCCCCGGCGGTGATGAACAAGGGCGCTTTGTAGAACGCGTGGTTGGCGATCTGGGTGATATCGAAGTCGAGGGTGGGTGCGCCGTGGTAGCTGAAGCCGCCGAGTCCGTACATCGCCATGAGCAGGCCGAGTTGGCTGACGGTGGTGTAGGCGAAGATACGTTTGAGGTCGTGTTGGTTGACCGCGGTGACGCCGCCGTAGAGCATCGTGACCGCGCCGAACCAAGTGATGACGATCGGCCAGATATCGAGGCCTGAGTTGGCTGCCGCGATGCCGGGGGCAAACACCGGGAACAGCCGCCCGACCAAAAACACGCCGGCCTTGACCATCGTCGCCGAGTGCAGATACGCCGACACCGGCGTCGGTGCCGCCATCGCCCCCGGAAGCCAGTAATGCAAGGGCCACTGGGCACTCTTCGCCGCGGCCCCGATGAACATGAGTACGAACGCCCAGAGTACGCCGGGTGCGGCAAAGTCGATTCCGGGGGCTTGGGCGAGCATGTCCGACCAGCGCCAGATGCCGGTGGTGGCGCCGAACAGCGCGATGCCGCCGAGCAGGCCCATGCCGCCGAGGCCGGTGGTGAAGAAGGCTTGCTTGGCGAGCTTGACCGCGTGTTTGTCGAAGCGGTCCCAGCCGATGAGCAGGAAGCTGCTGATCGAGGTGAGTTCCCAGAAGACGAGGGTGAGCAACGTGTAGTCGGCCAGGACGACGCCCATCATCGCCGTGGCGAAGAACCCGAGCGTGGGGTAGAAGCGGTAGAGGTCGCGCTGGGCCTGCTGGTTGTTGCCGAAGTAGCCCCGGGCGTAGAGCACGATGAGCACGCCGATGCCGCTGACCAAGAGCGCGAAGAACCCGCCGAGGCCGTCGGCGAGGAACGCGACGTTGAGGTGCATCGACGGGACCCACGCGAGCGCGGCCGTGCCTTGGGGCGCGGGGACGTGGATCGGTTCGGCGTGGTGCTCTTTAGTTTCGTGGAGGTCGTCCGCTTCGGCGTGTTGAGCAAGCTCAGCGTCTTGAGCGTGCGCGGAGGGGGAGTCCGTGGTGTCGTGATGCTCAGCTTCAACGTGACCCGCGACGCCATACGTCCCGAGGTGCGACAAAACCAACACGAACGCCAACGCCGGCCCGCTCACCGCGAGCAGCACCCGCGGCGCAAGCCACGCCTTGGGCAGCCACAGCGTCGCCACCCCGGCGATCCCGGGGGCCAACACCGCCCACAACAAAAGCCAAGACGAATCCATATAGTCAATCTCTCAAAACCATACGAAATCCCCGAAACAGCGTTTCTGGTATCGGCTGGCCACGGGGGGGAACTCGAATCCCACGCGACCGCCGAGAACGTCGGCAGCCCAAGAGGTTCCGAAAAACATCCGGCGGCCGGAGATTTATCGGCTGCGCAGCGGTTGGGCGTCCAGTTACCCTAATGCGATGAGCAAGCCGAACCTTTGGGCGCCTTGGCGCATCGACTACCTCCAAGACCTGGGCAGCGCGACCCCGCCCGGCCAAACCGCCGGGCCGCAAGGCTGTTTCCTGTGTGCCGCCGGCGAACCCGACCTCGACGCCGAAGCGCAAACCGATCGCCTGGTCCTGCACCGCGACGCCCACGGAACGCTGCTGCTCAACCGCTATCCCTATACCAACGGCCACCTGCTCGTCGCCCCCCACGCCCACGTCCCCGAGTTGTCGGACCTCTCGCGGGAAGACCGGGCGGGGCTGATGGAGTTGTGTGAACTCGGGACGCGCTTGCTCAAGCAAGTCGTGAACCCGCAGGGGGTCAACGTCGGGGTGAACCTCGGCCGAGCCGCGGGGGCGGGCGTGCCGGGACACCTGCACTGGCACCTGGTGCCGCGCTGGACGGGGGATACGAATTTTATGGATGTGGTCGGCGGCGTCCGGGTGATCCCGCAGGCGCTCGACGCGAGCTACCGCATGATGAAGGATGCGGTGGGTGGGTTGGTGTGAACATGTTGGCCGCTTGGGGCTTGGCGCAAAGCCGCAAGCGGCGGGTGAATCACGCCGCGACCATCTGCGATTCGAGCAGCAGGCCGATGCTGTGGCCGCCGTTCTGCGGGGTGCAGCGCACGACCCGGCCGATGCAGTTGAAGCCCGGCTCCGCTCCGTGGGCGGGGAAGAACACCGTCACTTTGGCGCCCAAAGCCACCGGCTCGACCGACCACGCCCCGAGCCCCGACGCCGACTGATCAACCAGTTCCAGCGAACAAATCTGGCCCGCCCCACGCACGTCGTGCGCTTCCGCGGGGTTCTCGGCCACGGCCGTGACCCGAGCGTAGAGTTTGTGGCGTGGCTCGCGGCGTTGTTCAAATTTGAACGAGTCGGGCACGCGGTCGGTTTCGGTCACGAGTTTGAGCTGCGGCGTTGACATGATGAGGTTTCCCTGAAGTGGCCCGAAAAGGGCGGTCTGCCATGACCATCGGCCGGATAATCGCTAAGGTTTATGCGTTGTGAATGACAAAACAAAAAAGTCGTGCGGAAAAGTTTGCCTCGTCGGCGCGGGCCCCGGCGATCCGGGCCTCATCACCGTTACCGGACTCAGGTCGCTCCGCCAGTGTGACGTGGTGGTGTTTGATGCGTTGGCCAACCCGGCCCTGCTCGCCGAAGCGCCCGATCATGCCCAGCGGATTGACGTCGGCAAACGGGCCAAACACCACAAACTCACGCAGGACCAAACCAATCAACTGCTGGTTGATTTAGCCCGCGAGGGCAAGAATGTCGTCCGGCTCAAGGGCGGCGACCCTTACCTTTTCGGCCGGGGGGCTGAGGAGTGTGCGTTTCTCACGCGGCACGGCGTGAGGTGCGAGGTCGTGCCGGGCGTGACGTCCGGCCTCGCCGCGCCCGCCACCGCAGGCATCCCCGTGACCCACCGCAAGGTCGCCTCCACCGTCACCATCGTCACCGGCCACGAAGACCCGACCAAGGGCGAAACGTCTGTCGATTACGACGGCCTGGCCAAGCTCATCGCCCGCGGCGGCACGGCCTGCTTCTACATGGGCGTCGGCCGACTCCAGCAAATCGCCGACTCGTTGGCCGACTGCGGCCTGCCGCGCTCCACGCCCGCGGCGGTGGTGCAATGGGGCACGCTGCCGCAGCAACGCACGGCCAAGGGCACGCTCGCCACCATTCAGGCCCAGGTCGAACGAATGGGCGTCTCGTCGCCAGCGATCATCGTGGTGGGGGAAGTTGCGGCGATCGACGAGCCGGGGCTGGACTACTTCACCGATCGGCCGCTCTTTGGGAAGCGGTTCCTGGTGACGCGGACGCGGCAGCAGGCGTCGGAGCTTCGGCAAGGGTTGGCTGCGCTTGGAGCCCAGGTGTTTGAAGCCCCGACGCTGGAACTCGTGCCGCCCGAGGCGGATGACGCCCAGCGGCTCAACGAAGCGATCGAACATATCGACGAAAACGACTGGGTGTTATTGACCAGTGCGAACGCGGTGGCGGTGTTGGCCGAGCGGTTGGCGGCGCTGGGGCGGGATGGTCGGCAGCTGGGCGGGGTGCAGATCGCGGCGGTGGGGGAGGCGACCACGGCCGCGATGTGGGACCACCTGCGATTACGCAGCGACTTTGTTCCTGCGCGTTTTTCGGGGGACGCGATGGCCAAGCAAATGATGGCCGAACGCGAGATGGAGGGGCGGCGGTGCTTGCTCATCCGGGCGGACATCGCCCGGCCGGCGTTGCCGCGGCTCTTGGTCGAGGCCGGGGCGATCGTCAACGAGGTCGTGGCGTACCGGACGCAGGTCCCCGCGGCACTGCCCGAAGAGGTGCTCGAAGCGCTGCGCGAGGGCATGGATACGGTGACGTTTACCAGCTCGTCCACGGTGCGAAACCTCGTCACGTTGCTCGGCGAAGAAGCGTCGCTGCTCGATGGCGTCGCGGCGGCTTCCATCGGCCCGATCACCTCGCAGACGATGCGCGAGTTGGGTATCAAGGTGTCGATTGAATCCGAGGCCGCCAGCGTGGCGTCATTGATCGAGGCGGTCGTGGCCGCCGCGGTTCCTACTCTTTCTTAATTTTTCCGGAGATGTTCATGCCTGCCCATCGACTCGATCCTAAACGCTCGGCGGTTTTGATGGTGGACCTGCAGGACAAGCTGCTGCCGGTGATGCACGAAAAGTCCACGGTCGAGCGGCGGGCCGGCCGACTGATTCAGGGGGCTAACGTCTTGGGTGTCCCGGTGCTGCTGACCGAGCAGTATTCCAAGGGTCTGGGCCGGACGGTCGGCTCGATCGCCAAGCAACTCGACGCGGCGGTGTGCATCGACGAGAAGACGCGGTTCTCGGCCTGCTCGGCGTCGGTGATCCGACTGCTGGAAAAACTCGAAACCCAGAGCGTCGTGGTCGCGGGGATCGAGACGCATGTGTGTGTGCTCCTGACATGCTTGGACCTGTTGGAACGCGGATACACGGTGGCGTTGTGCGTCGACGCGACGAGCTCCCGTCGGCCGATCGATAAGCACACGGCGGTGGACCGGGTGGTTCAGGCGGGCGTGTTGCCGACGACGGCGGAGTCGGTCTTGTTTGAACTCCTGGGCGACGCCAGCTCGCCAAAGTTCCGCGAGCTGCGGACGATCATCCAATCCAAGGACTCGTAAGTCGGCAGCCGATTTCGTCGCCTCGGCCCCGAGCGCACGAACCCCGCGGTTTGCCGGGGTTTACGCGGTTGTGTAGGCTATTTCGTTACTACCCCCCGGCCCACGGGTGTTCCACAGATCATCATCAAGGAGATCGATATGCTCGAAACCTACGAATCGCTCAAGGCCCTGATCGTTTCCATCGAAGACGACATCAAAAAAGCCGCCGGCGGCAACCGCGCTGCGGGCACCCGCGTCCGTAAAGAAATGCAGGACGTCAAAAACATCGCCCAAGACCTGCGCAAGAAGATTCTCGAAGCCCGCGAAGGCGAATCGTCGTAATCTAATGAATTGCATCATCAGGTTTTAGCTGTCGCGGCCCCGAGGTCCGCGGCGTTCTTCGCCTCGCTGAAAGTCTCCCGGAAACGCCTCATGGCCCCCACGCTCTTGTTTGATATCAGCGGTATCGACTGGTCTAAAGATTTATACGATACCGCCGCCATCGAGGCGGTTAACCCCCACCGCGGGGCCATGCGGCTGATCGACGGCATCGTCCATGAATGCCCCGACAAAATAGATTACGTCGCCTACCGCGACATCGGCCACGACGAGTTCTGGGTCGAGGGCCACATCCCCGGCCGGCCGATCTTCCCCGGCGTCCTCATGATCGAGGCCGCCGCCCAGCTCTCGAGTTTTATCACGCTCAAGAAAATGACCGGCGAAGCCTTCATGGGCTTTGCCGGCGTGGACGGCGTCAAGTTCCGCGGCCAAGTCAAACCCGGCGACCGCCTAGTCATCCTCATCCGCGAAACCGAGCACCGCCGCCGACGCTGCACCTGCCTGGCCCAAGGGCTGGTCGAGGGCAACTTGGTGTTTGAAGCGACGATCAAAGGCATGCCCATGTGATCGGGCCTTGGTTTCATTCTTCATTGTCTATATCTCTGCCGGAGGTCCCCTCATGCCCCGCCCGCTCAACATTGGTCTGATCGGTTCGAAGTTCATGGGCCGTACCCACTCCAACGCCTACCTCAAGGCCGCCAAGTTTTTTGACCTGCCCCTACTCCCGGTGATGCACACCATCGCCGCCCGCAACCTCCGAGAAACCCAAGCCTTTGCCGACCGCTGGGGTTGGCAACACGCCAGCGACGACTGGAAGGCGATGGTCAATGACCCGGCCATCGACCTGGTTGACATCGGCACCCCCAACCACGTCCACCACGAACAAGCCCTCGAAGCCCTCGCCGCCGGCAAGCATGTCGCTTGCGAAAAGCCGCTCGCCAACACGCTCGACGCCGCCCGCGAGATGGTGCAAGCGGCCAAGAAAGCGGCTTCCGGGGGCAAGAAGCAAAAAACTTTTGTTTGGTACAACTACCGGCGGTGTCCCGCGCTGGCGTTCGCCCATCAACTCGTGAAGTCGGGCAAGCTCGGCCAGCTTTATCACGTTCGGGGGTTTTATCTTCAGGATTGGGCGGGCCCCGACACGCCGATGCTTTGGCGGTTTCAGGGCGACAAGGCCGGCAGCGGCTCGCTCGGCGACCTCTGCGCCCACTCGATCGACGCCGCGCGTTTCGTCACCGGCGACGAGTTTGCCAACGTCAACGGCGCGATCCTCAAAACCTTCATCAAAGAACGCACCGTGCTTGAAGGCGGCGCGGGCGGGGAGATCTCCGGGCGTGGGGCGAAGACCAAGAAGTCCAATAAAGCCAAGTCCACCGTGGACGACGCCGCGCTCTTCACCGCCGAATTCAAAGGCGGGGCGGTCGCCACGTTTGAAGCGACCCGCCTCTCCACCGGCGACAAAAACGGCAACAAGCTCGAAGTCCACGGCGAAAAGGGCGCGATCAAATTCAACTTTGAACGTATGGCCGAGCTCGAGTGGTACGACAACACCCTGCCCGAAAAAATGCAGGGCTGGACCACGATCAACGTCAGCAACGGCAACGCGACCGGCGGCACGCTCGGCGTCGGCCACCCTTATGCCCACGCGTGGTGGCCCACCGCCCACGCGATCGGCTACGAGCACGGCTTCATCAACCAGG
>CAYPCC010000079.1:0-12483 GCA_964409095.1 uncultured Phycisphaera sp. | reverse complement strand
CGCTCAGCTAGAAGCCGACTTGGCGATGTGCTTGGCCGGGCAAACCGAAACGCTGCGTAACCAACACCGCTTCGTCACCACCACCGGCGAAACACGTTGGGCGTTGTGCCGGGCCGAAATTGTCCACGACGAAGACGGCGAGCCGATCCGGCTCATCGGCTCGATCAGCGACACGACCGAGTTCAAGCTCGCCGAGGAAAAACTCCGCCACGCCGCCGAGACCGACAAGCTCACCGGACTGCCCAACCGGGCGACGCTGCACGCACGCCTCACGCAGGCCATCCGCCGCCATAAGCTCACCGGTTGCCGCCGGCGCTTTGCCGTGATGTTCCTGGACTTCGACCGGTTTAAGGGCATCAACGACAGCCTCGGCCACGACGCCGGCGACCAACTGCTCATCCAGATCGCCCAGCGCCTCGGCGATCAGGTCCGCGCCACCGACACCGCCGCCCGCATCGGCGGCGACGAGTTTATCGTTCTGCTCGAAGAGGTCGCCGACTTCGACAAGGTGATTGAGATCGCCGACCGCTTGTTGAAAGTATTCGCTCAGCCGTTCAACATCGACGGCAACGAAGTCACGTCCACCGCCAGCATCGGGATCGTCGATGGCAGCATGGGCTACGAAGACGCCGACGCCGTGATCCGCGACGCCGACTCGGCGATGTACCACGCCAAGTCGCTCGGCAAAGCCCGCTTTAGCCTCTTCGACGAAAATATGAAAGACGAGTCACTCCAAAAACTCGTGCTCGAACGCGAACTCCGCCAAGCCATCGGCACCTCACAGATTTTCATGGCCTACCAGCCCATCATCTCCGTGTCCGAAAGCCATATCGTGGGTTTCGAGGCGCTGGTCCGCTGGCAACACCCCGAACTGGGCGTCGTCCGCCCCGACCATTTCATCAATGTCGCCGAAGACACCGGCCTCATCGTGCCGCTGGGCCGATGGATCCTCGAAGAGTCCTGCCGTGAACTCCAACTCATCCACCGTGCGATCCCGGATTTAGAGTTCACGATGAACATCAACCTCTCGAAGCGTCAACTCGTGCAGCCCGGCATCGTCCAGATGCTCAGCGACGTGGTCGAGGCCGCCGGCGTTGAGCCGGCGTGGATTAAATTGGAAATCACTGAATCAGTCATCATGGACGGCCAAGCCCAAGTGACCGAGGTACTCCAGGCGATGCGGGCGATGGGCTTCCAGCTGGCGATGGACGACTTTGGCACCGGCCACTCCTCGTTGTCCTGCCTCCACGAGTTCCCCATCGACGTGCTGAAGATCGACCGGTCTTTTGTGCAAAGCCTCGACCAGCACATCGAGTTTGCCGCGGTGATCCAGGCGATCGTGACGTTGGCCCACACGCTGGGACTGTCGGTGGTGGCTGAAGGGATCGAGACCATGGAGCAGTTGGCGGTGCTGCAGGCGTTGGACTGCGACCACCTGCAGGGCTACCTCTTTGCCCGCCCGATGCCGGTGCGGGAAGTGATCGACTTTGTGAACGCGCCACGCGAGATGCTCCGCTCGGCGTGAACACCGAGCGATTCAAACTAGAACAAGCCAACCTTGGCGAGCGCGAAGTTTAGGATGTCCCTTGCCATCTCTCGCGCGGCGGTCACAATACCACGATGCCTCAGCCGACCCCCGATCCCCCCCAACACCCCATCGCGCCCGGGGTCTGGCTCGACGAGTCGGCGATGTCGTTTACGTTTTCGCGTGGCGGCGGCCCCGGCGGGCAAAACGTCAACAAGGTAAACACCCACGCCACGCTGACCCTACCCCTCGACGCCCTCGCCGAGGCGATGCCCGCTTGGGCGATGATCCGCCTGCGTGAGTTGGGCGGAAGATACTTGGCCGACAACCCCCCGCGGCTGGTGATCCACGCTTCGGACAGCCGCAGCCAACTCGCCAACCGCCGGGCGTGCGTGGCGAAGCTGCGTCAACTCATCGTCGCCGCGATGGACCGCCCACGTATCCGTCGGCCGACCCGACCCTCACGCGGCGCGATCCAACGCCGACTCGACGCCAAAAAACACCGCGGCCAAATCAAGTCCCATCGGCAAAAGCCGCACGGCTAGGCCCGACGCCCGACCGCGTCGCCCGCATTCATAGGTCCCCGCCGCAGCGATCGCAGAACTTCGCTTTTCTGTCGTGGCCGACTTTCATGCAGTGCGGGCAAGTCTCGGTGTTTTGCTGTTTGTTACGCCCGACCGCGATCTCGGCGCTGATGATGCCCGTCGGCACGATGATCAGGCTGTAGCCGAAGATCATCATGATCGACGCCACGAATTTGCCAGCCCCCGTGATCGGCGTGATGTCGCCGAAGCCGACGGTCGTCATCGTCACGATCGCCCAGTAGATCCCGTGCGGAATATCGACAAAGCCGTTCTCGGGTCCCTCGATCAGGTGCATCAACGCCCCCATGATCGTCACGCTCACCAACACCGTCGTCAGAAACACCGTGATCTTTGCCCGGCTGGCTTTGAGCCCCTCGGCCAACGCCTCGGCTTCCCCCATATACCGCGCCAATTTAAAAATCCGAAAAACGCGTAACAGTCGCAACGCCCGGATCACCGCCATTTCGTGCGAACCCGGGATCAGCAGACTCAAAAACGTCGGCAGGATCGCCAGCAAATCCACCAACCCAAAAAAACTGCGGGCGTAACGCAGCGGCCGTCGCACACACAGCAAACGTAGCACATACTCGATCGTGAACAAGAAGGTAAACGACCATTCCGCGATGCGTAATTCCCAGTGAAAGCGCTCGTCAATACTTGGCACACTTTCAAGAATCACCGCCAACACACTCGCAAGAATCGCCACCAGAAGCAGCACGTCAAACAACTTGCCCGACGGCGTCTCCGCCTCGAAGATGATGTCGTGCAAGCGGCGTTGCCACTCTTTGAGTCCGCTATTGTCTTGCTTTTCAGTCACACGATGAATATCGGTTAGCCAAAGAATATTCCGCCATCTGGACGGTAATGACAAAGAGCGATATTTTTTAGCCTTAATTGCCCAACGAGGACCATTCGGTATTTTTTGCTATGATGCTTAATAGTCACTTAGTCAATATTCAATGGTTCATCACAAGGATCCTGTTTTGCCCAATCTCAACACCGTCCTCGGCGAAGAAATCCGTCGGCTGGCTCGCAAAGAAATCCGCGCCCAAGTGGGCACGACGCAAAAGTCGGTCGCCAAGTACCGTAGCGATATCGCGGACCTCAAACGCCGTATCGCGGACTTGGAACGCCGCTTGGGTTTTGTCGAAAAGCAAGAAGCCAAACGCCTGGGCGGAGCGCCCGTGGCGGCCAGCAAAAATACTTCCAAGCGGCCCCGATTCAGCCCCGGCTGGGTCAAGAAGCACCGTGAAAAGCTGGGCATCAGCGCGGCCGACTACGGCAAGCTCGCCGGCGTCTCGGGCCTGACCATCTATAACTGGGAAAAAGGCGAATCGTCGCCCCGCGAGAAACAACTGCTCGCCTGGGGAGAAATCCGCAACCTCGGCAAACGCGAAGCGCTCAAACGCCTCGGATTGATCGAAGATTGATCCGTTCAAACAGCTGTGATTAAAAACTTCATTGCGCCACGTCCTCGACGTGGCGTTTTTTGATGGTCGATTAATCGCCGTGCCGTTGACGCAGCCGACCGCTGAGTCGCAGCAGCAGGTGGACGCGTTCAAATTCATCGACCATCTCGTCGCGCACCGCCAGCACCGGGTCGGCCGGCGGGTCCGCCACGACCGTCGCCGCGTCGCCCAGAGCCTTGCGGGCCATAGATCGGTAACGGCTCAGCGACCGGTCCCCGAAGCACGCCACCGGCGCGAAGTCCTCCGCGAGCCACCATGTGACCGGCACCCGGAATCCCGCGTTGATCGGCGCTTTGACCACCAGGTCCGCGTGGGCCTCGTTCCGCAGGATAAACCGCAGGTCGATGCGTTGGGGGTTGGCCTCAGCGATCCGCTGCATCGCGGTGCCCTGCAACGCGCAGTCGCCGCACCAGGTCCCGGTGAGACAGAGCACGTGCATCTTGCGGGTGAAGCCGGCGACGAGTTGGTGCTGCGTCTCGCTGAGGGTGCACTGGGCGTAGCGTTGATCCCACGGCGGGCGGTGGCCCAAGGGCTCGCCGCCGGCGACGAAGTCGGCGTAGGGTAGGGCTTGTTCAAACTTAGCGCGTAGCAGTTCGGGTTGGTCCATCAGCATGGCCAGAGTCTACCCGACCCGCACGACCCGCAGGGTTTAGCTTCGCCGTGTGAATCGCCGATTTTTACTGGACTTTCCGCCGCCATATGGGACGTTTAACCCATGTCCCGCCGAGCCAGGTATGTCATCACGGATCGCCGGCCTCAGGGTTTCACGCTCGTCGAAGTCTTGATCGTGGTGGTGATCCTCGGCGTCCTCGCGGCGATCGTCGTCCCCCAATTCGTAGACGCCACCGCCCAATCCAGCAAAGCGGTTTTCGCCGCCAACCTCCGTCAATACAACGAAGCGGCGCAGCTCTATTTGTTCGACACCGGGGAGTTCCCCGCCGACTCGTCTTCGGGGATGTTGCCCGCGGATTTGGAGCCCTACATCGACGCCGACTCGTGGACGCAGGGTACGCCGATCGGCGGGGTGTGGGACTTTGAGTACGAAGATGCAGGTGGCGTCCGATCGGCCCTCGGGGTCCACTTCGACGGCACCGGCGAAACCCGCGACGACCTGTACATGCGCGAGATCGACGCGATGGTGGACGACGGCGATCTGGCGACGGGTATTTTCCGAAAACTAGAAGATGGCCGTTACTACTTGATTATTCGACATTAGGTTTAAGCCAAGCGTCGGGTCCGGTGGTGGGCGTGAACACGAGTCGTTTTTTCTTATCGCTCAGCAGCACGAGTTTGCCGGACTGCACGCGGAAGGTATCGACGTCGCCGAGTGCAGCGAGGTATTGCTGCTCTTGGTCCATGAGGCCCGGCGGGTCATTGCGGAACATGCGGGTGCTGCCGAGTGCGCCGAAATGCAGGGTGCCTTCGGGGGTGGATTCGTATTGGCCGAAGAACCGATTGACGCCGGCAAAGCCTGCGGCCCGGCCGTCGTCGGACAGTTCGAGCGTCAGCGGCTCGGCCGGCGTCTCTCCGCTTTGCAGCGCGGCTCGGCCATCGAGTTGCGTCAACGTCCAGCGGGTGTTGATGACCCGGTCCCAATCCCCGACGCGGGCTTGCCGGCTCACACAAGCCGTGAGGCCTAGGGACAGCAAAAGCAACGCCGCGATCGACAAGCAGGAGGGGGTGGGGATCATGAAGCGGGACTCGGAGGCTCAAGGTCGTCGGCGGGGATGATGGTTTCGGCGGGTAGGTCCACGGGCGGCGGGGGGATGAACGCCGGGACGTCTCCGGTGCCGTCTTGCGCCGCGTTGATGTCGATCGCCACCGCCATCCGTTTGAGAATCAAGCGGGCGGTGGGTTCTTTGCCGAACCACGTCACGTCGATTTGAAACTGGGTGAGTTGCAGGGTTTTTCGATCGACGGTGATGGTGACTTTGCCGCCGTCTTCATCCTTGGCGACGATCTTCCAATCGCCGTTCGCGGCCTTGCCCGAGGATTCGACGATGGCGTAACCCAAGTCGCCCAGCGCGATCTCGCCGGCGGTGACCACGAGGTCAAACGGCCCCATCCACGCGGCCACGAGTTTGCCCTGTTTGTACGCCGCCGACCCTTGCGCTGCGGCCGACGCTGCGGCCCCGATGACCGCGAGCTCGACGCCGCAGCCGGGGACAAGCGCGAGGGGCGCGGCGAGTAGTGCGGCGGACGCGGTCCGTTTCCAAAATGTTAAACGCAAGGCAGGCTCCTGATCGGGAATTTTTCAATTTTACCCGAATCGATACGGTCGTGAGCAAGTAGGGGCGGGGCATTACTCGGCGGATTTCAATAGATCCGGGAACTGCTTGCGGAGTTTTTCAACTTTGGGCAGGGCGGTGTAGGCGACGTAGGGCTGGTTGGGGTTGATCGTAGCGTAGTCTTGGTGGTAGTCCTCGGCGGGGAAGAAGCGGGTGAGCGGCTCGAGGGTGGTGGCGATGGGTTCGTCGAAGACGCCGGCGTCGTTGAGTTGCTGGATGTAGGCCTGGGCGACGCGCTTTTCGTCTTCGCTGGCGAAGAACACGGCCGAGCGATATTGCCGGCCGACGTCGTTGCCCTGGCGGTTGACGTGGGTGGGGTTGTGGGCGACGGCGAAGAAGACGCGCAGCAGCTGGCCGTAGGTGATGACGGCGGGGTCGTAGGTGATGGCGATGACCTCGGCGTGGTCGGTGAGGCCGGCGCTGACGGCTTGGTAATTCGCGTCGTCCGCGGTGCCGCCGGCGTAGCCCGAGACGACGGTGCTGACGCCTTGGAGTTTCTCGAAGACGACTTCGGTACACCAGAAACACCCGCCGGCGAGCACGGCGACGGCGGCTTGGGGCTCGTCGGTCGCTTCGACCACTAGGTCGGTGGCGGGGGTGGGCAGGTCGGTGGCGGCGTGGGAAGGCCGGCTACAGGCGAAGCCGGCGAAACAGGTCAGCAGCATGAGAACAGCTCCGTGGAAAGGGCGGGGGTGGGGTGGGATTTTCATAAGTACTTTTCTTAAATGCACGAGTTGCGATTGCGTTTGAATGATAGGCGCGATTTCAGGGGACTACCCCGGCCGCGAGCCAGACTATTTCAGGGGGTGGGGTGCGAGGGGTTGGGCGGAGGTTGAGCGGGGAGGCAAGAATTTACGGATTAACGGATTATTCAGTTTCCCACGCGGTGAGGGATGGCGGTACAATCAAGTTATGAATCCACGTCGACCCAATTCAAATCGTCCCGGGGGTCGCCGTTTTGGCGGAGGTGGCGGCGGCCGAGCCGGCGGCGGCTACGGCACGGGCGGTCGTCCTCGGCGTGGCGGCCCGGTGAAGCCCGAAGACCTGCCCATGCTCTTGGGCGAGCCGTCGCCTTCGCTGGCGAAGATCAACGCCATGAACATGGAAAAGCTCGCGGCCAAGATCGCGTCGCTCCAAGAAGAGCAGCAGCGCATGGCCACCAAGCTCGAACGCCTCTTGGCCCGCGACCCCGCGGCCCCGGAAGAAAAAATCGCCCAAGCCAAAGACACCCTCGTCCGGCTCAAAGCGCTCGAAGAAGCCGCCGCCAATCGGCTCAAAGGCAAGGCCGAGCGGAAAGCGATGCGCGAACAACGCGGCCGATGAGGCTCTGATGGGCATCACCCTGCGCGGTTGATCTTTCGAGGTGCATCCATCCATGAACGACGGCTTGGCGATCCCGGTGCTTTTGGCCGAGACTTCGTTGCTGCGCGTGTTGACGTTGTCGTGCGCGATCATCGCGGTCTCGGTGTGTTTACACGCGACGGTCATGCACGAACTCTACGACCGACTGTGTAAAGCGGGGCGGTACGGCTGGGCGCGGTTGACGCTGATCGTGTTGGTTCTATTGGCGACCCACATCGTGCAGATCATCATGTTCGGCGCGGCCTACCACTTCATGGTCGACACGACCCACGGGTTCGCGGGCCATTACGACGGCTCGTTTAACGACGCGGTGTATTTCTCGGCGGCGGTCTATACGACCGTCGGCTTTGGCGATATCACGCCGCTGGGTTATCTGCGGCTGATGGTCAGCTTCGAGGCGCTGGCGGGCCTGATGCTGATCGCGTGGTCGGCGTCGTTTACGTTTGTCGCGATGTCGAAGTTGGCCTCGTCGGAGAACCCCGATCCCCAATCGGGTGCGAAACCCGATCACCACGTTGAAGGCAACTCACCGCAAGATCGCGCGACTTGAATAGGTAGCGAGGTTAGTCGTCGAGTCGATAACCAACGCTTCGATAGGCTTCGCCGCTTACGCCGCTTGCGGACTCGACAACGCCTGAGCCATCCATTGGTCGATCGTGTGTACCACGTTTTCGAGCTTGGGCTTATTGAACTGCTCGTCGGCCCCGACCTCGACGCCTTTGTGCCGCGTCTCGGCGGTGATGAGCGAGCTGTACAGCACGACCTTGGTGCCCGCGGTCGAGGCGTTTTCCTTCACCTTTTTGCACAGGTGCAGGCCATCCATCTGCGGCATCTCGATGTCCGAGATCAGCACGTCCGGCAGGTCGTCGCCACGCTCCACCGCCGCCTTGAACGCTTCCCACGCCTCTAACCCGTTGCGATACGCCGTGAACATCTCATACCCCGAACCCACCAGCATCCGCTCGATCGACGCTCGGATAAAGCTCGAATCCTCCGCGAGCCATACCCGGCACTTGCTCCGATCCACGCCCATCGTGTTCACCGCCGCCGCCTTGGCGTGGCTGTCATGGTTGGTGATCGTGTCGTAGATCGACTCGAAGTCCAGCATCATGATCAGCTCTTCGCCGACCTCGGCCATGCCCGTCACCGCCGTATGGCCCTTCGCCCCCGAGTCGGGCACCGGCCGGACATCTTCCCACGACATGCGATAGATCGAGTCCACCGCTTCGACCTCAAACGCCGCGGTCGTCCCGTTAAACTCCGTCACGATGATGCGCCACTGCGTCTCGTCATCGTGCTTGGGCAGGCGGTTGAGCTGCTTGTGTAGATCCACCACGGTCAGCACGCTGCCGCGTAACCGGATGACGCCCTTGACCGTCTCGGCCTGGCCGGGGGTGGGCACCGCATCGACATGCAGAATCACCTCGCGGACCTTGGCGACATTGACCCCGAACCGTTGCCCGCCCAGCTCAAACACCAGCACTTCGAGTTCGTTCGTGCCGGACTCCAGCAGGATGTCTTTGTTGCTTTTATTCTTGACCGAAGTGGAAGGGTGGGGCATGATCGGGGCCTCGGGAAGTCTTTGAGTGAACCGTGCAAAACGGCGGCGGTCCGCATCGCATCACACAAGATGCTGATCCAGTCGCACCCAAACCCATCGGCCAACCTTCCCCCCCGATTAATCCCGACCCGTCGTTAAGCCCCCGATTTTTGAACTGATTCCCCCCCCCCGCCGATCTTATCGGCCCGGCCCCAGCAAACACCCCGTCACATACGCCCGCAGATTCGCCGGCTCGACCGCGTCCCCCAAACCCAACCGCGCCGCTTCCCCCAGCGCCGTCGCCGCGTCCCAACCCTGATGCCGGGCCAAGGCGATCAACACCATCGCCCCCGCCCGCTGACCCAGCTTGCAATGCACCGCCACCGGCCCCACCTCCCGCGCCGCGGTCAACACCGTCTCAAACGCCGTCGCCAACTTCTCGTCTGCCCCGCCGTCTTCCACGGGTTTCATCGACACCGGCAGACTCACGTAATCCATCCCCAACCCCTCGCACACCGCCCCCTCCTCCCGCACCGACATCGGCATCGCGTCCTCCCCATCGTGGCGAAGATTGATCACCGTCTTCACCCCCGACGCCGCCAGCGTCCGCAGCCCGGCTTCATCGGGCTGCGGCAACACCGCCAGGCCGTGGTCTTTCAGGTTGATCGAATTGAGGGGCGTGGGCATCGCAAGGACTCCTGATTCAATCATCATCATTCCCGAATTTGGCTCGCAGATGTGGGGCGGGGATTGACGATGAATCGGAAAATTTTATCTCACTTTGAAGGATTGAGTTATATTATATAATCTAGGCCATTAGCTTTACCTTATGCGATTCGGGGCCCAACTCATAAAAACCGCACGACCGACTCCGCCACTCGGCTTCACGCTCATCGAGCTGCTCGTGGTCATCGGCATCATCGCGCTGCTCATTGCGATCCTCCTGCCGGTCTTGTCCAGCGCCCGCAAGGAAGCGATCTCGATTTCCTGCGGGTCCAGCCTTCGGCAGATGGGCATCGGCCTGGCCGTCTACAACAACGACTACCGCGAGCTCGGCCCTTACGCCGGGGCCGTCATCGACTGGGACCAACTCGACCCCGACACCAACAACGCCCCCTGGATGCAGCAGCTCAACGTCTACCTCGACAACCGAGAGTTCTTCTCGGGCTGCGGGGCATACCCCCAAGACGCCGGCCCCTACCACTACTTCCTCAGCAGCCGGGCTGAAGCCGAGTTGAATCGTGCCCGATGGAACGGCGGCGGCGCTCCGCCCGTCGAATTCGTCCGCGGCTCGGTCAGTAACGCCCTGATCCGAAACACCTCCGCCTTCATCGCCATCGGCGACAACCAGCTGAGTACCTTCGCCGCCGTGGACGCCGACAAAGACAACTATTCCTTCCAATGCGTATTCGGCACCGGCCCCGCCTACTGGGAATCCCATCACCGCGGCTCGATGAACCTGCTCTTCGCCGACGGCCACATCGCGGGATTCGCCCAGTTCGACCCCGACCTCATGACCTTCCGCTACGACTCCATGTCCGCGTTCTGATCACGACCCGCACCGCGTCCCGATTCATACCCAATTGTCAAAGTGCCAGTCCGTCATTCCCGCTCACCCGTTGCCGTGGCAGGCGTGGGGTGGGCGGTGAGAGGCAAAAAACCGTAACCGCAAATTTCGCAGATTTCGCCGATTCTTGAATTAAGCATTTAGAACCTGTATGTAAACCGTCGACCTGTCCGATTGATAGGCATTAACACGACCTTTCCTTCAGACCTGACCGATGCTCAGTGGGCTTTGATTTTGCCGATGCTGCCGCCGCCCAAGTCCGGCACCGCTAAGGGCGGCCGGCCCCGTAGCGTCGATCTGCGGTCCACCGTCAACGGCATCCTCTACCTCAACCGCACCGGCTGCCAGTGGCGGATGTTGCCGCCAAATTTTGGCCCTTGGCCGACGGTCCACGACTACTATCGCAACTGGCGTCACGACGGCACCTGGCAACGTATTCACGACAAACTCCGCGAAAAAGTCAGACGAAAGGCCGGCAAGAAGCCCACGCCCACCGCCGCGGCGATCGACTCCCAATCGGTGAAGACCCGCGCTCCGCGAAAAAAGGGTTTCACGGCACTTCCGGGGGCGACGCGGGTAAAATAGACGCTTGGGCGCAAGCGTCACCTGTGCGTCGATACCCCGGGGCTGATCCTCGCGGTGGTGGTGCACGCCGCCGATATCCAAGATCGCGACGGCGGGGACGAGGTGTTGTTCAAGATGCTCGGCCGGTTTCATCGGCTCAAGACGATCTGGGTCGATGGCGGATACACCGGGCGTTTTGTGGATGAAGCCAAGTCGGTGTTCGGCCGGATGGTGGAAGTGGTCAAGCGATCGGATCGCAAGGGGTTCGTGGTCTTACCCAAACGCTGGATCGTCGAGCGGACCTTCGGCTGGTTCAGCAAGTACCGGCGGCTGAGCAAGGACTACGAAAGTGATCCACGCCGCAGCGAAGCGATGATCCACATCACCATGATCAACCTGATGATTCATCGATTACAACCGGGGTGAGGCAGTTTGCATACAGGTTCTTAGTTTTATAAAAATCTGGATTCAATCTGCGAAATCTGCGGTTAACCGCCTTTGCCTTTCCAAATCATAAACCCTCGACCAACGATGACGGGTTCCGATCTCGGGCCTGCCGGCAAGGTAGGGTTTTCCGAAATATCGTCAACGACCACGTCATGTGCATCAGCCCGGAATCACGGTCTATTGGCAGTGGCTTGCTCCTTGCCTGGCAGCTTCCACACCGCACCCCGTGGTCCGACACCTTTGGGCGAAGCGTCCGATCCGTGCGCGCGCCGCGTTCGTTCCCCCGCCACGCGCCGCCGTAAGTCCAGCCTCAGCCAATCAATAAAATTTCTCGGCCAACCTTCATTTTTGTCCACGCCGTGCGCCATTTTGTGCGCGCACGAATTAAGCCCCGGATCACCGAGCCGGGGCCGCCACGGCCACCCATTCCCAACCATCCCGACCCCCGCACCAACCTCGACTACTTACTCGCCTTCGCCGCCGCTTTTTTAGCTTTGCGTTCTTTCTTTTCCTTGGCATTGAGTTTAGGCTTGTTGCTGGCCGACTGTTTTTTGTTGTTCTGATCTTTATTCGCCATGGGACACACGCTTTCGGTTGAGAAGGGATGCGAAGCAAGAAGCGTCACCCCGCGACCAAGCCGCGGCACGCCCCGCCGCCATCATACCCGCCGCCTCCCCCATTTAGCCCCGGGTCAATGACCCGGGGCTAAATGAAGAACGGGCACGGCACTACGCCGGGCCATCGTCTGGCGGGGAACCCGTGCCGCAGGTTGTGCTGTTCGACGTATTCGATCCGTCGCCGCAGCGCTTCGTCGTCGAAACACCAGCGTTTGTCGTACCCCGTCGCCCAGACCGTCCGACCGGGTTTCAACCCGTATCGCACCGCGTCCTTGATGCACTTGACGACTTTCCCGATGTCATGATCATTCCGGGGGCGCGGGTCCACCACCGCGTGCAGATGCCACGACTCCACCGCCAACGCCCACACCGGCACATCCATCCGCGTTTGCAACGCATCACAAATCATCGCCCCGGCCATTAGCCAAGTATCTGGCGGATTCAACTCCGAAGCGCAACACCGGGGTGAAGAAAGAGGCATCGCGGGCTGATCGGTAGATTGAGGTTGTTCTACGACTTC
>CAYPCC010000078.1:0-12637 GCA_964409095.1 uncultured Phycisphaera sp. | reverse complement strand
CGGCGGCGGGCCGACGGGTGTGGAGTTGGCCGGGGCGATCGCCGAGTTGGTCCAGCGGATCTTCCACCGCGACTTCCGCCGGATCGACGTGCGCACCGCCCGCGTGATCCTCGTCGAAAGCAACGAACGGCTGCTGAAGGTTTACCCCGAAGCACTCTCGGCCAGCGCTAAACGTCAGCTCGAAACGCTGGGCGTGGAAATCAAACTCGGCACCCGCGTTAACAACGTCACCGAGTGCTCCGTCGAACTCAACGACGGCAGCACCATCCAAACTCGCAACGTCCTCTGGGGCGCAGGCGTCGCCGCCAGCCCGCTCACTGGGGCCTTTGCGGAGTCGGCCGAGCTCGACCGCGGCGGGCGGATCAAAGTCCTGCCCGACCTCTCGGTGCCCGGCTACCCCGACGTGTTCGCCGTGGGCGACCTCGTTAATATCACCGACCAAGACGGCCAACCCGTGCCCGGCGTCGCGCCCGCCGCCATGCAGATGGGCAAGCATGTCGCCAAACTCATCGCACACGAATACAAACACGGCAAGCAAGCCCCCGAGCAACGCCAAGCCTTCGACTATTGGGACAAAGGGTCCATGGCGACCATCGGCCGCAAGCGCGCCGTCGCCTGGGTGGGCAAGCTGCGCATCAGCGGATTCTTCGCCTGGCTTGCCTGGCTGGGGATCCACCTGATGTTCCTCGTGACCTTCCGCAACAAAGTCAGCGTGCTCTTGCAGTGGATTTATTCTTACCTGGCGTTTCGCCGGGGGGCCCGGATCATCATCCCCAAGAACGACGACCAGCCCGACGCGCCCTGCGTGCAGGATTAACGAGACAAGCCCGCGCCACCGACCGCGCGGCTAAGCGCATTCCCGTTACCATACGTCGGCATGACCGCTGTCAATCTCTATTTCCAGGTCCACCAACCCCACCGCTTGCGCCGCTACAGCGTCTTCGACGCCACGCCCCAATACTTCGACCACGAGGCCAACGAACAGATCCTCCGCAAGGTCGCGGCCAAGTGCTATCTGCCCGCGACGCGGATCTTGTTGCAACAAGTCAAACGCCACGCCGGTGATTTCCGTCTGGCGTTTTCGATCACCGGCTGCGTGCTCGATCAGCTGCGCCAGTTTGCCCCCGACGTCATCGACAACTTCCGCAAGCTCGCCCAGACCGGCTGCGTCGAATTCTTGTCTGAAACCTACGACCACTCGCTCGCCTCGCTCTACAACCCCGACGAGTTCGTCAGCCAAGTCGAACGGCACACCGAAGTCATCGACGACCTGTTCGGCCAAACCCCGGTGGTCTTCCGGAACACCGAGTTGATCTACAGCAACGCCTTAGCGCGGTTGATCGACAACGCCGATGCGTTCCGCGGGCGGTTCCGCGGCGTGCTCAGCGAGGGGGCCGATCAGGTGCTGCAAGGCCGATCACCCAATCGCGTCTACGCCTCGCCCGAGGGACTGCCGGTGCTGCTGAAAAATTATCAGCTTAGCGACGACATCGCTTTCCGTTTTACCAACCCGATCGCGCCGGGTGTCAAACTCAACGCGGCGCGGTTTGCCGCGAAGATCGCCGCCCTCGAATCGCAGGAGGTGGCCGGAGCCTCCGCGGTTGAGTCGGAGGGCGTGTGCAATCTGTTCATGGACTTTGAGACGTTTGGCGAGCACCAGTGGAAAGACACCGGCATCCTCGACTTCCTCGCCGAACTCCCCGCCGCCGTGCTTAAGTCCGGCCAGCGTTTCCTGACGCCGCGCGAATCCATCGACGAATTTGAACCCCTCGACACGTTCGACTGCCCGCAGTCGATCAGCTGGGCCGACAGCGAACGCGACCTCTCGGCGTGGGCGGGCAACGCGATGCAGACCTCAGCCTTGGCTGAGCTCTATCGCCTCCGTGAAGCGGTGATGAAAGACCCCGACCGCGATGCCTACCGCGACTGGCGTCGGCTGAGCACGTCCGACCACTTCTATTATATGTGCACCAAGTATTTCGCCGACGCCGACGTCCACCAATACTTCAGCCCCTACGAATCGCCGTACGACAGCTACATCAATTTCATGAACGTGCTGGACAACCTGCGCGCCCGCTGCGAAGCGGGCGCAGAAGCGGCGGTCAACGAGGATTGATGCTTTGGGATGTCTTGGCGTAGGTCATGCTTCAGCATGACGCGGTGCTCAATGAACTCGTGTTATGCTGAAGCATAACCTACGGTGAGTGTGGTTATAACCCTGGGCGGGGTGACCACCTCATTCGATCACACCGAGTTCGCGCTTGATCCGATCCAGTACGCCGGGCAATAAAATAAACGCGGTGTAGTGGTTGCCGGGCATCCAGATGTGGTGCGATTCGTCGAGGCCGACGGCCTCGGCGAGCAGCTTGGCGTTTTTTGCGGGGACGACCAGATCGTCCCGGGCGTTGAACATCCAAGTCGTCTGGGGGTCGAGTCGGTGGGCGATGTTCAGGGGTTCGACGGGGTTTAAGAGAGCACGGAGTTGGTCGCCGGTGTAGCCGTAGTGGCGGAGCGCCCCGCGGACGTGGAAGGCGTCTTTCTGGCCGGTTTGCAAGATGTCCACGCCGTCGCCGCCCGAGAGGAACAGGAAGGTTTGGTCAAAGCACCCGTCGAGCGCGGCGGCGGAGGTGGCGATGAAGCTGCCGAGGCTCGTGCCTTGGATGGCGATCCGCTGGCCATCGAGGTCCGCCAAGCCGACGTCGCCCAGCGCACGGATCACGTCGAACGACCGGCGACAGTCCGCCACCGCCTGCGCCGCGTTGACCAGCGTGGTCACGCCGGTCATTTTCGGCTGGGCCTCCTCCCGGCTGGCGTAGCCGGGCAGTTCGATGACAAACGCATGCACGCCACGCTGCCGCAGCCCGCGGGCCAGCAGCGTCGCCACCGGCAGGTCGGGGTGCAGCGTGTGGACGAGCAGCACCGCCGGACCTTTCGCCGACGATTCGACCGCCGCCTCACCCCGCACCGGTCGATACCACCGCAGCACCACCTGATCCATCCCCGCGTCGCCGCTGGGCTTGGCCGAGGCGAACGTGACCCGGGCATCGTAATCCCGCCCCAGCGCTTCATGGACCGTCACCTCAAAACGCTCGGGCTCCCACGCCAGATTCCGCAGCACCGCCGCGGCGGTCGGATCGTCATCGCTCGGCACCGCCACACTATCCGCCACCCCAAACGGCACGCCCACCCGTGCAACCCCGATCGGCTCAGGCTCGGGCAAATCCACCCGGGTCGCGCACCCACTCCCTGCAACCAACGCCCACACCAGAAACATCCGTAACATCATGCGGGCATGATATCCATTGACTGCGGCGCTCGGCCGAGGCGACGCGATCAGACCCGATCAAACGCACTGCTCGCCCGCTTGTCAGCCCCGCAGTAAATGCAGCGCAGGTGCCGTTCGGACATCGGTCGATCGCACTTGTGACATTGCACCACGCCAACCTTGGTCGCCTTGCCGTCCACGCGGCCGTCCATCATGTCGATGGTGTGGACCCGCTCGAGCAGGTCTTCTTCGGTGGCCCCGGTCTTGTCCTGCAGGAGCGACCACATCGCCATGCACACCAGCGACAATCGCTCGAAGCGGTCTTCGAGGAACTGGACATCACGTTCGGTGCGCTTGGAACTCCCCGCGGCGCGGGCCTGGGCCATCATGCGCTTGGACTCGGCGGACTGATCGCTCTCTTGGTGGTGGTATCCGAACATGGCGGCATCAAGCATCGCGGGCTCCTTCATCAAAACAGGACAAGGTCGGATCGAACACAAAATCATGCACGACATCGGAGGTCATTATCACGCAACCCGCGAGACAGAGCTGGGCTAACCCGCGGCGAGTGTCCCAGAATTGAAATGCCGCGCGAGTCTCGGCAATGCGGCGAGGCATTGGGGGAGATTTTCGGGAAAATTTCGAGCAATTTTACCGTTTTCTCACGCGCTCCACACCATCGCCTCACACCCGACGCCGATAGTTCTGTGCCAAGGATGGGGCTGCCTCGCCCTTGGCCCCGTGCATGGATGCTCGGGTTTCCGGGGTGGGCCACATCGGCCCACGGAGACGCAGGATGACGCTCGACTACCGCACGGTTTTCATCAGCGACACGCACCTGGGCAGCCGAGGCTGCCAAGCCGCGGCGCTCTCAAAATTTATCAAGTACGTCCGTTGCGAACGGCTGTACCTCGTGGGCGACATCGTCGATATGTGGCGGCTCAAGCAGCGCTGGTACTGGCCGGGCGAGCACAACAACGTGCTCCGCCGCATCCTCAACCAGACCAAGCACCACACCGACGTCGTGCTCGTCCCCGGCAACCACGACGAGGCCGCCCGGCAATTCTTGCACTCGGACTTCGGCGGCATCCGCGTGCTGCCGTATGCCGTGCACGTCACGGCCGACGACCGTCGGCTGCTTGTGATCCACGGCGACCAGTTCGACCTGGTCGTGAAACACTCCCGCTTCGTCTCGATGCTCGGGGGCAAGGCCTACGAAGGCCTCATCAGCTTCAACCGCCGGTACAACACCGCCCGCCGGATGCTGGGCCTGCCGTACCAGTCGCTCTCGAAATCCATCAAGGGCAAGGTCAAATCCGCGTGCATGTTCATCAGCAAGTTTGAAGAAACCCTGGCCAAGGAAGCCGAGCGACGCGGCCTCGACGGCGTGGTCTGCGGACACATCCACGAACCCGCCGCCCGACCCGCCGCCCCCGAAGACGGCTACGACACGGCGTATTACAATTGCGGCGACTGGGTCGAAAGCTGCACCGCGCTCGTCGAACACCACGACGGCCGGATGGAAGTCATCGACGGTATCGCCGCCGTCGAAGCCATGCTGGCTCATAACGAGGCCGCCGCCGGGCAACCCGACCCGCCTTCGCTGACCGAATTGCTCCGCTGCGACCGCGGATTGGAACTGGGTGAACAATGGCGCGTGACGATGGGACCAATCCGGCCGAGTCGAACCCGGCGTCGGACGCCGATGCAATCGGCCCGAGCCGAGGGATGAAAATCGCGCTACTCACCGACGCTTGGGAGCCGCAGGTCAACGGCGTCGTACGCACCTGGCAGCACGTTATCGCCGAGAGCGAAAAGCTCGGCCACGAGTTTTGTGTGATCCACCCGGGGATGTTCAAGACCGTCGGTGCTCCCAAATACCCCGAGATTCGCCTCGCTCTCTGGCCCTACCCCCAAACCAACCGCAGGCTCGACGAGTTTCAGCCGGACGTGATCCACGTCGCCACCGAAGGCCCCATCGGCCGGGCGGGTCGGCGGTACTGCCTCAAACGCAAGTTCCCTTTTACCACCAGCTACCACACCCAGTTTCCGCACTACCTCAAGGCGTACTTCGGCATCCCCAGATGGGCGAGCTATCGGTTCATCCGCTGGTTCCACGGCAAGGCCCAGGCGACCATCGCCCCCACCAAAACCGTCGTCGATGAACTCCACGCCAACGGCTTGCCCAAGGCCCGCGAGTGGTCCCGCGGCTCGGACACCAAACTCTTTCGCCTCCAGGAGAAGACGCTCTTTGCCGATTTGCCTCGGCCGATCTTTTTGAACGCGGGCCGGGTCGCGGTCGAGAAAAACATCGAAGCGTTTTTGAAACTCGACCTGCCGGGCACCAAAGTCGTCGTAGGCGACGGCCCGGTGAAAGCCAAGCTCGAAAAACAATTCCCCGGCGTCCACTGGGCGGGCTATCAGTTCGGCGAAGACCTCGCCCGCCACTATGCCAGCGCCGACGTCTTCGTCTTCCCCAGCCTGACCGACACCTTCGGCGTCGTTATGCTCGAAGCCAACGCCGCTGGCCTCCCCGTCGCCGCCTACCCCGTCACCGGCCCCATCGACGTCGTCCAAGAAGGCGTCACCGGCTGCATGAACCACGACCTCCGCCAAGCCTGCCTCGACGCGGCCAAACTTAACCCCCAAGATTGCCGCGACTACGCCCTGCAAAACTCGTGGCAACGCTGCGCCGAAATCGCGCTGGACACGTTTACAAAAATCGAACGCCCCGCGACACAATCCGCCGCCATGGCAACCGCTTGAAACCCGGTCGGCCGTAGGGCCGGATTCATCCGGCCATGATCCACTCTGCTGCGGCCGGAGAAATCCGATCCCACCTGCTTGACTTATTAACGAATAGCGTTAGCGTCAGCATTGCGATTGTTTCATTCCGGTGCAAACAAACCGAACGTCTTTTCCTCGGCGAACCCGTCAAAAAATGGAATGGCCCGGTGCGTCGGTCGGCACAGATAAAGCTCGAACTATTGCACGCCGCCGTCCAGCTTACCGATCTCCGTGTTCCGCCGGGTAACCGCCTCGAAGCCTTACGAGGCGATCGTGCTGGCCAACCCAGCATCCGTGCCAATCAGCAGTGGCGGCTCTGCTTCCGGTGGGTCAATGGAAATGCCCACGACGCGGAAATCGTCGATTACTACTAACGAGGTTGATTCATGCCCCGCAAACTCCCCCCGATCCATCCCGGTGAAATCCTGCTCGAAGAATTCCTTGAGCCGATGGGAATCACCCGTTACCGCTTGGCCAAGGACACCTCGATGCCCGCCAGCCGTGTCGGCAAAATCATCGCGGGTGAGCGCGGCATCAGCGCCGATACCGCCCTGCGCCTCGGCCGCTACCTCGGCACGACTGCGGAAATGTGGATGAACCTGCAGGCCCGCTACGACCTGCTCACCGAACAACAGCGGCTTGCGAAAACGCTCGATCACGAGGTCGTAGTTTTCAAAACGGCAGGATAATCAAAAACACATGTTCTACGCCCTGTTCACCATCGCTGCCATCACCGTGTTGTTTGCGTCACCAAGCGTCATTCACCTCATCGTCCAAGCGATCGACACCATCATTGGATCGAAACAGAAGAAGTGATACTCTTCAGTCTTATCCAGCCGTTTAGAACTGTGGCGTCTTGAGCACCCCGCCCAACAACAACCCCGCGACAACGATCGCGATCGCAATGCGGTAATACCCGAAGATCTCCATGCCGTGCTGCTTGAGGTAGGCGACCATCCACGTCACCGCGATCACGGCCGAGGCCCAGGCGGCGACGCTGCCGATGAGCATGTTGACCCAGCCGTACTCGTGGACCATCGCCGAGACCAGGATCATTTCCACCGGCTGGCCGTCGATCATCACCACCGTCGAATCCAGCACCGCCTTGTACACCGTCGCTGCGCACAGCGTGATCACGCCCAGCAGGAAACTAAACTCCACCGCCGACGCCAACGACATCCCCACCAAGACGCCGCCCACAATCGTAACCAACGATCGGCTCGTGCCCGGCCACATCGCCAAGCACTGGATCAACCCGATGAGTAGCGCCATGCGCACGGTCATCGACGCGAGGTCTTGGCCGGTGTCTTGATCGCCGCCGCGTTTCTTTTTCCACCACACCGTGCCGAGGATCGCCACGCCGCCGACGAACCACGCGATCACGATCGGCCAAGGCCCGAACAATTTCGACTCGATCCAATCGTCCAACAGCAGCCCCACCACCGCCGCCGGGATGAACGCCACGAGCATGTTCAGCCCGATGCGAAACCCCGCGTCGTCGCCCGGCCCGACGCCGACCTTGCCCGCCCAACCCACCGAACACTGCTTCACCCGCTGCCAATAAAGCCCCAGCACCGCCAGAATCGCCCCGGCCTGGATACAGATCGCGTAGGCGTTCGCCGCCTTATTCGCCTCGGCCGAGTCGGTCCCGATGCCCAGCAACCCCTGCACCACCAAAAGGTGCCCCGTCGAGCTCACCGGCAGGTACTCGGTCAGCCCCTCCACCACGCCCAGAATGATCGCTTGCCACCATGTCATAGAATACTTGTCCTGCGTCCCCGAGTCGTAAATGAGGCTGTGTCGATCCAGTCTACCACCGATTCTCGGCCATGCTAACCGATCGGGTTAATAACTTGTTTACACTGGACTTGAATCCGCCCCCAAACCGTATATCATTCCATCCGGATAATAGGATGAATCTCTGATCACCCCGGCGTCGCCTGCTCGTAAAGCGCGTCGCTTCCCAACGAAACACCCGCCATGAGCCTCTTTACCCGACAACTCCAACAACGTGTCCTCTTCCTCGACGGGGCGATGGGCACCTCGATCCACAACATCGAAGACCTGGACCTTGAGCGTGATTACCTCGGCCGGGAAAACTGCACCGAGGTTTTGCTGCTTACCCGTCCCGAGGTGATCCAAGGCATCCACGAATCCTTCCTCCAAGCCGGCAGCGACGCGGTCGAGACCGACTCGTTCAACGCCCAGCTGCACACCATGGAAGACCAGGACCTGGTCGACCGCGTCTACGAACTCAACGTGCTCGCCTCGCAAACCGCGCGGAAGGCCTGCGACAAGTTCGCCACGCCCGACCGCCCCCGCTTCGTCGTCGGCTCGATGGGGCCGGGCACCAAGCTCGTCACGCTCGGCAACATCGGCTGGGACGAGATGCTCCGCTCCTACGAAGAACAGGTCCGCGGCCTGCTCGACGGCGGAGCCGACGTCCTGCTGCTCGAAACGGCGCAAGACATCCTGCAGGTCAAGTGTGCCCTCAACGCCATGCTCAACGTGCTGAAAGAGAAAGGGCTCAAGCCCGACCTCGGCACCCCCGGAACGCTTAAAGATGACAAAGCCATTCCGATCATGGTCCAAGTCACCATCGAGCAGTTCGGCACCACGCTCGTCGGCACCGACATGGCGGGCGTCGTCGCAGCGCTGCGCGACTACCCGATCTATTCGCTTGGTATGAACTGTGCCACCGGCCCCGTCGAGATGGCCGAGCACGTCAACTACCTCGCCAAGTATTGGAACCGCGGCATCAGCCTGCTGCCCAACGCGGGCCTGCCGACGCTGGTCGAAGGCAAGACGGTCTTCCCCCTCCAAGCCGAGCCGTTCGCCCAGAAGGTCGCGGACTTCGTACGCACGGCGGGCCTCAACATCGTCGGCGGCTGCTGCGGCACCACGCCCGCCCACATCGCTGCGCTGGTCCAACATATCGGCCTCGACACGCCGCCGGTGAAAGCGAAAAAGGCCGAGTACAAGCCGCAGATCGCCTCGCTCATGGGCGCGGTCGATTACCGCCAGGACAACTCGATCCTCAACATCGGCGAACGCACCAACGCCTCGGGCTCACGCCAATTCAAACGCCTGCTCGAAGAAGAAAACTGGGACGAGATCATGTCGCTGGCCAAGGAAATGGTCCGCGAGGGGTCGCATGTGATCGACGTCAACGTGGATTATGCCGGCCGGGACAACGCCGCGGACATGCAAAAAATCGTCGGCCTGCTCGTCCAACAAGTCAACGCCCCGATCATGCTCGACAGCACCCAGCCGGCCACCATCGAAGCGGGCCTCAAGGCCGCGGGCGGCAAGTGCCTCATCAATTCGGGCAACCTCGAAGACGGCGAAGAGAAGTTCGCGGTGATGTGCAACCTCGCCAAGCAATACGGCGCGGGATTGGTCCTCGGCTGTATCGACGAAGACCCCGAAGAGGCGATGGCCCGGACGCGGGAGCGCAAGCTCGAAATCGCATCCCGCATGCACGACTTGGCCGTGAATAAATACGGCCTCGCCGAAGAAGACCTCATGTTCGACCCGCTGGTTCTGCCCGTCTCCACCGGCATGGAGCAGGACAAACGCTCGGGCATGGAAACCATCGAAGGCACCCGCCTCATCAGCGAACGCTTCCCGAAGTGTCAGATCACCTGCGGCCTCTCCAACATCAGCTTCGGCCTCAAGCCCGCCGCTCGCCAAGTCCTCAACAGCGTGTTCCTCTACGAACTCGTCCAAGCGGGGATGACGTCGGCGATCTTGCACGTCTCGAAAATCCTGCCCAAAAACCGCATCCCCGACGAACAGTGGGACGCTGCGCTTGATCTGCTCTACGCCCGTGAATCGCCCACCCCCGTCACGCTCGAAGACGGCAGCACCACCACCGACCCACTACAGATCTTCATCAACCTCTACCCCGACGGCGCAGAAGTGCAATCGACCAAGGTCGATCTCGCCGACCTGCCGCTTGAGGAAAAACTGCGCAAGCACATCATCGACGGCGAAAAGCAAGGCCTCGAAGCCACCCTCGCCGAGGCCCGCGACAAGTATCCCCCGCTGGACATCGTCAACGACCACCTGCTCGACGGGATGCGCGTCGTCGGCGAACTCTTCGGCAGCGGCCAGATGCAGTTGCCGTTCGTGCTGCAATCGGCCCAAGTCATGAAGGCCGCCGTCGCCGAGCTCGAGCCCTACATGGAAAAAACCGACGCGGGCGGCAAGGGCACCATGCTCCTGGCCACCGTCCGCGGCGACGTCCACGACATCGGTAAGAACCTCGTCGATATCATCCTCACCAACAACGGCTACACCGTCCACAACATCGGCATCAAAGTCCCCATCAACGAGATCGTCGCCCAATACCACGAAACGAAACCCGACGCCATCGGCCTGTCGGGCCTGCTGGTCAAGTCCGTCAACGTGATGGAAGAAAACCTCAAAGAACTCAACAACCTCGGCATCACCGTGCCCATGATCCTCGGCGGGGCTGCGCTCCAACGCTCCTACTGCGAAGGACACCTCCGCGACACCTACCACGGCAAGACCTACCACGGCACCGACGCCTTCGAGGGCCTCCGCCTCATGGACTACATCTGCAAAAACCGCTTCGACGAACTCGAAGCCGAGATCGAAGACCGTATAACCAAACGTGTCGTGAAGGAAGAAAAAGTCGCCGAGCTCCAGGCCCGCACCGACGAACGCAAAGCCGCCGAGCTCGAAGCCAACGGCGGCGTCGCCGTCGCGCTCGCCGTCCGCTCCGACACGCCGATCCTCGATGACGTGCCGACCCCACCGTTCTACGGCAGCCGGGTCGTCGAAGGCCTCGACCTCGACCACATCTACCCGTTCATCAACGAAACCGCCCTCTTCAAAACCCAGTGGCAGTTCACCCGCGGCAGCAAAGACTCTGCCGACTACGAACGCCAACTCGAAGAAGAAGTGCGCCCGATCCTCGATCGCTATAAACGCGATATGAAGGCCGGCAACATCTTGCAGGGCAAAGTCGTCTACGGCTTCTGGCCCTGCAACAGCGACGGCGACGACCTGGTGATCTACGACCCCGTCGACCACGACAAAGAAATCGAACGCTTCACCCACTTCCCCCGCCAGCACGAACGCAAACGCCTGTGCATCTCCGACTTCTTCCTGCCGGTCGACTCGGGCAAGAAAGACGTGCTGCCGCTGCAGTGCGTCACGATGGGCCAAGAGATCAGCCGGGTGGCGAAGCAATACTTCGACGCCGACAACTACACCGAATATCTCTACGCCCACGGCATGGGCGTCGAATGCGCAGAAGCCCTCGCCGAGCTCTGGCACAAACGTATCCGGACCGAACTGGGCATCGGCAACGACGACAGCCCAAAGATCAAACAACTCTTCACCCAGAAATACCGCGGCAGCCGTTACAGCTTCGGCTACCCGAGTTGCCCCGAGATGCAAGACCAAGAAATCCTCTTCCGCCTACTCAAGCCCGAACGCATCGGCTGCGAGTTGACCGAAAACTGGCAGATCGACCCCGAGCAATCGACCAGCGCGATCGTCGTCCACCACCCGGATGCAAAGTATTTCAATCTGTGAAATGACCGGTCAAAGCCGAGGGATGGCCAACCCTCGGCTTTCGTTGGTGTCGATATTTACCGAGCCGCCGCGCGGCGGGGCTGGGGTGAGGAGGCCGCAAGGAGCATCGCTAAACTTTCTCAACCCAGCACCCGCCCCACGGCGGCCGTGGCATGGGCCAAGTTTGGGGTTCGATGCTTTCGCCTCCGTGATGTCGATCCAGTCTAGCGGATCAAAAGGATGAATCCACACGAAAAAGCCGCCGAAGTCCTTAGGCGGCTTTTGCAATTGCCTATACGCGGCTGAAGATCAGCCTTTGCTCATCGCCGAGATAAACTCGTCGGCCTCGGCGATGCTTTGGTTCATCTCGTTGATCAGCGACTCGATGCCATCGACCAATTCATCGGCGTTTTCCTGCAGCGTCGCCAACGCCTGGGCGTTGAGCGAGCTCTTCAGAAAGATCACCCGGCCCTGAAACGCTTCGAGCACCGGGTCCATCGTGTCCGCCGCCTCGTCCATCTTGGAAACCATCTGCTCGTAAGAATCCAGCGTCGTGTCCCGCTGCTTGATCATTGCTTTTTTGTACTCGGCCACGGTCTGCGTTTCGATGTCGGCATCCCATTCATCGAAGAACACTTTGCCCAAACGCTTCACCCGGCCGATCTCGGTGCGGAAGCCGTCGGCCTGGGCCACGCAGCGATCGTAGTTTTTCTGCAAGTCGTTGTACGCCTGCTCCAAGTCGCCGCCGTCGTAGTTGTAGGTGGCTTTGAATTGATCGAGTGCGCTGGTGAATTCTTCTTTCGCTTCCTCCTGCTGGGAACGGGCGTCTTGCACCTGATCCACGAGCAGGTCGCGCGTTTCCCAACCCAGCTTCTTCCACGCCGCAACGTAAGTCGTCGTGCAGCCCGTTAGCACCGACAGCAAGCAAGCCAACGCCACACATTTTGACGCCACTGAGATCGAAAATTTCATGGGTTTCCTCACAGGTTCAGGGTTCATTCCCGGCACCCGCATGATACCCAAAGACGCTCACTCAAA
>CAYPCC010000077.1:7741-12718 GCA_964409095.1 uncultured Phycisphaera sp. | reverse complement strand
TCGTGGACTTCCACGAGCGTGGTGAGCCGAAGCTCGGTGGCGAGGATGAGCAGGTCGATGAGCTGGGCTTCGCCCAAACACTCGGCGATGAGCAGGATCGCGTCCGCCCCGGCGGCCCGGGCTTCGTAGATCTGGTAAGGGTCGATGATGAAGTCTTTGCGCAGCACCGGCAGCGGGATCGCGCGTTTGATCTGGGCGATGTAGTCGAGCTTGCCCTGAAAAAACGTCTCGTCGGTGAGGCAGGAAATCGCCGCCGCTCCGTTTTGGTGGTACGCCTTGGCGACGGCGACGGGGTCGAAGTCTTCGCGGATGACCCCGGCCGAGGGGCTGGCTTTTTTGACCTCGGCGATGACGCGGAGCTGGCCTTTGGGCCGGGTCACCGCGGAGAAAAAATTGCGCGGGGGGTCGGCCGCCGTCGCCGCCGCTTGGACGTCTTCCAGCGGGCGAGCGGCGCGGGCAGCTTTGACTTCGAGGCGTTTGTGTTCAACGATTTTCTGCAGCATGTCACTCATGGATGCGACAGGATAACGGATCGCCGCCGGGGGCTCTCCGATCGGTTATCTTCGTCGCATGGCCAAAGCGAAAACCCAGTTTGTCTGCCGCAGCTGCGGCGCGATGTCGCCGCGGTGGATGGGCAAATGCAACGAGTGCGGCGAGTGGGACGGCCTCGAAGAGGTCAAGTCGGCGGGCAAAGGAGCGGGGCTGGACCCGCACCGCGGCATCGCCCCGCCGCACGACGGCGAACACGCCAAGGCAAAGTCCATCACCGAGATCGTCGAGGGCGACGAACTCGCCTCCGGCCGGATCGCCACGGGCATCGGCGAGTTCGATCGGGTCTTGGGCGGGGCCGAATCGTTACGCGGAATCGTTCCCGGTAGCGCGACGATGCTGGGCGGCGACCCGGGGATTGGGAAATCGACGTTGATGCTGCAGGCCGCGATCGCGTTGGCCCGGCGGGGACAGACGGTGTTGTATGTGACCAGCGAGGAGTCGGCCGGGCAGCTCCGGCTGCGGGCCGAGCGGTTGGCCCCCAGAGTTTCTCAAGTCAAGAATTCGGTAGAAAAAACTTCCGGGGGAGACGGGTTGCCGCAAGAGTTGTTCGTCTTAGCCGACACGAACCTCGCACGGATCGCCGAGCAGGCGCGGAAGCTCAACCCGGTGCTGCTGGTGATCGACTCGATCCAGATGGTCTACAAGGGCGATTTGCCCGCGGCCCCCGGAAGCGTCACGCAGCTGCGGGCGTGTTGCCTGGAGTTGGTGTATCACGCCAAGTCCAGCGGCACCGCGTTGATGCTCGTCGGCCACGTCACGAAACAAGGCGCGTTGGCCGGGCCGAGGCTGCTCGAACACATGGTCGACACGGTGCTGTATTTTGAGGGCGACCGCTACCACAGCCACCGCGTGGTGCGTGGCGTGAAGAACCGCTTCGGCAGCACGCTCGAAGTCGGGCTGTTCGAGATGACCGACCGCGGATTACTCGAAGTCGAAGACGGCGCGGGGTTGCTCGCGGCGGAGTATCAGCCGCGCAGCGGCAGCGTGGTCTGCCCGGTATTGTCCGGGACGCGGTGTTTGCTCATCGAGATGCAGGCGCTCACAGCCACGGGTTTCCTGGGCTCGGCCAAGCGGAAAGTCTCGGGCCTCGACCGCTCGCGGCTGGACATGCTCATCGCGGTCTTGGAGAAACGCGGCGGGCTGCGGCTGGCGGATCAAGACGTGTTCGCGTCGAGCGTCGGCGGGATGCGGGTCGGCGAACCGGCGGCGGACTTGCCCGTGGCGCTGGCGATCGCCGGGGCGCATCTGGATCGGCAACTCGACCACGGCACCTGCGCGGTGGGGGAGATCGGGTTAGGGGGAGAGATCCGCAGCGTGCAGCAGGCTGAGCGACGGATCGTGGAGGCGGCGCGGATGGGGTTTAAGCGGATTATTTGCCCGGACGCCCGATGGCCGAAGGTGAAGGGGGCGGAGTTGGTGCCGGTGAAAACGCTGGATCATGCGTTACAGCAACTCAACTAACCCCGCGGCCCAAAGACGGCGTGGCTTAAAATCAAAGATCAGGGATCGATTTGATGATGCGAATGGGCGTGTGGTTTTTGGCGGGGTGTTTGGCCTGTGTGGTCCATGCTCCGCGTATGGGTGCGCAGTTTGTGTCGGGCGATTGGGTGGAGCGGGGCGAGGCGAAGATTCGGGAGGCGCGGACGACGCCGGTTTCGTTTTTGGTGTTGGATGCCGAGGGTCGGTTGGTGCCGGGGGCCGAGGTCCGGGTGGAGCAGCAGAACCATGCGTTTACGTTGGGCTTCGTGGTCCACGACTCATTTCCCGAAAGGTTCGACGCCGACGCGGAGGGTTGGCGGGTGTTCAACGCGGTGTCGCTGGAGGCGATGACGAGTTGGCGGCAGATGCAGCCGAGCGGTCCGGACGATTTAGCTCGCGGAGAAATGGATCGCGTGATCGCCGCAGCGCGGGCGGCGGGGCTGCGGGTGCGCTGGGGTTCGCTGGTGTCGGCTGAGGCGTTCGACCTGCCCGAGTGGGTTGTGCCGTTGCGAGGCGAAACGCTGCTGGACGCGATGCGGTCGTATGCGCAGCGGATGGCGTTGGCGTATGCCCAAGACATCGATGAACTCGACGCGGCGGAACACACCTTGGGCCACGATCGGCTGAGCCCGGCGATGCTCCGGCTGCTGGCGATGGACTTGCACGCGGCTTGGCCGGGTGCGGCGGTGAGCGTCCGTTACGAACAAGCCTTGGCGGGGGCGCGTACGTTTGAGGTGGTCAGCGCGATGGACGATGTGCTCAAGCAGCGGCTTGGGATCGACGCCTTCACGATCGACCACTCGTTCCCGCCCCGCGAGATCGCTCAGGACCTGTTGGAACCGGCGGTCCAACGGCTGGCGAAAGTGGGCGGTGTGTTGAACGTCGGATCGCTGGAGATCGGCGCGACGCACGGCATCGAAGCGGCGGTCAACTCGGAGATCGTGCTACGCACACTCTTTGCCGAGCCCGCGGTAACGGGGATCTATTTTTCGGGGCTGACGGACCACGACACGGCCGACCCCTCGGCAGCGCTGTTCGACCACGACGCAACGCCCACCGCGATCGCCCGCACCGCGGACCGCCTGTTCCGTGAAACATGGTGGTCCGACGAGACGCTGACGACCAACGCGCTGGGGCAAGCCACCACGCGGGTTTTTCGGGGCGACTACGTCGTCACCGCGACGCTGCCCGATGGCAGCACCGTGACCGCCCCGCTGGGATTGCGGGAGCGAGATGAGGAATCGTCGGAGATCATTTTGATGCCGGTCGCGGAATGATTGTTTTAGGCTGTGTTGTATTTTGATCCGCGCATAAAAAACCCGTTGATCCATTTGATCAGCGGGTTTTGGTTCGGTGGGACAAAAATATCCGAAGTGGAGCCGGAGGGATTCGAACCCCCGTGTTAGCGCAAAAAACGCCGAGATTTACGCCGATTCTGAATCGAGCGCAGCGCTATGCGCAGCGCCGTATGCATCTGTCCCGCGTGTCCCCACGGAACTCGCCAGCCTGATAAATGCTTGGTACAACCTGCCCGAAGCCGTCTGCCGAGGAATCTTGGCTATGGTCGAAGCGGCCAACGGCGAGGAGTGATGAAATGCCTACCGCCTTGATCGCACTGAATCTAGCTCCAAAGTGACGTGCATTCTCACGGTGACCAACCTTCCTGTGACTCTTTTCACCCGACGAAGCCGTCGAAAGCGAGGGACCGCCGCCTTCCCAAGTAAAGTATCCCTTTGAAGCCCTCTCGATAAGGAAGCGACCAATTTGCCACGCTAAAATATGACAACTATCATATATTAACCGATGCCATACACCGCAGATCACAAACGCCATACCCGCAACCGTATCCTGCAGGCCGCCGCCCGGCATTTCCGCGAGAAGGGGTTCGCCCAGGCCACGCTGTCGGCGATTATGAAAGAGGCCGGCCTCACCCATGGCGGGTTCTACGCCCACTTTGAAAACAAAGATGCGCTCGTCGCCGAGGTCATCCGTAGCGGCTTCGACCACGTCAGCGAGCGTTTCGAGTCTCAATTCAATAACCTCCATGGCGAGGACTGGCTACGCGCGTGGGTTCGGGGTTACCTTGGCGACGCCCACCTGACTCACGCCGACCAGGGCTGCCCGCTGCCCACGATGTCTTCGGAAATCGCCCGCACCGGCGAGCAGGCCGTCGCCGCGTTTACCACTCTCTTTTACGAACGCCTCGCCCACACTTCGAGCATGGTCGATGCCCCGCCCGCCGAGGCCCGGCAGCGTGTACTCGCGGCGTTCTGCCAGATGGTTGGAGGGCTGATGCTCGCCCGCGCCGTCGAGCCCGCCCTCGCCCGAGACATTCTCCACGCCGTCGAAGCGCAGGCGCTCGAAACACTTTGCCATGTTCCTATCCAATACCCAAAGCCCAGAAAAACCACGAAGGCCAACCGGACCAAACGCCCATGAAAACCTTACCGCCCTTCCTGAAGCAGCGCGTCGTCCCGCCCGCGATCATGGCCACGGTGATTATGGGCGTCGTAACGCTCGCGATCGTGGCACAAACCGACGAGCCCGCCACTTCCAACGGCCCGGGGTCCGAGCCGCTGACCGTCAGCTGGCAAACCGTCAACCCCGAGGCCAGTTACACCGTGACCCGCGCTTTCGTCGGCCGGGTGGAGGCTCGCCAAGAAAGCGACTTGGGTTTTGAACTGCCCGGCCGCATCCGAGAAATCACGATCTCAGAAGGCGATATCGTCACTGCGGGGCAAATCCTCGCTCAGCTTGATACCCGCCTACTCGAAGCCCGGCGAGAGGAACTCCGCGCGGCCATCGACCAAGCCCAAGCCCAACGCGATCTCGCCGATATCCGTTTGAATCGCATCAGCCGTGCTCACGTCAAACGCGCGGCGACCGACGACGAACTCGACGAAGCCAAGCAAACCAAGCTCGCAGCCGACGCCGACCTCGCCCGTA
>CAYPCC010000077.1:0-7731 GCA_964409095.1 uncultured Phycisphaera sp. | reverse complement strand
CCACCGCCGCAGTGAACTCGCTGGAAGTCGAGATTGAAAAATGCGTGTTGCTTGCTCCCTACGACGCCGTCGTCGCGACCAAGCATGTGGACGCGGGCCGGGTCGTGTCTGCGGGCATGGCCGTAGTTGAACTCTTTGAACGCAACCGCCCCGAAGTTCGCCTCGGCGTGGGCGGGCCGCTGCTCGACCAACTTGCGGTGGGACAAACCCACGACGTCTCCGTCAACGACCAAACCGTCACCGGCACCGTCCGCAGCATCCTGCCCTCCCGCAGCCGCGTCGCCCGAGACGTCGATGTGATCTTCGAACTGGACGCCCAACTCGACGGCATCCGTCGCGGCGATCTCGCGCGCGTCGAACTCGAGCGGACCGTGGACGAGCCGGGCTTCTGGCTACCCGTTCAATCGCTGACCGAAGGGGTCCGCGGCTTGTGGTCGGTCTACACGATCGAGGCCTCGTCGATCGCGAGCGAGCCTGCGGTGATACGCCGCCATGATGTTGAAATCCTGCACCCGCAGACCGACCGGGTTTATGTGCGTAGCGCGTTGACCGACCGCAGCCGAGTGGTGGTCGGCGGCCTGCACCGCCTCGCTCCCGGGATGGCCGTCCGTCCGGCTGAGAAACCTTCACCCGCGCTTATCAACGCGGAGGCCGACACCCCGTGAATACTTCCACATCCACCGCGCCGCGCGACGAACCCACTCATGGCGTCGCCACGCTTTTTTTCCGCAACCGTCACCTGCTGTGGCTCAGCATCCTCGTGATGCTTGTCGCCGGACTCTCAGCCATCCTCAGCCTGCCCCGGCTTGAAGACCCGCGCATCGTGAACCGCGGACCGCTGATCATCACCGCGGTACCCGGCGCCTCGGCCGAGCGGGTCGAAGCGTTGGTGACCGAAGTGCTCGAAGAAGCGCTCGACGAAATCGAAACCATCAAAGACATCAGCTCGACCTCGCGGGCCGGGGTATCTGTGGTCTCCATCGAACTTGATGACGATGTGAACGCGGGGAACAACAAGCAGATCTTCGCCGAGATCCGAGACAAGGTGCGCAGCGCCACGCCGCTGCTGCCGCCCGAAGCCCAGACCCCGGTGGTGGACGACAAGCGTGAGGCCGTGGCGTTTACGCTTTTGCTGGGCGTGACCTGGGACGGCCCCGGCGACCCTCAACTCGGCGTGATGGGACGCCTCGCCGACGAACTCGGGGGCCAACTACGCAACCTCCCGGGCACCGAACTCGTGCGCACCTACGGCGCCCCGCAAGAAGAGATCGTCGTCGAAGTTGACCGCGATGAACTCGCCGAGGCGGGCCTGAACGCCCAAACCCTCTCCCAACGCATCGGCCGCGCCGACGCCAAACGCCCCGCCGGGACGCTACGCGGCGAAACGTCGGACCTGTTCATCGAAGTCGATGGCGAACTCGATACGCTCCGACGTATCGCGTCGGTCCCGATCACCGAAAGCGCCGACGGCTCGCTGCTCACCGTCGGCGACCTGGCGACCGTCCGACGCGCTTGGCAGACCCCCGAAGCTGAGATCGGCCTGATCAACGGGCAACGCACCGTCTTCGTTGCCGCCCGCGTCGACGCGACTGTGCAGGTCACCGACTGGTCGGCCGCCGCGTACGAACTTACAGACCGATTCGCCGCCGAACGCGGCGCGGGCATCCGTATTGACCGCATCTTCGAGCAAGAGCCCTACACCACCGCCCGGCTGAGCGAACTGGTTTTCAATTTGCTGGCCGGGGCGGCCGTGATCATCCTGGCGGTGATGGTCATCATGGGTCTGCGTTCGGCGATCATCGTCTGCGCGGCGTTGCCTTTGACCGTCGCGTTGGTGTTATTTGGGTGGCAACTGCTGGGCGTACCGATCCATCAGATGTCGGTGTTTGGCTTGATCATCGCGCTGGGACTGTTGATCGACAACGCGATCGTGATGACCGACGAAGTGTTTGCCCGCAAGGCCAAGGGCGAGTCGGCGCTCGACGCGGTGGGTAACGCGGTACGGCACCTGTTTTTGCCGTTGCTCGCCTCGACGATCACCACCGTCTTGGCGTTCGCCCCGATCTTGCTGCTACCCGGCGGGGGTGGCGACTTTGTCGGCACGATCGGGCTGAGCGTGATCCTCGCAATCTCCGCGTCGTTTTTCGTGGCGATCACGGTCACCTCGTCGCTGGCCGGGCTTTTCACCAAGCCGACGCCGCCAGACCAGCGGCGGTGTTGGTACCGCGACGGCGTGACGCTAGGGCCGGTTGGCCGTGCGTATCCCAAACTGCTGCGAACGCTTTACGCCATGCCCATCGCCGCGATCTTTATCGCGTTTGCGTTACCACTGGCAGGTTTCGCCGTCGCCCCGACGCTGGGCAGCCAGTTCTTCCCGCCGGTTGATCGGAATATGTTTGAGCTCCGCCTCTGGATGCCCAGTGACACCGCGATCGACGCCACACTCGCCGAGGCGACTGCCGTCGAAGAAACCCTCCGCAAGATTCCGGGGATCGAAGAAGTCTCATGGCTCGTCGGCGGCAGCCACCCGACGGTGTACTACAACCTCGTGATGAATCAGGACCGCTCGCCCAACTACGCCCAGGCGGCGATCACCACCGCTTCGTCCGACGACACGCGACGTATTGTCGACCAGGCACAGCAGCTACTCGACCAGCAACACCCCGGCACCCAAATCCTGACCCGCAACTTCGGCCAAGGCCCGCCCGTCGTCGCCGACCTCGAATACCGGATCCTCGGCCCCGATATCCAACGCCTGCAACAACTCGGCGACGAACTCCGCGTCGTACTCCAACGCCATCCGCAGGTGCTGCACACCCAAGCCGCCATGCCCCGTGGCGAGCCGAAGCTGTTCTTTAACGCCGACGAAGACGCCGCCCGACTTGCGGGCATGACTCTCGCGGATGTGGGTGATCAGCTGCAAGTCGGCCTCGAAGGCGGAGTCTCGGGGAGCATCCTCGAAGGCCTCGAAAACATGCCGGTCCGCGTGCGTTTCCCCGTCGCGCAAAGCGCGCAACTCGACGATATCGCCAGCTCGCCGTTGGTCGTGCCCGCCTCGAACCAGTGGGTCAACGCGGCGTCTTTGGGGTCGTTTGAACTCCGGCCCGAACTCGGTGGCATCGCCCGCTTCGACGGTCGAAGGACCAACACCGTCTCGGCCTACACCCGCAGCGGCTCGCTGCCGATCGACATCAGCAATCAAGTGCTCAGCACTCTGAAAGAGCAAGGCTTCGTGCTACCCGCGGGGTACACCCTCGAACTCGGCGGCGCGTCCGAACAAAGCTCGGAAGCCAACGCGAACCTCGCCCGCTACGCTCCGATCCTGATGGTGATGATGGTCGCTACCTTGATCCTCGCGTTCCGCAGCGTCCGCATGGCCGCGATCCTTGGCGGCGTTGCGGTGTCGGCAGTGGGCCTGGGTCTCCTGGCCACATGGAGCTACTCGTTCCCGGTCAGCTTCAACATGATCCTCGGCACGCTCGGACTGATCGGTGTCGCGCTCAACGACAGCATCGTCGTCCTCGCGGCGCTCAAGGCCGACCCGCGTGTGGCCCGCGGCGACCTCGACGCCGCGGTCCAAACCGTCATGGGCTGTACCCGCCCCATCATCTCGACCACGGCCACCACCGTCGGCGGCTTCCTGCCACTCCTGGCCCTCGTCGGCGGGGCGTTCTGGCCCCAACTCGCCATCGTTTTGGTCGGCGGGATCATCGGAGCCACGTTGGTCGCTCTGATTTTCGTGCCTGCTGCATACCTGCTTCTCAATTCACGGCGGAACATGTACGGTAATTCTGTCAATCCTCTAAAGGTAGCGTCGTAAGGCGATAGAATCTGCGTAGCTGTATCATGTTCACTAGAGCTTTACCTCCCACGCTTGATGCGAAGTTCGATATAACTTCCAGAACACCTGGTCTTTGATCACTTGGTTTACGAACGGGCCAGCAATGCGTCGAGTGTCTCGGCGACCCGATACTTGGCCGGTGGTTCGTGCGCGGTGCCTATGGCCTCAAAGTGTTTGAAACCGCAGTCGATCTTCTGATTTTCGTTAGCCCGTCGCCCCGACTCGAAGAGCGTACCTTTTGTCTCGACCACGAAATAGAGCCGGTCTGCTCCTTCTTGATCGACGAGGACCGCCCAGTCTGGCTCATAATTACCGAGAGGGGTTGGCACGATGAACCTCTTCGGTAGCTTGGCGAATAGCTTTACAATGGTCTCGTTATCTTGAAGCTCTTTTAGGAACTCTCGCTCCACATCGGAGTCAATGGGGACATGGTCGTAGACCGAGCGATCGCCGCCCTTGATCAGCCGTTTGGCTTCACGCTCGAACTCGGCGTCGAACAGGTCCTGAGCCCACACCACGCCGGTTCGTTCGTACTCGATTCCTTTGACCATCAGCTTGCGTTTCTGCTCCTCGATAACGTCGCCGACGAGCTTGATCACGCCTTGGGGGTTGCGTCGTAGTTCACCGGCTCGCTTACTCTGGATGAGTACGGCCGCGACCGTGGCACGGGTCAAGCCGGTACGTTCCTGTAAAAGACCGATCGCGTCCGGGATCGGGATGCCGACCTCGTCGACGTATCGCGTTTCATTCTTGACGTCGGTTGAGGCCTCCACGCCGCTTCGCTCGATGTCGATCATGCCGGTAATCCATTGGACCCTTGCACGATCGACCATGGGGTGCTTCTCTAGCGCATCGACGCTCGCCTGGATCAGGTTCTTGGAATTGAAGGTTACCCGGTAGACGGTGCGGTCCCGGACACGCTCCCAGAGGGCCTGGAACAACTCTGAGTCGATCACCGTGCGCTGAGGGCGAACCCATTCCTTCTTGTCTGCATCGGCGACTTCGAGCCGCTGGCCGGCCCGGTCGCGAAGCAGGGCGATGATCGCGTCGTCATCTGCATCGAAACCCTCGGGCACTTCGACCGTCTCGTCGTGGAGAGCCTTGCGTAGCTCGTGCGTGACCTGCCCCTTGCTATCCAAGTAGCCCGCCTGCTTCAGCGCTTCGTGCAGTTTCTCGCTCTGCTTCTGGCCGATCGGCTTTTCGTCGACATCGACCAGCCTGGCGAACTCGTGCGATTCGATGCGACCGAAGACCATGCCTTCTTCTTCGTACTCCGTCTGCAGGCGTGCCGCGTAATCCGCGTAGCTCTCGCCGGCGATGACGGTCAGTACGTTCAGGTCCTCATCGCGGATGCGGACGCCATCATCCCCGACCGGAAGACGCAGGCCCCGGCCAAGCGTCTGCCGGCGCTGACGTTCGGTCCCCATCGCACGCAGCGAGCAAATCTGAAACACGTTGGGGTTGTCCCACCCCTCACGCAGGGCCGAGTGCGAGAAGATGAACTTCAGCGGCTCGCGGAGACTCAGAAGCTCAGTTTTCTCTTTCATGATGAGATCGAACGCTTCCTTTGCGTCTCGACTATTCAAGCTCGCCGCGGTATCTCGCGTGTCTTTTAGCCGACCCTTCTTGTCCTTTGCAAAGTAACCATCGTGGACCTCGATAGCGGGGCGATCCTTCTCAATGCCCTCGAACAGGATCGCGTATGTGGGGCTCTTGCGTTTCCGTTCGTAAATCGCCTCGAACATCCGTGCGAGCCGGCCGGGCTGGGGGTTGCCGTCTTCGTCGTACTCACGGTAGTCTGCGACCTTCTCCACGAAGAACAGTGACAACACCTTGATCCCCATCGGCCGGCGGATCAACTCCTTGTCCAGATGCGCCGTGACCGCCCGCTCAATGAGCATCCGGTCGAACTCGTCTTGGTCGATCCCTCCGTGGACCTCGTTCTTCTTGAGCCACTTCGTTTCACCAGGCAGTCGCAGCTCAAGCATCTGATCCGCGGCCTTCCCGCCGTGAACCTCGCCGAGCCTGACGTTCTGATAAATGTCCCGGCCGGTCACCTGCTCAAGGTCCTCGTTGCCGTGCAGCGTGACCTCCTTACGGCGGACCGAGTCATTAGCCCCCTTCACATCCAGCTCCAGCTTGGCCTTTGGCCCGTGTGCCTTGCTCGTCTTGACGCCGACCAGCTTCACGTACGGGCGGTTGTGCGCCGCCTGGGCCGATGGCGCGGCGACCTCGATCTTTTTCACCAGGTTCCGCTTAAAGGCGTCCACCGCGTCGAGGCGGAACACCTCGTGCACCTTCCGCAGGTGCGTCGCCGAGTACCTCAGCACCGCCAACGGTTTCAGGTTTCGGATCGCCTTGGCTCCGACACCATTCTCTCCGCCCTCGATGCTCTGGGGTTCATCCAGAATGACGACCGGATTCGTCCCGCGGATCAGGTCGATTGGGCGGTCGCCGCCGGTCTTCTCGTGGGGTTGGTACGCGACGCGCGTCGCGCCGCTCCCTTCCGCCGGCGGGTGGATCGCCTGCACCGTCGTCACCAGCACCCGCACATTCCGGCTGACCGCGAAGTCCCGCACCCGGCTCAGATCCTGGCCGTCGTACTCGTGGTGCTCCATCGCCACGCCGTCGTACAGGCTGCGGAAGTGCTCACGCATGTCCTTGAGCGACGCCAGCACCCCTTGCTTAATCGCAACGCTCGGCACGACGATCACGAACTTTGTCCAGCCATATTCCTTATTCAGCTCCAGCAGCGTCCTCAGGTAGACGTATGTCTTACCCGTTCCGGTCTCCATCTCCACGGCGAAGTCTAGTACCGGATCACCATTTACTTTGTTGAGTTCCTTGTCCTGTCGTAGACCGTTACGAAGTTGTACCGCATGCAGGTTGGCTAGCAGTTCCTCGGGTGGCAGCAGGAGGTTGTTGGCGTAACCGCTATCCGTTGGATGAAATGAAAACCGGCCTTGCGCTGCGCCCGCGCCTATTTTGGGGGCCGTGACGGAGAACGGTGAGTGCCCTCCATCTTGGCCAATAAATAGGTCGCACACCGCATCAATCGCGTCGCGCTGAAAATCCAGGTTCGGCTCAAACTGCAGCTTCATTCGTCATCCCCCTCTTGCGCCGCCGGCCCTTCCGGAGGATTGCTTCCGGGAGGCTTGCCTTGTATCCGCTTAATCTCTTTCTCAAAGTCGCTCACAAACGCCTCGTCCTGCCGCACGCGGAACCGCCCGTACTGCTGCTCGGCCAGTTTCCTCGCCACCTTCGCCGAGACCTTGCCCGCGTCGGTCAAAACCTCGTACTCATTGAACTGCAAAAACGCATTGAGCCGCTCGACCCAATCGACCATCTTCATCGGCCGCTGCCGCGCCGCCATGTTCTCCGCGAAGTCCAGGTACATCCCCACGATCCGCTCCAGCTCCTTGACCTCACCTTCAATCAAATAGTTCTTCGCCACCGACACATCCGACTTCACGATCTTCCCGTCCGGCGCGTTCTTCCACGTCGTCAGCCCCATCGACGGCCGATCCGCGTCCGCGCGATCCTTAATGATCTCCGCGGCCGTCTTGCCCGTCACCGCCCAATGCAGCTTGTTCTGCATCGTCGCGAAGAACGTCTGGGTCACCTCGGCCGAGCGGTCGTAATCGATGCTGCACTGCTCGTAGATGTCGGTGATCTTCAGATAGAACCGGCGCTCGCTGGCCCGGATCTCGCGGATCCGTTCCAACAACTCGTCGAAGTAGTCCTTGCCGAACCGCTTGTTGAGCTTGAGCCGCTCGTCATCGAGCACGAACCCCTTGACGATGAACTCGCGCAGGGTCTGGGTCGCCCAGATACGGAACTGCGTCGCCTGGCGGCTGTTGACCCGGTAGCCGACCGAGATGATCGCGTCG